>DAOUCS010000028.1:0-9849 GCA_034431815.1 Dehalococcoidia bacterium
CAGCCGGGTGGGCTCCGCCAGGGGAGCGGGCCAGGCGGGCGCATCGGCCGAGGGCCACAGGCGGGCAGCGAGAGCCGCGGCCCCCACTAGGCGCGCCGCCGGCGCGGCCGCGGGCCGTACGCCCGACCGCCGAAGCGGAAGGCCCGCGGCCGCCCGGCCGAGCGCGGCCGCGAGGGCGGCCGTGCCTCGGGCGTGGAGGAGCTCGCGAGCGGCGGCGAGGCCGAGGCGTTCGCCCACTTGCCAGAAGGCCGCGCCATTAGCAGGGCCCCCAAGGGCGCGGAGCATCGCCCGCCAGAGCGCCTCGCCGGCCCCGCGGTTCGCGGCCAGCGGGGCCAGCGCCGCCGCCTTCGCCCGCAGCCGCCGCCGCGCCAGCCGTTCGAGAACCGCGGCGATATCGAGCCCCGCCGTAGCGGCGCTGGTGCAGGGCGGGGCGAAGCCGGGCAGCGGCTGCGGCGACTCCGGTGGCACGACGAGGACCGGGACGACACGCCCACACGCATGGAGCGTCGCGGCAGCGCCCGTATCGTTCTCGGCCACGACGTGGAGGACGACGTTCGCGTAGGCCGGGTTCCGGTGGTGGCCGTGCTCCCGCCAGCCGCTGGCACGGAGATGGAGCTCGACGTCGCCGCAGAGCAGATCTCCCTCGGCCTCGAGGATGGCGCTGCGGAAATCCGGCCCCGAGCCGCCTCCCGGCACGCCGGGAAAGATCACGCGGAGGGCCCGGCCGTCCTCCAGCCGCAACGGGCCGCGAAGACCCGCCCGCCAGCGCGCGGCGAGCGCGGCCTCGCCCCATGCTTCAGCCCGAGCTGCGCGGCTCGCCCGCATCGTACGGCGCGACCTCCTCGGCCAGGATCGAGAGCAGCCGGGCGCTCGCGCCCCGCGGGCGGTACCGGCCCGTCTCCCACTCGCTCACGGTCTGCTGGCGAACGCCCAGGCGGCGCGCGAAGGCGGCCTGGGTCAGCCCAAGCCTCCTCCGCAGCGCGGCCACCGCCTCGGCGGACCAATCATCCTTTCGGAGCGGCGTCTGCTCGCTCATCGGTATCCCCGCGCGCGTCTTACACGGTACCGTGTAAGTCCTCCGCCGGCAAGGGCTCGCGGCACGCAACCGGCGCACGATAGGCTGTCGCACATGGCGCGGCTCCGCCTCGGCCTCATCGCCGACACGCACATCCCCGAAGCGGGTCCCGAGCTCTGGCCCCAGGTGTTCCACGCCTTCCGGGACGTCGACGCCATCCTCCACGCGGGTGACGTCCACGATCCCGGCGTGCTCGAAGCCTTGAGCCGCCTCGCGCCGGTGTGGGCCGTGCGCGGCAACGGCGACGATGGGGGCGCCGGCCGGCCTCTCCAGCCGGAGCATCCGTCGTGGCGCGACGCATGGCTGCTGGAGTTCGGCGGCCTGCGCGTCGCCATGCTCCACTGCGTGCCCATCCCCGAAATCCCACCGCATTTCACCCTCGAACGGGCGCTGCGGCGGGCATTCGGCGGCGCTCCCATCGACGTTCTCGTCTACGGCGACACGCACGTCGAGGCCGTGGAGCGGATCGGAGGCCTCCTCTGCGTCAATCCGGGCTCTCCTACGCTCCCTCACAACCTGGATCCGCAGCTCGGCACCATCGGGTTCCTCGAGATCGCGGGCGGCGCGGCCGAGGCGAGCATCTGGCAGCTCGTGGAGGACGGGGCCGGCATCGCCCCCTTCGACTGGCGGCGCTGGCGGCGTTGAAGGGCGGCCGCCCTCGGCCCATACTCCACCCTACGACGACGCGTGGGGGCAGTCGCGATGTCGCTTTCGTCGCTCTTTAGCCTGGTGGGCAAAACCGCGGTTGTGACGGGGGCTTCGTACGGCCTCGGGGTAACGTTCGCCGAGACCCTCGCCGAAGCGGGCGCGAACGTCGTGCTCGCCGCCCGCAGCCTCGACAAGCTGGAGGAAACGGCTGCCAGCCTCGGCCGCTTCGGCGTTCGCACGCTGGCCGTGCGCTGCGACGTGTCCGACGCCGCCCAAGTGGCGGCCCTCGCCGCCCGAGCATGGGAGGCGTTCGGCCGGGTCGACATCCTCGTGAACAACGCCGGCGTCTCGGCCGAGGCGGGGATCTTCCCCGAACGGGTGCCCCATGAGCTGTTCGAACGGACCGTACGGGTGAACCTCCTCGGGACGTGGTACGGATGCCGCGAGTTCGGCGCGCGGATGCTTGCCGACGGCCGGGGCGGCTCCATCGTCAACGTCGCCTCCATCGCCGGGCTAAACGGCCAGTCGCACTTCCCGCCCGCGTACCAGGCCACGAAGGCGGCGGTCATCAACCTCACGCGCAACCTCGCCGCCAGCTGGGCCGACCGGGGCGTGCGCGTGAACGCCCTCGCACCCGGCTGGTTCCCGAGTCAGATGACCGCTCCGTGGTTCGCCGTCCCCCAGTTCTTGGAGCGCTTCCGGGGGCAGGCGGCGATGAATCGAGTCGGTGAGCCGCAGGAGCTGAAGGGTCCCCTCCTGCTCCTCGCCAGCGACGCCGGGAGCTTCATCACCGGCCAGGTGCTCGCCGTCGACGGCGGCGCGAGCGCGATGACAGGCGGGCACTACACGCCGGAGCTCTACGCCCTCTTGGAGGGCATCCTGGGCGAACTGGGAACGCCCATTCGGGCCGCAGGTGTCCACAGCGCCTAGCCTTCGGGGGCGAATCGCCGCTTCGACCGGTCGACGAGCCAGTTCGCGGCCGCGAGAACGTCCGAACCGCTAGCCTTCTGCGGGCCACTGCCGGCGCCACAGGTAGAGGAGCGCCCCGCAGGCCACAGCCACGTTGAGGGATTCGGCAGGCGGCCGCATGGGGAGCGCGACGCGGAAATCGGCGATCTCTAGGAGCAGCCGGGAGACGCCCTCGCCCTCGCTGCCGAGGATGAGGGCCGTGCGGGCGGGCCAATCGAAACGGGTCGCGTCGGCCGCGCCAGCTTCCGCGTCGGCAGCGACGACCCAGTACGCGTTCGCTTGGAGGAGGCGGACCGTCTGGGCGAGGTTCTGGGGCGCCGCGACCGGCGCGAAGAAGCTCATCCCCGCGCTCGCACGATGGACGCCGGGCGTGAGGGTCGCGCCCCGGCGCTTGGGCAGCACGACCGCGCGCACGCCCACCGCCACCGCCGTCCGCAGGATGGCGCCGACGTTCTGCGGGTCGGTGATGCGGTCGAGGAGGATCACTGCTCCGGGGCCCGGCTCAGAGGCGGCTGCCTTGAGGTCGGCCTCGGGCAGGGAGCGGATGCGCGCGAGGACGCCCTGGTGAACGCCGCCGCCGGTGAGCTCGTCGAGCCGTGCGGCCGGGACGTACTCGACGGGGACCCCGACAGCCGCCGCCTGTTCCGCGAGCTCGGCGACGCGCGGGTTCGCGACGCCTTCTGCCACGAAGAGACGCTTCGCCGCGCCGGCCGCCAGGGCGGCGGCGCAGGCGTTGATGCCGAAGGCGACGTCGTCGGGCGTCGCCTTCGGCTTCGTCCGCAGCCTCCGCCGCCCCCTTCCTTCCCGCGCATTCACGAGGCGCTTCCTCCTTACTCCAGTAGGCGCCTACACTGCCAACGAGCTTCGCAGCCCATGAACATCTTCCGACGAACTACCTTCGCCTGTCTCCTCGCCGCACTGGCCGCAGCATCCGCCTGTGGGGGAGACGGAACCGAGACGCCTCCGGCGGGAACCGTTCCGGCCTCGCCCACGTCCGCCATCCTCAACGAAGACCCGACGGCGGAGCCCCGCCTCGTCCCGCCGGCCAGCCAGTACAGCCTCGTCTTCGAAGACGTCGGGACGGGCTACCTTACCGACGTCCGGGCGACGTTCGCGCTCGACGCCGCAGCCTACGGCCGGACGAGCGCTTTCGACGACCCCGACCGCGGAGAGAAGCTTCTGCGCGAGTGGGGCTACCTTGAAGGGTATGAGACGGGGTACATCCCGGAAGGCTACCAAACGGCGGTTCTGACGGGCCGCTACTACATCCGCATGGAAATCCACCTCTTCGAGAGCAGTGCGGGAGCGCGGGAGGCATACCGATACTTCGCAGACCGTATCGATGCCTCCGGAGCGCAGCGCGTCTCGGTGCCGCGGCTCGGGAACGAGGGCGCTGCATGGTCGCTCGTCCAAGGGACGGTCCCCGAATCCACGGTACCCGCTGTGTTCCACCGGTACCTTCTCCGGCGGGGAAACATGGTCGCCATCGTGGCCACCTGGGGAGCGCAGCCGCTCATGCGGGCCGACGCGGTGACAGCCCTCGCCAAGATGGTCGACGACAAGGCGCTCGGCCGGCGGCCGGCGATCGTGCCGACTCCCATCGGGGCTTCGGCCACTCCAACGCCGGGAGGATGAGCGCATGAGGCGGACGTCCCTCGCACTCCTGCTGGCGGCACTCGTTGCTGTCTCCTGCAGAGGAGGAGAAAGCGCTCCAACGCCCGCCCCTTCTCCGACTGGCGACGTTCCGGATGGGCCGACTCTGGAAGGGCCCGCCAGCCGCTACGCTCCCGGCATCGATGACGTGCCCGAGTTCCTCCTCGTCGATGCCGAAGGCACCTTCCCCGTCGCTCGCGACGGGTACTTGGTGCTCGGTCCCTTTCGAGATACGGTGGAAGGCCGCCGGCTGCTCGACGAGTGGGGATACGACAGCGGCTACCGCGTCCAATTCGCTCCCGACGGCTTGCTCGCAGGCGTGCTCCTCGGCCGCTACTACGCCACTGTCGAAACGTACCTCTTCCCTAACCCCGCAGCAGCCAGGTCGGCCTTCGCCAAATACGTCGACCAAGGCGATGACCCTGCCGGGTCGGAACCGATGCAGCTGCACGTTGAATTGGGCCAGGAGCGCGCCGCCTGGCGTGTGCGCCAAGGAACAGTCGGAGATTCGAACGTTGCTGCCGTCTACTACCGCATCGTGCTCCGGGAAGGGAATCTTGTCGCTGTAGTCACAACCTTCGCTGCCGAACCATACGCGAACGAGCAGGCGGCAGCGGCGCTCGCACAGGTGGTCGTGGAACGCGCCCGCGGCACCCGACCGGCTCCCGAGCCCACGCCCTTCCCGACGCCGAGCGGCGCGATGCCAGGTGCATCGGGCTCGTAGCGTCCCTCCGACTCCGCGTCTTCCTGTAAGCGGAACCGCGGAAAGGGGTCGATCGTTTCAGGAATGGGGGCAGCGCCGATGCGCCGATGTACCGGAGGAGCCGCTGCCGACCGCCGCACCACCTGGCTCCGTGAGCGGCCGGGAGGGAGTATCATCGTCCAAACGGTGCCGGTCGCGCGCCGGTTCTCTCCCGCTCGGGCGGCGCTTCCTGGCTTCGGCGGCCTGGAAGACCCTTTTAAAGGAGCGCGCCTGTGACCGTCCGCTTCGCCTGGCTCGCCGCAGCGGTCCTCGCGGCAGTCTGGCTCGCCGGGGGCGGCAGCGCCGAGCCAGCCGCGGGGGACGGCCCGCCATCCGGGCCTCCCGCTGCGTACGTCGTGGTGGAGTACGAGCGGGCAGCAGCGTACGCCGCGGAGGCTGACCCGCCGCCGCTGGAGCAGCGCGGCTTCGCCAAACTCCCCGTCCCTCCCGGGATGACCGCCGACCAGTACGCCCGCGCGCTCGCCCGCCGTCCGGGTGTCCGCTCGGCCATGCCCGATGCGACGGTGTACGCCGCCCGCATCCCGAACGACCCGCTCTACCCCGCGAATCAGGCGTCCACCCTGGGCATCATTGGCGCGGCCCAGGCGTGGGACCTGAGCACGGGGCGCGAGGAGGTCGTGGTAGCGGTGCTCGATACCGGGGCTGATCTCACGCATCCGGACCTCGCGCCGCGCCTCTGGCGGAACCCATTGGAGATACCGGGGGACGGCCTCGACAACGACGGCAACGGCTGCATCGACGATGTCAACGGCTGCCGCTTCATCGATGTCACCCCCAGCAACTCGCTCTCCTGCAGGTACACAAGCTCGCTGCGCACCGGGAACGTCGCCGACGACAACGGCACCCTCACCTCGGCTTCCCATTCGCACGGGACGCTCGTCGCGGGGATCATCGGGGCGGCGGGGAACAACGGCATTGGCGTGACAGGGGTCGCCTGGAACGTGCGCCTGATGATCGTCAAGGTGCTGGACTGCGGCGGGGCATCGGGAACGCCCTCGGGAAGCATGTTCAACGTGGCGCAGGGCATCGATTACGCCGTCCGCATGGGAGCGCGGGTCATCAACCTCAGCCTGTCGAGCGCCCCGGGCGACACCACGGCCGACACGCCGGCGTTGCGGGCAGCCATCGAGTTCGCCCAGCAGCGTGGTGTCATCATCGTGGCAGCCGCCGGGAATTGGGGGTCGACGCCGAATCCCGCTCCCGGCTATCCCGCGGCGTACACCCAGTACCCGAACGTCATCGCCGTGGGAGCGATGGACACCTCCACCGGCGGCTGGGCCTCTTACTCCGCCTGGGGTCCCGCCATCGATTTCGCCGCCCCAGGCGACCGGCTGGCCTCGACGGTGCGCAGGGACTTGGGCGGCGCGCAGCCGTACCGCGTCGTCGAGCGGGGGACGAGCTTCGCGGCGCCGGTCGTCAGCGGCGCGTTCGCGCTCGTCATTTCGCGCAACACGCGCCTTTCCGCGGGGGAATACATCGACCTGCTCCGCTCCACCGCTTCGCCCGCTCCGCCGGCCCCCCACGGCGGGAACTGGGCGGGCTCGGGCATCGTCCACGCGGGCCGCGCCGTGGCCAGGGTGCCGGCCCTGGTGACGGGGAACGCCTTCCGCGATTGGAAGGACATCGGGCCCGGCGTTCAGGTCCGGGCGCGTATCGGCGGCATCGAATGCGGAGTGGGCGGCACCTTCGCCTTCGGCCCGGCCAGCCCCTACATCATCCGCATCGCCGCCGACGCCGAAAAGACAGGCTGCGGTGCGCCGGGGCGCACGGTCACGCTCTCGATGGAGGGGCAAGCGGCGGTCCCGACCCTCCCGTGGCCGGGGCCCGACGCTGACCTCGGCATGGTCGGCCGGGACATCAGCATCGTGACCCCGGACCCCGGTCCTACCGTGACGCAGGTCGTCGGCAGGAGCTGGGCGAACGTTGCCCACCTCACGGAGGACGGGCCGGCACCCCACGTTCTCGCATACCTGCCCCCGGATTGGACCGCCGCCTACGCCTGGGACCCCTCCGTCCCCAACGGCCTGGGCGGGATGGGCGTCTATCGGCGCGTGTTCCGCGAGGCGCCCGCCTACACCGCTTCGTGGCAGAGCGTGCGCCGATACGATGCGTACTGGGTGGAGGCAGCGACCCCGTCGACAGTGGAGATGCCGAACCCGAATCCACCGCCAGGACGAACGGTCCAGCTTGCGCCAGGCTGGAACAACTTCGTCTACACGGGGACGAGCAAGCGCATCGCCGAGGCGCTGCAGCCCATCGCCGGGAAGTTCACGCAGGTGCTGTACTGGGACAACGAAACCGGCGAGTGGAAGAGCTACGTGCCGGGCCGCAGCCGCTTTCTCAACGATTTCGAGGCGCTCTTAAAGCTTCGGGTGTACTGGATCCACGTCACCGAGCCCGTAACGCTCGTCATGAACTGAAGCGGTGCCGCGCCTGCGGAGGCGCGGCACACGGCATCGAACCTCGGGCCATGGGTGCCGAGGTCGGCCGCTCCGCAGGCCCGACGCAGTCGGGAACCCTTGCCGATGGAACCCCGGCCGGTGCCGTGGCGCCGCCAAGGTCCCGTGGGCGCGGGTGTTTTCCGGAATCCCGCCTCCGCGCGGTGCCTACGTCTGCCCAATAGCAGCCGGCGAGCCGATCAGGGCGACCGGGGCCCAAGCCCCTGGTCCCATCGCCTCGCCGCTGCGGGGGCTGGCAAAGCTCGACGGCCGCCAAACCCCCTTCCAAAGGGGACAACGGCCGCAGCCGGCCCCTCTACGGCATCTCGGGGACAACCATCGGAGCGCAGCTACCTTCATTCGAGCCGGAAGCTGCGAAGGGACCCCGTCGGCCCTCGTTGAGCCGTCCAAGAGGGGGCGACCGCTACGGCTGTTCGCTCTCTGCCTCGGGTGCCAGGGCCTCGCTCGTGGCCGTGCTCCCGGTGACCTCTGACGGGGTTTCCGCAGGCGTAGTCTCCGGCGTCGGCGTGGCGGACGGCGTCGTACTCGGGCCGGGCGAAGGAGACGGGGCGACCGTGGGCGTTACGACCGGCGTTGCCGAGCCCAGGCCGGCGGCCACGGCGTCGTTCACCTTCTTGACGGTCCGTTCGACCACCGGCGCAAGCTCGGGCCGCGAAGCGGTGAGGGACTTCGCGACCTCCTCCGCCGTCTCGGAGAGCGCGGCGAGCCGGGCCTTCTGCGCCTCGTCGATCGGCTTCGATTCGAGCAGCTCGCCGAGCTGCTCGGCCTCATTCTCGATGCGCTGGAGCACCTCTTCGGACGCCCGCCCTTGTTGGGCTAGCGCCTGGGCTTCGCGGAGGCGCGCGTAGGTTACGTCGAGCTGAACGCCGATGCGGCCTTCGCCGCGGGAGAGGCTGTACGCCACCCGCTCGTTCGCAAGCTTGAAGGCGTAGTTCCAATCGCCGGGAAGGGCTGAGTCGGCGGTGACCGCACCCACCATGACGGTACCGAGCCCGGCAGCCGCCGTGAGGACGGCAGAGGCGGCGAGCGCTGTGCGCCAGGGAGCCCGTGCCGGGGCACGCTCGGCGGCCCGAGCGCGCCGGACGGCTGCGTCCAGCACCTGGCGCTTCAACGTGGCCTCGAAGTAGAAGCTGGGCTCTTCCCGCGCTGCGGCAGCGCGGGCGGCGAGGGCGGCCTCGACCATCGGACGAAGCCAGGCTGCATCCTCCCCGTAGAGCGGCAGCACGAAGTCCGGCTCCAGGCCCTCCTCGATGAGGCCGAGGACCTCAGCGAACATCTCAGCCCGCGCGTCGCGCCTGCGGAAGAGACCCATCCTCGCTACTCCCATTCGGCCAGCAGACGCTGGAGTTTGGCGACGCCTTTGTGCTGGAGGACCTTCACGTTCGTTTCGGACTTGCCGAGCACCTTGGCCGTATCGGCAACGCTCAGGCCGGCGAAGAAGCGGAGTTCGATCACTTCCCGCTGTGCCGGGGGCAACTGAGCAACCGCGTTCCGCATCGCTGCGACCCGCTCGGCGTCCTCGAGAGCGCCGGCCGCGCTCGGTGCTGGATCCCGCAGGGCTTCATCCAGGGGGTCAGCCTCGCGGTACCGGGCCCGGCGGACGAAGCTGACGACCTCGTTCCGAGCGATGCGGAAGAGCCACGCTCCGAAGGGGAGCCCCCGCCATTCGTACCGACCGAGGGAGTCCACCATTTTGAGGAAGACGGTGGCGGTCACGTCCTCGGCGTCTTCCGGGCGGGACACACGCGTGGCGACGTAGCGGTAGATACGGTGCAGGTACCGTTCGTACAGTTGGGCCAGCGCCTGCTGGTCCCCTTCCTTCGCCCGTTCGACCAGCGCCCGCTCGTCGAATTCAGGGCGGAGGTCGTTGAGCGTCGTCTCCGCCACGCGAGCCCCCTGGGGCGGTGCCCGTCCTTGTCCGAAGTCCCTCCTTTCGCAGGATAGGCGTCGGCCGCTCTCCGCACTAGCGATAACGCCGCAGCCAGGCGAAAGGTTAATGGCTGCCGATGGACGTTCAGCGCCCCCGCCCGGCGCTCCCCTGCCCAGGGTTTCCGCTGCCCGAACCCTGCCCGGGATTTGCACCTCCGTGACCCGGCGACGACACACTCCCCCCGCTACTCCCCCCCTTACCCGGCGCCGCCGGATCCCCGCCAGCGGTCCCGCCTTGCCCGGGATTCGCACCCCCCTGGCCCGGCGCCGCCGGATTCCCGCCAGCGGTCCCGCCTTGCCCGGGATTCGCACCCCCCTGGCCCGGCGCCGCCGGATTCCCGCCAGCGGTCCCG
>DAOUCS010000029.1:0-3111 GCA_034431815.1 Dehalococcoidia bacterium
TGCAGGCGACGAAGGTGACGCCCGGAATCTTGGCGCGGACCATGCGGGTCACGGCGTTGCAGCCGCCGCCGCCGACGCCGACGACCTTGATGTCGGGCAGCAGGTCCGAGTCGTAGCGGATGCTCATGGGCTCTCCTCCTATGTGGTATCGGCGGTGACGTTCTCGGCTTCGGAACTCGTCGAAACGCATCCCTCCCTCGCGTGGTCTACTGGGGCATGAGCGCCCGCCCCAGCGACAGCAATCGCTTGAAGATGCCCGTCCCGGGCATCTCGAAGCTCACGGCAGGTTCGGCGGCGTGTTCGCGCTCGGCGAGCGCGAACTCCGCCAGCCCGATGGCGGTGGCGAAGGCCGGCGTCCCGATGAGGTCGCGCAGCCCCGTGTACCCTTCCGGCCGGCCCACGCGTGCGGGAATCCCGAGCCGCGCCTCGGCCAGTTCGGCTATCCCGCGCAGCTGTGCTCCGCCTCCGGTGAGCACGAGTCCCGCGGCGATGCGGTCGAAGTAGCCGGCCCGCTTCAGCTCGATCGCCACCATCTCGAGGATCTCCTCGCTGCGGGCCTGGAGGATTTCGCAGACGTGGCGGAGCGGCACGACCTTCTGGGACTGCGTCCCGAAGGCCGCGATCTCCACCGTTTCGTGCTCGAGGTCGGGCATCACCCAGGCGGCGCCACGTTCGCACTTCACCCGCTCCGCACTCTCCCAGGGGCAGCGCAGCACCCGCGCGAGGTCGTGGGTCAGGTGGGAACCGGCGATAGGCAGGCAGGCGGTATGGGCTACCGCTCCTTCGTCGTAGACGGCGATGGACGTCGTGCCCCCGCCGATATCCACCACGGCGGCGCCCTGCAGCCGCTCCTGCTCGGTGAGCACGCAGGTGGCTGCGGCGAGCGGCTCGACGATGACCTCGTCCACCTGGACGCCCGCACCTTCGACACACTTGGTGAGGTTCTGCACTGCCGACGTCGCAGCGGTGATGATGTGCGTCTCCGCGTCGAGGCGGCTCCCGTACATCCCGACGGGGTCGCTCACCGGGTCGGTGCCTTCCACCCAGTACCCCCGCGGAATCACGTGCAGGATCTGCCGGTTCGTGGGGATCGCGATTTGCCCTGCCGCCTCCAGCACCCGCGCCCGGTCGTCGGCCGTGATGGGCCGGGTGCGGTCGGGAATGGCGATGATTCCCCGGTTGTTCTGCGAGGCGATGTGGGCTCCCGAGATCCCCACGACGGCGCTCAGGATGCGCATCCCGCACGACTGCTCCGCCTTCTCCACCGCCGTGGCGATGGCCTGCCGGGCCGACTGGATGTTGTCGATGACCCCTCTCGAGAGGCCGCTCGCTGGTGCCACCCCGAAGCCCAGCACGCGGACCTCCCCGCGCTCGCCGAGGTCGCTCACGATGACGGCCACCTTCGTCGTTCCCACATCGATGGCTGCTACCGTGTTCCGTCGTCGCATTGCTTGTCCTCCTCGCACCGTCACTGCACCACCGGCCGGTTGCCGAAGCGCAGGTCGATGACCGAGTACTGAATTCCCCGCTCGGCCGCTTCGCGCGCGACCGCCGCCCACACGGCCACCTTGTACTCGAGCCCGCTCGAATCGCCGAAGTAGGCCCGCGTTCCCTCCGCTGTCGTCACGACGACGCCCTTTCCCGCTTCGAAGGCCACCTCGGCCACCCGGACCCCGAGCTTCCCCGGCAGCAAATCGGCCAGGGCAGCAGCCGCCTGGACGGCCTCCGGGTCGACCCGGTCGCCCACGCGCAAGGTCCCAGACTGGGAACTGCGGATGACGAGCGCCCCATCGGGCGGCGGCATCGTCCCGAGGACGACGCCCTCGCGGTCGATGGTGTAGCGGAAGCCCGCCTGCTCCCACGTGCCCCACGGAGCGCGCTCTTCGACGAGGATGCGGACCCCCCGTGGCCAGGCACGCTCGATGCGCACGGCACCGACCAGCGGGAGCGTGAGGATCGCGTCCTGCGCGGCGGCGAGATCGGCGGTGAAGATGTTCTCGCCGCGGAGCCCGCTCCGATCGGCGATGGCATCGGCTGAAAGCCGGCGCGTCCCCACCACCTCGACGTCGGCGATCTCCACCAGGGGCGAATGCCAGAGCCACCAGCCGCCCCAGGCGAGCGCGCCCGCAGCCGCCGTGGCCGCTACCGCCGCGGCCCAGCGCCGCAGGGCTCGCGGGGCAGGCGGATTCGCAGGCTGTTCCGTCCGTACTCGGCGGACGATCGTCCGCGGGCGCCGCTGGCCGACGGCCGGGCGCGTCCGCCGTACGATGCGCCGCGGCCAGCTTCGATTGGGTCCGCCTCCGCGCCGCACGATCATCGCCGCCTCCGTTCGTGGCGCGCGAGCGCCAGCTCGAGGATTCGGGTGATGAGCTCGCTGTACGGAACGCCCGACGCCTCCCAGAGCTTTGGGAACATGCTGATGTTCGTGAAACCCGGAATCGTGTTGATCTCGTTCGCGAAGACTTCCTCGCCCCGCACGAAGAAGTCCGCCCGCGCGTATCCCTCGCCGCCGATGGCCCGGAACATTCGTACGGCGAGCTCGCGCACACGCTCCGCGACCGCCGGCGAAATGCGAGCAGGGATGTGCAGCTCGGATTTCGAATCGGGGGCGTATTTGCTCTCGTAGTCGTAGAACTCGCGATCGGGGACGATCTCTCCGGGAATGCTGGCCTGCGGGTCGATGTCGCCCAGCAGCGAGCACTCCACCTCCTGGCCGGCGATGCGCTCTTCGACGAGGGCCGTCTCTCCGTAGGCGAAGGCGGCCCGGAACGCCCCGGGGAAATCCTCTCGGGAGCGGACGAGGCTGACGCCTACGCTGGAGCCGCCGTTTTCCGGCTTGACGAAGCAGGGGTACCCGATGGCCCGCTCCACCGCCTCGCAGGCCGCCGCCGTGTCCTCCGCCTCCCAGGCCCTGACGACGACGTACCGCGGCACGGGGATTCCGTTCGCTTCGAAGAGCTGCTTCATGAGCGCCTTGTCCATCCCGATGGCGCTCGCGGCAACGCCGCAACCTGCGTACGGCAGGCCGCACAGCTCCAGGAACCCCTGGAGCGTGCCGTCCTCGCCGTACGTGCCGTGCACCAGGGGGAAGGCGAGGTCGCACCGGCCCAG
>DAOUCS010000030.1:0-17645 GCA_034431815.1 Dehalococcoidia bacterium
ATAGCGGCCGCCACGGCGACTTCCAGGGGGATGGGGCTTGCGGGGTCGAGGCGGAAGTCGGCACGGGCGAGCTCCGCCACCGCATGGGCGAGGAACGGCAAGCCGCCCTCGGCCGTCCGCGCGCGATCGGCGACTGCCGTGCTGCGGGGCTCCCCCTCGCCTCCGCCGGCTGCCCGCCAAAGGCCGTCCCGCAAGAGGTCGATCACTTCGCGCGTGAAGGCGGCAAGGTCGATCCCGCTCGCGGCTGCATCCCGCGAAATGGTGAGCGCCCTGGCTAGGTCCCGATCGAGCACCGCGCAGGCCAGCTCCTCCGCGCGCGGGTCGTAGACCATTCCCAGCGCTTCGAGAACTTCGTCCGTCGAGGGCTTCGGACCGAATCGCGCGGTCACCTGTTCGAGCAGCGTGATGGCATCGCGCAGCCCGCCCCGCGATTGGATTGCGATGGCGAGAAGCCCCTGGTCCGAAAGCGCGAACCCCTCTTGGTCGGCGATATACCGCAGGCGGGCGACGATGGCCTCGTTCGGTACCCGGTGGAAATCGAACCGCTGACACCGGGAGACGATGGTGGCCGGGACCTGATGGAGCTCCGTCGTGGCGAGGATGAAGAAGGCGTGAGGCGGCGGCTCCTCAAGCGTCTTCAGGAGGGCGTTGAACGCGCCCTGCGTCAGCATGTGGACCTCGTCGAGCAGGTACACCTTGCAGCGAAGGTCGCTCGGCGAGTAGGCGATCTTGTCCCTGAGTTCGCGGATGTCATCGATGCCGCGGTTGCTGGCGGCGTCCATCTCGATGAGGTCGAGCGCCCGTCCCTCAAGGATCGCCCGGCAGGAGGGGCAGCGGTTGCACGGGTCGCCGGCCTTCAGCTCCTCGCAATTCAGCGCCCGAGCAAGGATGCGAGCGGTCGTCGTTTTCCCCGTGCCCCGAGGCCCAGCGAACAGGTAGGCGTGCGCTACCTGGCCGGTCGCGAGCGCGTTCCGCAGCGTCTGAACGACATGGTCTTGGCCGACGACCTCATCGAAGGAGCGAGGCCGCCATTTCCCGTAGAGCAATGGGTCACCTCAGCGGGGGAGGCGTCGAGCAAGAGTATAGAACAGATGTGCCGCTCACGGAGTTCGATGCCCGTGCGCCGGGCCAAGGTCACCGAGATAGTGCTCCTCTCTCGCCCGCATCCTCGCCTCCTCCTCCGGACCGGCGGTGTGGTCGTATCCGCACAGGTGGAGGATGCCGTGGACCACGACGTGTTCCAGCTCCTTCGCGGGCGGAAGGCCGTACTCCGCTGCCTGGCGCGCAACAGTAGGAAGGGCCACGAAGATCTCCCCGAAGGGCAGCTCCTCGGTGCCAGGGAAATCCTCCGCGCCTCCGTACGGGAAGGAGAGGACGTCGGTCGGCTCGTCGATGCCCAGGAACTCGCGGTTGAGCGCCCGGACCGCCTCGTCGTCGGTTACGACGATGACCAGCCGCTGGGCGCGAGGGGCGCCTTCGCAGTCCAGCACCCGTGCTGCCAGCTCCTGGAGGTCGACGCCGAACTCCGCGGGGTCGCCCCGTTCCCAGATCACCTCGACCGGGCGACGGGGTGCCACTCCCTCACTGCCTGGCGAAGATTTCCACCGCATCTCGGGCGGCCGAGATCACGGGCGTCGGCAGGATGCCCAGAACGAGGACGCCTGCCACCGCCACGGACAACGCCACGGCTGCCCCCGGCGCTGGTCGGAGCCCGGGCTTCCCCTCGGCATCGCCAAGGAACATCTGGCGCACGATCCCTAGGTAGTAGAAGGCCGAGACAGCGGTGTTGAGGACACCGATGGCTACCAGCCAGACGAGATCGGCCCGCACGGCGGCGTTGAACACGTACAACTTCGCCCAGAATCCAGCCGTGGGCGGGATGCCCGTGAGGGACACCAGACAGAAGCCCAGCGCCAACGCCAGCGCCGGTGCGCGTCGCCACATGCCTGCGTAATCGGCGATGCGGTCGCTCCCGATTCGCTGTGAGATGGCGATGACCGCGGTGAACGCGCCGAGGTTGGTGAAGGCATACGCCGCCACGAAGAGGAGGACGGCGCTGGCCCCCAAGGTGAACTCCCCGCCCGCGGCGGAGACCGCTGCCACTCCCACGAGGAAGTTCCCCGCCTGCGCGATGGACGAGTAACCCATCATCCGCTTGATATCGGTCTGAACGAGCGCCATCACGTTGCCCAGCGTCATGGAAGCGGCAGCAAGCCCGGCGAAGATGAGCGACCAGTCATCGACGAGGAAGTCGGCTCGGAACGCCTCGAAGAAGACGCGCATCGCCACGGCGAACCCAGCCGCCTTCGATGCGACCGAGAGGAACGCGACAACGGGCGTGGGCGCCCCCTGGTAGACGTCAGGCACCCACATCTGGAACGGTACCACCGCCATCTTGAAGCCGAAGCCCGCGGCGACCATGAGCATCGCCGCCACGAGCAGGGGCCGCTGGTCTCCGCCGACGCCCTGGAGGGACTCGGCGATTTCCGAAAGGTGCGTTGTGCCCGTGTACCCGAAGAGGAGGACCATCCCGTAAAGCAGGACCGCCGAGGCGATCGCCCCTGTCAGCAGGTACTTCAGGCCCGCCTCGCTCGAACGCTCATCCTTCCCCCAGCCGGCGAGCACGTACTGGGGAATTGAAGAGAGCTCGAGGGCCACAAAGATGGTGATGAGGTCGCGCGCGCCGGCGAGGAACATGAGGCCCGACGTCACCACCAGCAGCAGGGCGTAGTATTCAGATTCGCTCCGCCGAGCGCTCCGTACCCAATCGATGGAGGCGAGCACCACCAGCGCCGCGATACCGGCGAGGATGTACTGGAAGAACACGGCGTACCGGTCCAGAACGTACGTTCCTGCGAACCACTCAGGGTACTCGTCGCGCGCGACCCATGAGGTGGTGTACATCGCGGCGAGCACCGTGCCCCCCAGCGCCACGAAAGGAATCCACCGACGGCTCTTCGGCCAGAGGGCGTCGATGACGAGAATGAGTCCCGCCGCCACGAGGAGCGCGAGCTGCGGTCCGACGATATCCAGACTCTTCATGCCGGCAACCTCTCGACGATGGCAGCAAGCGCGGGCTCCATGCGATCCATCAGCAGGGACGGGTACACGCCGAGGAGGATGATCGCTGCCGCCAGCCCAGCCGTAACGGAGTGTTCCCACCAGTGCCGCTGATCCGTGAGCTCATCCCATTCGTGGCGTACAGGTCCGAATACGACCCGCTGCAGCAGCCAGAGGATGTACCCAGCGGACAGCACGACCCCGAAGATGGCCGCCAGCACCGCAGCTTCGTACCGCTCGAACGTTCCGAGGAAGACCGTGACCTCGGCAATGAACCCAGCGAGCGCTGGCAGGCCAAGGCTCGCCATTCCAGCGAACACGAGCCCCGTCGCGATGAGCGGCATCTGACGCGCAAGCCCGCCCAGGCGCGCAATCTCCCGCGTGTGGGTGCGGTCGTACATCTGCCCCACCATCACGAAGAGCATCCCCGTGATGAGGCCGTGGGCGAGCATCTGGTAGGAGGCCCCGAGGAGCCCAGTCGTCCCGAGGGCGCTTACCCCGAGGAGCACGACGCCCATGTGGCTCACCGAGGAGTAGGCGATGAGCCGCTTCACATCCGTTTGCCGGAGCGTGACGAAGGCCCCGTAGAGGATGCTCACCACCGCCAGCGCCGCGAGCCACACCGCGTACTCGTGGGCCTGCTCGGGAAGCATGCCCATGCAGAACCGGATGATGCCGTAGCCGCCCATCTTCAGGAGCACGCCCGCGAGCATGACCGACACCGCCGTCGGCGCGTCGGAGTGCGCGTCCGGAAGCCACGTGTGCAGCGGCACGACCGGCAGCTTCACGGCGAAGCCGATGAGGAGGAAGAGGAACACCCAGCGAAGGGGAACGACCGTATCGGGGTTCTCCGTTAGCGCCGTCAGGGCGCGGATATCGAACGTCTCGGCCCCGAACGCCAGGACCAAGATCCCCAGGAGCATGAAGGCAGACCCGGCGATGGTGTAGAGCACGAACTTCGTGGCCGAATACTCCTTGCGCCCGGAACCCCAGATGGCGATGAGTAGGTACATCGGCGCCAGTTCCAGCTCCCAGAAGAGGAAGAAGAGGAGAGCGTCGAGAGCCGTAAAGACGCCGAGCACCGACGTCGCCAGGATCATGAGGCAGGCGTAATAGAGCCGCTCCCGGTGGCTGATGCTGAACGACACCAGCACCGCGGCGGTCGTCAGCACGGTCGTGAGCACCACCAGCGCAAGGCTCAGGCCGTCGACTCCGAGCGCGTAGCGAAGGTCGAAGGCCCCAACGTCGATCCAACGCTCGTCCACCACGAACTGGAAGCCCTCGACGTTCCGGTCGAAGCGCGCAAAAAGCCAGAGCGAGAGGGCAAGGGCCGCCAACGAAGCGCCGAGGGCCACGTACCGCGCCCACCGCTCACGGGAGGCGGGAAGCAGCCCGATGGCGACGGCAGCAGCAGCAGGCAGGAAGACGAGAACCGTCAGCTCCATTCCTCGGCGCTCCTCACGATGGGTTGGCCAGCAGAACGGCGACGACGATGACGACCACCCCGCCAACGATTGCCGCTCCGTACGCTTGAGCCTCCCCCGTCTGGATCAGCCGCAGGCGGTCGCCTGCCCAGCGGGCCGCGCTCCCCGTGCCGTTGACGGCGCCATCGACGACGTAGCGGTCGAAGAGTTCGAACGCGCGGCAAACCCCGCCGTAGAAGAGGCGCCGCACGAGCAAGCCTTCGTACAGGTGGTCCATGAAGTACTTCTGTTCGAGGACGAGGGCGATGGGGAGGAACGCGCTCCGCAAGGTGGACGAGGCGACAACGCGCCGGTGGTAGATCGCCCAGGCAAGGAGAATGCCGGCCGCTGCGACAGCGAGCGAGCTGAGCGCAATGCCCCATTCGAACGAGGCCGCGTGGTGCTCCGCTTCGGGCAGGGCCCCGCTCACGATGCGGCCGAACCCGTCGGTGATGCCCGACATGTTGAACACGCCGGCGACGACAGACATCACCGCGAGGACCATCAAGGGCGCCGTCATGATGAGGGGCGATTCGTGCGGGTGGGACGGGTCGATGTGGTGTCCGTGGGCGTCGTCGTGCCCGTGAGCCGGGGGCTCCCCGCCCCGGTACTCGCCGAAGAACGTGAGAAAGATGGCCCGGAACATGTAGAAGGCGGTGAGGAAGGCCGCTCCGAGGCCGATAGCCCACAAAGTCCGATTCTGGTGCCAAGCGTCGCGAAGGATTTCGTCCTTCGACCAGAAACCTGCGAAGGGGAAAACCCCGGCCAGCGCCAGCGAACCAATGAGGAACGTCCAGAACGTCACCGGCATCGCTTTCCGCAGGCCGCCCATCTTCCGCATGTCGAAGGTGTTCGTGGCGTGGTTCACCGAACCGCTGCCAAGGAAAAGGAGGGCCTTGAAGAAGGCGTGGGTAAACAGGTGGAACACCGCCGCCACGTACCCGAGCACGCCCAAGGCGAGCATCATGTACCCGAGCTGGCTGATCGTGGAGTAGGCCAGGACCCGCTTCAGGTCGGTCTGCACTAGGGCGATGGTCGCCGCCATAATGGCGGTCACCGCGCCGAGCCACGCCACCACGTCCCGCGCATCAGCCGACACTTCGAACACCGGAAAGAAGCGCGCTACCAGGTAGACGCCGGCCGCAACCATGGTGGCGGCGTGGATCAGCGCGGAGACGGGTGTGGGGCCCTCCATCGCGTCGGGCAACCACACGTGGAGCGGGAACTGTGCCGACTTCCCTGCCGCGCCGGCGAAGATGCCAAGCCCGAAGAGGGTGATGGTCGTGCTGGACAAGGCACCCGTGAGCGCCAGCTCGTGGATCTCGTCGATGGCGAACGTGCCCCCCCGCGTCCAGATGAGCAGCATCGCCGCCAAGAGACCGAGGTCGCCGATGCGGGTGGTGATGAAGGCCTTCTTCGCCGCCGCCGCCGCGCTGGGCCGGTGGAACCAGAAGCCGATGAGCAGGTAGCTGGCAAGGCCCACCAGCTCCCAGAAGACGAAGACCATGAACAGGTTGTCGGCGAGGACGAGGCCCAGCATCGCCGCCGTGAACAGCGACATGTGGGCGTAGTAGCGGCCGTACCCCGGGTCGCCGGCCATGTACCCCTGGGAGTAGACCTGAACGAGGAAGGACACAGACGTCACCACCACCAGCATCACCGCCGAGAGACCGTCGAGCCGAACGCCCAACTCGACAATCAGCGGTCCGGCGGTGAACCACTCGTGCCGGTAGATGGCCACGCCCCCGTCCGCCTCGATGACATCGAGGAGCGCCACGACGGAGAGGGCGAACGAGGCGAGCACGGCGCCCTGGGTGAGGTGTCCGGCGAGCCGCGGCACCTTACGCACGCCAAGCGCGATGGCAGCGAAGGAGGCGACCGGGAGGATGAGGATCGCCCACAGCAGCCACTCGGGCGTGGCCGGGACCGAGGGCTCCGCAGCTAGGAAGACGCCCATGGCCTCAGATCTTCCTCAGGATTTCGCGCGCCACGTGGGCCTTCCCCGTGGGCACGTACAGCGTGCGCTCGTCGAAGAGCGAGGACCGTTCCCCGTAGCCGACCGGGGGAACGACCCGCACGGAGAGCCCCTCGGCCGCGAACAGTTCGCGCCACGTCTCCGCGATGAAGCCGTTGCGGACGGTCATGAACGGCACCCACATCCTGCTACGCCCTCAGCGAGGTGACTTTGTCGACATCGATGGTCTCGCGCGTGCGGTAGACCGCGACCGCAAGCGCCAGGGCAACGGCCACTTCGGCCGCGGCAACAGTGACGACGAACACCACGAAGACGTGGCCCGTGATGGCCAGGGCCGCCTCTGCGAGGCGGGCGAAGGCCACCAGTGCGAGGTTCGATGCGTTCAGCATCAGCTCGACGCCCATGAGGACCGCGACAGCATTCCGCTTGCTGAGGGCCACGAACAGCCCGAGGGCGAAGAGGAGCGTGGAGACGGTGAGGAAGTGCTCCAGCGTGACGCTCATCCCCGCTCCTCCTCGTCGATCTCCTCCTGCTCTTCTCGAGGCGACCGCACCAGCATCACCGCCCCCACGAGCGCCGCCGTGAGAAGCACGGAGGCGAGTTGGAAAGGCAGCACCCAAACGCCCAGGAGCTCCCGTCCGAGATCCGACACCGGCAGCGCCGGCGCCGAAGCGAGCGTGCGCCATTCCGTATCCAGAATCGCCGGAATGAGCAGCCCTGCGACTGCCACCGCAGCTATCAGCGCCGCCGGGGCCATTCGCGTCTCGGCGTTGTCGCGGCTCGCCCGCGGAGTAAGGACGATGGCGAAAAGGATGAGAACGGCGATCGCACCTACGTAGATGATGATTTGCGCCATCGCGAGGAATTCGGCCGAAAGGAGGAGGAAGAATCCAGCGATTCCGAGGAAAACGACGATGAGGAAGAGGACGGCGTGGAAGAGGTTGCGGGAGACGATGACACCTCCCGCTGCTACGAGCGTCAGCGCCGAGAGGCCCCAGAAGGCAGCGGCCGGCCCGGCACCCTCGATCATCGCCCGCCTCCTGTTTCTGCGCCCGGCGCGACATAGCCCCCGGCGTGCTTCACCAGCCGCGGGCGCGTCGGAACGCGTTCGGGCCGGTACCCCAACACACGCGCCCAGCCGACCACGAGCAGGAGCGCCAGGGCGATGTTCGCAGCGGCGAAGAGGTAGACGATGCCGTCACCGAGCTCGGCTTCGTGCCACCAGAGCCGCTCAGCCGCAACGACCAGGAGGTTGATCGCCGCAAGGGGCAGCATGTACTTCCACGCGAGCGCCATGAGCTGATCGATGCGCAATCGCGGAAGCGTGCCGCGAGTCCAGATGAACACGAAGTAGAAGAGGTGAGTCTTCGCCACCAGGATGAGCCACGGCGGCACCCACTCCTCGAGGCCAAAGAAGGACCACCCTCCTAGGAACACCGTCGACCCGAAGGCGGCCGCAGCGAGGGCGTAGCCGATATCCATGCCGTAGAAGAGACCCCACTTCATCCCCGAGTACTCGGTAAGGTACCCCGCCACGATCTCCGATTCCGCCTCGGCGATATCGGTCGGGGTGCGGTTCAGTTCTGCACTTGCCGAAATGAAGTAGATGATGAAGGCCAGCGGCTGGAGGAACACGAGCCAGATGTCGTGATCCCGCTGCCATTCGACGATGGCCTGAAGCGACATCGTGCTGGTGAAGAGCACGACGCCCAAAAGCCCAAGGACGAGCGCAACTTCGTAACTGATGGCCATCGCGACGACGCGCATCGCCCCGAAGAGGCTGTACTTGTTGTTCCCGCTCCAGCCGGCCATGAACGCCGCCAGCACTGGCAGGGCCGTGATGGCGAGGAAGTAGACGAGCCCGACCGGGCTGTCGGCGATGATCATGTTCGGCCCGAAGGGAATGACCGCCCACACGAGCACGGCGGGCGCCACGAAGACCACCGGCGCGGTCCACATCACCCACTTGTCCGCTCCCCGTGGCGTAATGGCTTCCTTCTGCATCAGCTTGATGGCATCGGCGATCGGCTGCAGGAGCCCGAACTTCCCGACCCGGTTCGGCCCCAGACGGGACTGCATTCGACCAATGAGGCGGCGCTCCCCGTAGACGCCCACGAAGAGCTGCGAGGGCAGGACGAAGATGAGGAAGGCTGCGACAAAACCGATGAGGGGCGAGACCACGTAGGCGAGCCAGTCCGGCCCGATTCGCTGCAGGAACTCGAGAATCTCGCGCGAGATGTTCGAGAGATCCCGCAGGTCCCACCAGTGCTCGGTCGCCAAGAATGCAGCCGCGGTCACCGATCGATCTCCCCGACTACGATGTCGACCGAGCCAAGAGCCACGATGGCATCGGCCACGGTGCCGCCCACGGTCATCTCCTTGAGCAGCGTGAGGTTGATGAAGGACGGCGGCCGAATGTGGAAGCGGAACGGCGCAGGGCCGCCGTCGCTCACGACGTAGTAGCCCAGTTCGCCCCGCGGCCCCTCGATACGGGCATAGGCCTCGCCCTTGGGCGGCCGCAGCGCCAGCGGCACCTCGGTGCGGTAGGGCCCTCCGGGGAGACCATCGAGCGCCTGTTCGATGATGCGCACGCTCTGGCGCATCTCCTCGAGCCGCACGATGAAGCGGTCGTAGCTGTCGCCGTTGTACCCGATGGGGATGTCGAAGTCGTACTGCTCGTAGCCGCAGTACGGATCGGCGTTGCGGATGTCCCAGGCCACACCGGAGCCGCGCAGCATCGGACCGCTCAGGCTCGCATTAATGGCCTGCTCGGGGGTAATGACAGCGACCCCGCGCGTGCGGGCGATGAAGATCTCGTTTTCGCTGAGGAGCCCGTGGAGCTCATCAATGAACGAGGGGAAGGTGGCCAGCAGCTTTCGGCACGCCGGCTCGAACTCCTTCGGCAAATCGAACGCTACCCCGCCGATGCGCATGTAGTTGCACGTCAGGCGCGCGCCGCTCGTCATCTCGAAGAGGTCGAGGATCTTCTCGCGCTCGCGGAAGGTCCACATCACGGGGGTCTGCCACGCCCCCGTGTCGTTCGCAAACGCGCCGATGGCCATGCAGTGGGAGGCGAGGCGTTGGAGCTCGGCCATAATGACCCGGATGGCGTTCCCGCGCGGGGGTACTTCGATGCCGGCCAGCTTCTCCACCGCCAGGCAGTAACCCAGGTTATTCGACATGCTCGAGAGGTAGTCGGTCCGGTCGGTAAAGGGGATGTTCTGGGTGTAGGTTCGCTCCTCGGCCAGCTTCTCCATGGAGCGGTGGAGATAGCCCGTCACCATCTCGGCGTCGACGACGCGCTCGCCATCGACGGTCACCTTGATCCGGAAGACGCCGTGGGTGGAGGGGTGTTGGGGCCCGATGTTGACGACGAACGGCTCGCTGCGGATCTCCGTCATTCCACCACCCTCACCGGCGGGGGTTCGCGGCGCGCCGTCCCTGAGAACTCGTTGAGCCCCGGCTGCAAGCCGCCCGGCATCGAAAGCCAATCCTTCCGCAGCGGCCAGCCGGGGAACCGGTCCCACAGGAAGATCCGGTAGAGCTTCGGGTGACCTTCGAAGCGGATGCCGAAGAGGTCGTACGCTTCGCACTCCTGCATCCAGGCGCCGTACCACACCGGGACGACGCTCGGCACCACCGGGTTCTCCCGGTCGAATACCTCCACCTTCGCCACCGCGAGGTGGTTCTTCTCCAGCGACATGATGTGGTAGACGACCTCGAAGCGCGTCCAGTAGTCGGCGGCGCAGAGGTTGGCGAGGTAGACGAAGTTCCCCTCGTCGCTATCCCGAAGGGCACGCATCGTCTCGACGAGCGACTGGGGCTTCAGGTAGGCAGCGACATCGTCGGCGCGGGCCACCGAGCCCGGAACGAGACGGTCGGCCAACTCAGCGAGCCGGTGCCCTGTCCACCACTGCGTGCCCATCATCCCCACTCCATCGCGCGCTTCCGCCAAGCATAGAGGCCGCCCACCACGAACGTGGTGAGGAAGAGCAGCACCTTCAGGAACCCGACCGTGCCCACCTCTTCGAAAACCGCCGCCCACGGGAAGAGGAAGACGAGCTCGACATCGAAGAGGAGAAAGAGGAGGGCGACGTAGTAGAAGCGGAAGTTGAACTGCACAAGGCTCGGGCCCTCCGTCACCATCCCGCATTCGTACGTGGCCTCTTTCACCGGGTCGGAGGGCACCCGCGGCCGGATCCGGACGAACTGGAGGGCCCACGACGTTACGAGGGCCCCCAGCGGGAAGACGATAGCGACGACGACCAGGATGGCGATATGACCGTAGACGTCGAGCACGTTGCCGCCGCTTGTGAAAATCGTCCCGAACGCTCGGGTCGCGCCGACTATAGCACGCCTCGGAAGCACGGACAAAGGCGCGGTCCCGCCGCCGGGCCGCCTCACCGGGGATTGGCCATCGGCTGCCTGGAACGGTCCATAGCCATCGTCGATACCTAGCCCGGCAGGAATTCCCAGAATCTCTACTTGGACCGTACACTCCTCCTCACGCGCCCGGATCCCCTACAAGCGAGGCAGCCATGCTGGTGCAGGTGAAGAAGGACCTCTACGACATCGGCGAGATTCCGCCCATCGGCTATGTGCCGAAGAAGATGCACGCCCAGGTGATTCGCCAGAGCCGCTTCGGCGAGCCGCGCAAGGCGTTCCAGCACGAAATCATCGATGTTCCCGAACCGGGACCCGACGAGGTCCTCGTTTTCGTCATGGCAGCCGGCGTGAACTACAACAACGTCTGGGCTGGCCTCGGCATCCCAGTCGACGTCATCGCCGCCCGGCAGAAGAAGGGCGAGCCGTGGGACCACCACATCGGCGGGTCCGACGCCTCCGGCATCGTGTACAAGGTCGGCTCCAACGTGAAGAACGTGCAGGTCGGTGACCGCGTGGTCATCCACTGCGGCATGTGGGACGTCCACGCGCCGGAAATCGTCAGCGGCGAGCTTGACCCCATGTTCCACCCCTCGTTCCGCATCTGGGGATACGAGAGCACCTGGGGATCGTTCGCCCAGTTCACGCTCGTTCAGGCCCACCAGTGCATGCCGAAGGCCGAACACCTCACCTGGGAAGAGGCAGCTGCTCCGACGCTCGTGGGCGCGACGGCCTACCGCATGCTTTTCGGCTGGCCGCCGCACACCGTCCGCGAAGGTGACGTGGTCCTCGTCTGGGGCGGCGCAGGCGGTCTCGGCTCCATGGCCATCCAGCTTGTAAAGCTGGCCGGCGGCCGGCCCGTCGCCGTCGTTTCGAGCGAGTCGAAGTTTGAGTTTTGCAAGCGGCTCGGTGCGGTCGGCTGCATCAACCGGAAGCAGTTCGACCACTGGGGCCGGCTCCCCGACTGGCAGGACACGGAGGCGATGGAGCGTTTCACCGCGGGCGCACGCGCCTTTGGGAAGGCCATTTGGGACATCATCGGGGAGCGGAAGAACCCACGCATCGTCTTCGAACACCCAGGCCAGGACACGATCCCGACCTCGATGTTCGTCTGCGACACCGGAGGCATGGTGGTGGTATGCGCCGGGACCACGGGGTACAACGCCGACGTGGACCTGCGCTACCTCTGGATGCGTCAGAAGCGGCTCCAGGGCTCCCACTTCGCCAACGACGAGCAGTCGTACGCCTTCAACGACCTCGTGCGCGAAGGGAAGATCGACCCCTGCCTGTCGCGCGTCTTCTCCTTCGACGAAGTGGGCGAGTGCCACCAGCTCATGTACGAAAACCGGCACCCTGACGGGAACATGGCCATCCTCGTCGGGGCGCCGCGGCCCGGCCTCAAGGACCTGCCCTGAATCGGGCCCCAAAACGTCGCCCTCCCGCACCACGCCGGTAGGCGGACATGCCCAGAGCCGCCAGCCGGCGGATAATGCCTCCAAACGGCACTTCTGGACTTTGAAGGAAAGGCGGGCATCGATGGCACGCGACTACGCCGCTGACATCCTCGACCCCGTAGCCCGGGAGATCGTCACCAACGTCGGCATCTGGGTCGACCGCGAAGTCATCCCCCACGTGGCCGAGTACGAGCACGAAGACATCTTCCCCGAGCCCATGGTGAAGGGCATGGCCGACATGGGGCTCTTCGGGATCAAGATCCCGGAGGAGTACGGCGGCCTCGGCCTCACCTTCGAGTGCTACGCAGGGGTGTGCATCGAACTCGCTCGCGGCTGGATGAGCCTCGCCGGCATCATCAACACCCACGTCCTCGTCGCCTGGGCGATCAATGAGTTCGGCACCGAGGACCAAAAGCAGCGCTTCTTGCCGCGCATGGTCGCCCCGGAGATCCGCGCCGCCCTCAGTATCACCGAACCGGACGCAGGCTCCGATGCGCAGGCCATCAAGACCACTGCCACACGCGACGGGGACGACTACATCCTCCGCGGGCAGAAGATGTGGGTCACGAACGGGCAGCGCGCTGGCGTCTACCTCGTCCTCACCAAGACCGACCCCACCGCGCAGCCGGCCCACCGCGGGATCTCTGCCTTCCTCGTCGAAAAGGACACCCCCGGATTCTTCGTCGGCCGCAACCTCCCCAAGCTGGGCTACAAGGGCGTCGAAACCACGGAGCTCGCGTTCGACGACGCCCGCGTTCCGGCCCGGAACCTCCTCGGCGGCGAGGAGGGGCGCGGGTTCCAGCACGTGATGAGCGCGCTCGAAGTCGGCCGCATCAACGTAGCGGCGCGCGGCGTAGGAGTAGCGCAGGCCGCCTTCGACGACGCCATCCGCTACGCCCAGAAGCGCGTCGCCTTCGGGAAGCCGATCTTCGAACATCAGGCCCAGCAGATTCGACTGGCCGAAATGGCAACGAAGATTCGCGCCGCCCGCCTGCTCACCTTCGACGCAGCCCGAAAGAAGGATGCCGGCCTCCGTTGCGACCTCGAAGCGGGCATGGCCAAGCTCTTCGCCACCGAGATCTGCCAGGAGGTCGTCCTCGACGCGATGCGCATCCACGGCGGCGTCGGCTACAGCAAGGAGCTCCCCCTCGAACGGTACTACCGTGACGCGCCCGTGATGGTCATCGCCGAAGGCACGAGCGATATCCAGAAACTCGTCATCGCGCGGAACATCGTCCGCGACTACCCCGTGTAGGAGGCGTGCAGCAATGACGGTCCACGATGGACGGGAGAAGTTCGGGCGGTACTTCGAGGACTTCCAGATCGGCGACGTCTACAAGCACTGGCCCGGACACACCATCACCGAGGCCGAAGACCACCTCTTCTGCGCCCTCACCATGAACCTCCATCCGCTCCACTCCGACCGGTGGTACGCGGAAGAGGAGACCCAGTTCGGGAAAAATGTGGTCGTCGGAAACTTCGTCTACTCGCTCGTCCTCGGCATGAGCGTCCCGGACGTCTCGGGCAAGGCCATCGCCAACCTCGAGGTCGAAAGCCTCCAGCACAAGGCCCCGACCTTCCACGGCGACACCATCCGCGCCGAGACCAAGGTAATCGACAAGGTGGAATCGAAGACGAAGCCCGACCGCGGCGTCGTTACTGTGGAGACGCGCGGCTACAACCAGCGCGGCGAGGAAGTCGTCTACTTCCGCCGCAAGGTACTCGTTCCGAAGCGGAACCCCGGCTTCTCCGGCGAAGGGCAGCAGCAGTCCTAGCGCCGAACGGCGAGGGCGTCGCGGCCGGCGTAGATCGCTCCGCCGCCCAGCTCCGCTTCGATTTCGAGCAGACGGTTGAACTTGGCGGTGCGCTCGCCCCGGGCGGGCGCACCCGTTTTGATTTGGCCCGAACCGACCGCCACGGCGAGGTCGGCGATGAACGTATCCTCCGTCTCGCCCGAGCGGTGGCTGATGATCGTCCGCCAGCCGGCCCGGTGGGCAAGGCGCACTGCCTCCAGCGCCTCGGTAAGCGTCCCGATCTGGTTCACTTTCACCAAGAGGGCGTTTGCTGCACCGCGGTCGATCGCCTGGCGGATACGCTCCGGGTTGGTCACCAGCAGGTCATCGCCGACAAGCTGGCAGCGTGCGCCCAGCTCGCGCGTGAGTATCGTCCAGCCCTCCCAATCGTCCTCGGCCATCCCATCCTCGATGGAGACGATGGGGTAGCGCCCGACCCAATCGTGCCACAACGCGGCCATCCCCTGGCTGTCCAGGGCGCGTCCTTCGCGAGCGAGCACGTACCGGCCGTCTTGGTACAGCTCGCTCGTTGCGGGATCGAGAGCGAGCACCACCTCCTCTCCGGGGCGGTACCCCGCCCGCTCGATGGCCTGGACAACGACTTCCACCGCGTCCTCGTTCGAAGTTAGGGAAGGGGCGAAGCCGCCCTCGTCGCCGACCGACGTCGCCAGCCCCCGCTCGTGGAGGATAGCCTTGAGCGCGTGGTAGATCTCGGCGCCGGCGCGAAGCCCCTCGCGGAAGCTCGGCAGGCCGATGGGCATCACCATGAATTCCTGGAAGTCGGTGGAATCGAGCGCGTGCTTGCCCCCGTTGAGGATGTTGAACATCGGCACGGGGAGCACCCGTGCGTCCGACCCGCCGAGGTAGCGGTAAAGGGGCATTCCCAAGCTCTCTGCCGCCGCCCGGGCCACGGCGAGCGAGACAGCGAGCGTAGCGTTGGCGCCCAGGCGTGACTTGTTCGGTGTGCCGTCCAGCTCCCGCAGGGCCCCATCGATGGCCCACTGTTCGAAGGGGTCCATGCCTTCCAGCTCATCGGCGATCTCGCCCTCGATCGCCTCGACCGCCCGCAACACCCCCTTTCCGCCGTACCGCGGGCCGCCGTCGCGGCGCTCATGGGCCTCGTGCGCGCCGGTGGAGGCGCCCGAAGGCACGCTGGCCACGCCGAGCGACCCGTCGGACAGGACGACACGTGCACGAACGGTCGGGTTGCCACGCGAATCGAGCACCTCGAGCGCCGTTATGTCTTCGATAACGATCCCGAACATGGGCTCAATCCTTTCGTCGCGCGAACTGCTCGCAGTAATCGAGCGCCTCCGCGGGCGAGCCGCAGGGGACAATGGGCACAGCCTCGCCGTCGGGGGTGCGGAGCTCCCAGGTCCGCAGCCCTGCCACGGGGCGGCCGGCGATGAAAGCGAAGGCGATTTCGGAGAGGGTGCCGTAACGGCCGCCGATGGCGATGAGGGCCTCGGCCGTGCGCGCGATGATGGCGTTCCGGGCGAAGCCTATCCCGGTAACGATGGGGAACTCGACGTACTCGTTCGCCTCAGAGGCGTCTTCGCCAGGGAGGATGCCAATCGTATGGCCGCCGGCCTCGCGCGCCCCGCGGCAGGCCTCCCGCATGACCCCGCCGCGGCCGCCGCACACCAGCACGTGGCCGCGGCGGCCGATCTCACGGCCGACTTCGTACGCGAGGCGCTCCTCGTCGGGGGATGCCTGCTCCCCGCCGATGACGCCGATGATCACCGCCGCACCTCGGGAGCGTCTTCGAGCGGGATGAGCGCGTCAGGGCTCGGCAAATAGTCGATGTAGAGGATGCCGTTAATGTGGTCGATCTCGTGCTCCAGCGCCTGCGCCAGGAGGTCATTCTCCGCTTTGATGCGGACTTCCTTGCCCGTCGCGGGGTCAATGCCCTTCGCCACCACCTTGACCGACCGGGTGATCTCCCCCCGGAACCCCGGGACGGAGAGGCAGCCTTCGTCCACGCGCCGCTCACCTGAACGCTTCACGATTTCGGGGTTCACGAGGGCAATCCGGTCGTGCCCGGGGACATCGATGACGATGACCCGCAAGGGGACGCCGATTTGCGGCGCCGCCAGGCCGACGCCAGGCGCATCGTACATCGTGTCCCACATGTCTTCGATCAGCTTGTGGATCGAGCTGTCGATCACCCGCACGCGCTTCGCCTTTTCGCGAAGGACCGGGTCGCCGGCGCGTCGGATGGGCAGGATGGCCACGGCACTGCTCCGTCGTGGTTTGGCGGTGGGCGATGCCCAGTGTACCGGGCGATTCCGGCAAGCGCTGCCGAACTCGCCGCCTCTGCCGGGAACCGTTCCCCGAAGCGCCGTCATCCTGTAGGCTAGGTGGCGGAGCGGCCCCGTGGTGTAGTGGTCTAACATGCCACCCTGTCAAGGTGGAGATCGGCGGTTCGAATCCGCTCGGGGTCGCCATTCCTCTCCGGGTCACTCCCCGCGCGCCTTCTCAGGCGGCCCACCGTGCACGCACGGCTGACCAGTTGACCGTTGCAGGGCCAGCTGCCGATGAGGCGTGCCGTTTGACGCCCCGCCGACTGTCGCGGCCGAATCGCGCTCCCGGCGCTACTTCGAACGCCAACGGATGCCGCGCCGAGGCAGGAGCCGCGGCTCGCTAGCTCCGCGGCAGCCCCAGTCCCCGCGT
Source organism: Dehalococcoidia bacterium (assembly GCA_034431815.1). GTDB lineage: Bacteria > Chloroflexota > Dehalococcoidia > Tepidiformales > Tepidiformaceae > HRBIN29. The sequence continues at coordinate 16,802 of DAOUCS010000030.1, forward strand.
GGCGATGATGTTCCGCTGAATCTCGCTCGTGCCGGCGGCGATAGTGCGGGACACGGCGTGGAGGTAGAGCCGCGCTGCCGTCCCCCCGAATTCGCCCTCCTTCCACGCGGCGCCGGAGAGCTGGAGCAGGTTCATGGCCGCTTGCGTGACCCGCTGCGACCACTCTGTGCCGAAGACTTTCGCCATCGACGCCTCCGCATTCGGCACGCGGCCGGTGCTCTGCAGCCAGGCAACGCGGTAGCAGAGCAGGCGGCCAACCTCCAGCTCGACCGCCAGCTCGGCCAGCCGGTGCCGAAGCGCCGGTGAGAGTCTGCCCTCGCGAGAAACACGCCGGGCGAGCTCGATGACGTCCCAGAAGTGGCGCTCAAGCTCCACCAGGCGCTCGATGCCGGAGCGTTCGAAATCCAGGTGCTCCGCGAGGATGTACCAGCCCTGGTTCTCCTCGCCGACCCGGCGCGACACAGGCACGCGGACGTTCTCGAAGAACACCTGGTTGAAGTGGTGGCCCCCGGTCATGTCGTACAGCGGCTGGATGGTGACGCCCGGCGCGCGGAGGTCGGCAATGAGACAGCTGATACCCCGGTGTTTCGGGGCATTCGGATCGGTGCGCACCACCAGCCAGATGTGATCGCAGAGGTGGGCGTTCGACGTCCAGATCTTCTGTCCGTTGACCACGTACTCGTCGCCGTCGCGCTCCGCCCGGGTTTGGACGTTCGCGAGGTCGGAGCCGGCGTTCGGCTCTGACAGTCCGAGGGCGAAGCTGACGTCCGCGTTGATGATCTTCGGAATCCATTCGCGCTTCTGCTCTTCCGTGCCGTGGCGGATGAGCGAGGGCCCCACCTGC
>DAOUCS010000031.1:0-26862 GCA_034431815.1 Dehalococcoidia bacterium
GGTGGTCAGCGAAGCCGCGGCGGAAATCGGCGACCCCCAGGTCCGCCACCGCGGCACTATCGGCGGCAGCCTCGCCCACGCCGACCCGGCTGCCGACCTGCCGGCGGTGATGGTGGCCATCGACGCGGAGATCCACCTCAAAGGGCCGAACGGCTGGCGGTCGGTGCCCGCCGAGTCGTTCTTCCAGGACCTCTTCACGGTCGACATCCAGCCGGACGAAGTGCTCGCGGCGGTGAAGTTTCGGCCGGTGTGGCACGCGGCGTACGCGAAGCTGCACCAGCGCGCCTCCCACTACGCGATCGTGGGCGTTTGCGCCGCCTTGGCCATCGAGAACGGTGCCATCCGCTCGGCACGGGTCGCCGTGACGGGGGCCTCGACCCACGCCCAACGGCTCCCCAACGTGGAGGAGCGGCTGGTGGGACGCCAGCCCACGCAAGCAGTCATCGACGAGGCAGCCTCCGTGGCAGGAGATACCCTCGAGGACGTAAACAGCGACATCCACGCCTCGGAGGAGTACCGTCGGGCGATGGTGAAGGTCTTCACCCGCCGAGCGCTGGAGCGCGCGGTCGCTCGCGGCTGAACGAGCGAGCCACGTCCTTCCCATGGCCCCAGTTTCCCTACACTGGGGCCATGCCTTTCTACGAGCGGGACGGCGTCACGCTGGCCTACGAGACCTGGGGCGACCCGTCGCTCCCGCCGGTCATCCTCCTCCACCCCTTCACGGGGGACGCCCGCTGGTGGCATCCGGTGGCCTCGCGGATGGCCCACCAATACTGGCTTGTGGCTCCGGACCTTCGCGGGCACGGTCGCAGCGACGCCCCCGGCGACGTCGAGGCGTATTCGATGGAGACGTACGCAGAGGACGTGCGCGCGCTGGCCCGGACCGTCGGAGCGGAGCGGTACGCCCTCGTCGGCTGCAGCTTCGGCGGCATGGCAGCGCTCCACCTCGCGGTCGAGACGCCCGAACCGGTGGCAGCGCTGGCACTGAGCGACACCTCGCCCGCGCCCGACCACGAGCGGTACACCGAGGCGTTCCGCGCGCGCGAACGGCGCATTCACGAGCTGGAAACCCTCGCTGCCCGGTTCGGTACGCTGGAGCTGGGGCGGCGGCTCGCCAAAGAGTTCGCCGACCCGTTCCTCGCCGATGCCGTTCGCGCACTGTACGGGCGGATGCGCACAGAAGGCTTCCTCGGCGCGGCGAAAGCGCGGCGGGAACGCCAGAACCTGGTCCCCCTCCTGCGGGAGCGCCTGACGATGCCGGTCCTCATCGCCGCCGGACTCGACGACCCCGTCGCCTGTGCCGCCGAGGTCATGGCGGACGAGCTGCCCCACGCCGCGCTGGCGCTCTTCCGGGAGACGGGACACGGCGTGCCAATTCTCCGCCCCGAGCGCTTCGCCGACGTCCTCCTGGAGTTCTTGCGGGCAGCGGAGGAAGGACGAACCCTGAAGCGGCGCCGGACGTTCTGACGAGCCCGCGTCGGCCCACGGCGGTGCCGGCGGGTGATGACCTCCGACCACCCCGCCCCCGTTCACGACAGAGGCGGGGGTCGGCTATGCCGAAGCTGCTTCCTATCCTGCCGGGCGTTCGCCACGCCGATTGGCCCGATAGGCCCCGGCGAGAGGAGATGCCCGGCCTGTCCTGCGGCGCGAGCGGTTCGCCCGAGCTGCTGTGCCCACGGGCGGCAGCGGAGCGATGACAACGCGAGCCGTGGCGCACCCGAGGCGAGGCAGGCATAGGCCCTTCGGCGACGCTGGTGTATGGTGACCTTCGACCACGACGCCTCCGGTAGCGACCGGGCGGCGGAAGGAGATTGGCCATGTTCAAGCGATTGCTGGGATTGCTGGGAATCGCCGCGGTGGTGGGCGGGGTGGTCGCCTTCCTCCGGCGGAAGAAGGACGACGACGAGTTCCTGGACGAGGAGCTGGAGTAGCGCCCCGCTGTGACCGACCCAAGACGTCCGGACGTAACGGGGTACGGCGCAGTCGGCCATTGGGGCAGCGGCCTCGAGCCGTTGTGGGCTGCGCTCGCTGAGGGACGGCTCGCGGGGCGGCTTTGGGTGCCTGACGACGGCGGCAGCGAGCGCTTCGCCGCGTCGCTCCCCGAAGAGTACCGGCCGCACCCCGACATCCCCCGCAGCGTGCGGCACGCCCTCGACCGGGGCTCGGCGATGGCCCTGGATGCGGCCCTCCAGGCGGCGGCGATGGCCGGGCTGGGCCCGGGCGCGGGCGACGCCCGCCGCTTCGCCCTGGTCGACGCTCTCCCCATGCGGGCGCCGGGCCAGCCCGCCATCTACGTCCCGTACGGACACACGGTGGCGCGGGCTCTCGGCATCCGCGGGCCGGTCGAGGCCGTCGCAGGGGGCGAGGCCGGTGCGGCGTTCGCTGCCGCCCGCGCCGCAAGGCTGGTCGCCGAGGGCGTTGCCGACGTCGTCTTCGCCGGGGGCGCGCAGGCGCTGCAGGCCCAGCTCCTCGCACACCTCGCAGAGATTGGCGCCGTGAGCGAGCCCGCCCGGCCGTTCGACCGGCGTCATCGCGGCTTCGTGCCGGCCGAGGGCGCCGCCTTCCTGGTCATCGAAGCAGCCGACCATGCCGCCCGCCGTGGTGTGCCTGCCGTGGCCGTGCTCGCCGGAGCCTGCATCACGTTCGACCCAGGGGCCGAGCCGCTCGCCTTCTCGGAGCCGGCCGAGACGGGGCGGGCAATCCAAGGCGCGCTGGCAGCCGCGGGAATGCTGCAAGGGCAGGTCGACCTCATCGTCTCCGGCGCCGACGGGCGCATCGCCCGCGATTTCACCGAGGGGTACGCGATCCGCCGCGTCTTCGGCCGCCACGCCCAGTACGCCACCGTCACGGCGCCGGCAGGAGCCATCGGCAACGCGCTCGCCGCTTCGGCGGCGCTCGCCGCCGTCGTCGCGCTCGAATGCATCCGGCGCCAGGCGGTGCCTCCTATCGCTGGCTTCGAAGAGCCGGAGCCCGACCTCGAGCTCTCCTACGCGCGGGCAGTTCGCCCCGAAAGGACGGACGCCGTCGTGGTGACCGCGTTCGCGCTGGGGGGCACGAACGCCGCCCTCATCCTCGAGCGGGCGAGCGCCGATCGCCCGTAGCCGAACGCGTCCGTAGGATCGGGCCCATGCCCGTCGAGATCGTCTGGTTCGGGCGGACGTGCTTCCGCATCCGCGGGAGGACGGTGACCATCCTCACCGACCCCTGTCCACCCGAGAGCGGGTACCGCCTGGGGAAGCAATCGGCCGCCATCGTGACCCTCTCCCGTCGAGACGACCCAGCGTACAGCTACCTGGCGTCCGTGCAGAAAGAACCGATGGTGCTCGACGCACCTGGGGAGTATGAAATCGGGGATGCGCTCATTACGGCCTTGTCCGACCGGCGCCCCGACGGCGTCCGCAACATCGTCTTCGTCATCGAGCTCGAAGGGGTTCGGATTGCCCACCTCGGCCTGCCGGCGAAGGCCCCGGACAGCGCCCTCGTCGAGCAGATGGACGATGTCGACGTGCTCCTGCTGCCCGTCGGCGGGGGCATTTCGCTCGGGCCTGCGGCAGCCGCGGACGTGATGACCTCCCTCGACCCGCACATCGCCGTCCCCATGCACTACAAGACGGAGAAGGAGAAGCTGGACCTCGAGCCCTTGGACCGGTTTCTCCGCGAAACAGGGGCGAAGGCCGAACCCCAGCCGCGGCTCTCAGTCTCCCCCGGCCAGGTCCCGGAGGAGCTCACGGTGGTGGTGCTGGAACCTCGGGGATAGGCGAGAACCCCGCGGGGAATCGGCGTGCGGGAATCGGGCATGGCCCCGATGGGCTCCCCCGCCGGAACCTTCGACGATCGCCTCCGGAATTTCTCGAACGCGAGGTGTTCGTCCCTATGAACGTCTTCCGCCGCAGCGCATCCACCGCCGTTGCCGCCGAACTGCCCGATCCCGCCAAGGCGATGAGCGGCCTCGACCGCACCTGGCCGAGTGGCTCCAGCTCGGCCCGGCCGACCTGGCGGCGATCCGCCGCGCGGGACTCGTCCTCCGGGAGGAGGCCGACGCCATTATCGAGGCGTTCTACGACCACTCCTTCCGCTTCCGCCACTTCCTCGAGGCGCTCGAACGGGCGGGGTCGACCCGCGCGCGCATCAGCGCGAAGCAGAAGGCATACTTCCTCAGTCTCCTCGAGGGGCGAATCGATGAGGAGTACCTGCGCCAGCGGTGGGCGATCGGCGCAGCTCACGCCCGGCTCGACGTCCGCCCCGACTGGTACCTGGGCGACTACGCCGTCTACTTCCCCTCGTGGCGCCGCGGCTCGCCCGCCGATGGAAGCGGAGCGATGAGCTGCTGCCGGCACTGGGCGCCCTCGTGAAGCTCTTCATGCTCGATGCCGGCCAGGCGGTGACCGCCTACCTGGCAAACAGCGTGGAGCGCGCCGCCGAACCAGTTCGCCGAGCTGCTGACCAGCTCGACGGTGCGGTTTCGCCGTTGCGCACGGCCGCGCAGGAGATCGCCGGTGCGGTTCAGTCCATCGCTGAAGGGGCGCACCGCCAGTTCACGCAAATCGAGGCACTTACCCGGGAACTCGAGAGCCTCCAGGAGGGCGTCCGTGAGCTTGCCGGCGGGGCCCAGGAGCAGATCGCGGCTGTGGAGCAGGCGGGCGTCGACTTCGACGCCATCGCCGAGGCCGTTGCCTCGGTGGCCGAGGAGTCCCGCGCGGCAGCCGGGGCCCTCCAGGAGTCGGTCGCGCTGGCGCGCGAGGGAGCCGCCTCGGTCGGCGAAGCGCTGCGGGCGTTCGGAGCGGCGAAGGAGTCGGTGCAGGGGGCGGCCGCGCAGGTGCTGGAGCTCGGTCAGCGGGGACAGGAGATCGGCGCCATCGTGGAGATCATCGAGGACGTAGCCTCGCAGACGAACCTGCTGGCCCTGAATGCGGCCATCGAGGCCGCGCGCGCCGGCGAGCAGGGGCGCGGCTTCGCCGTCGTCGCCGACAACGTCCGCGCCCTGGCCGAACGGACGGCTGCCTCGACCAAAGAGGTGGCAGAGCTCGTGGCCGCCGTGCAGCAGGGTACGGCGCGGGCGGTGCGGAGCATCGAACAGGCCGTGGAGCAGGTCGGGGCCGGCGAGGCCCGAGCGCAGGCCGTCGGCCAAGCCCTGGAACGCATCGTGGCCAGCGTGGGCAGCGCGGCCGACCAGGGTCGCCGCATCGAAGGGCTGGCGCGGGAATCGGCCGCCGCGAGCGACCGCGGGCGGGCACAGACGGCGAAGGTCCGCGAGGTGGCGCAGCGGGTGATGGAGCTCGCCGAGCGGATGGCGGCATCGCTGGAGCGCACGGTCGTTTCGGCCCGGGAGGTGAGCACGGCGGCCGAGGGGAGCGTGGCGGCAACGGAGCAGGTGTCGGCCTCCGTAGAGGAAGTCACGGCGCAGATCGGCGAGCTGGCGGAGATCGCGGAGCACCTGAAGGGGGCGAGCTGCGAGATCGAGGGCTTCGTGGCGAAGATGTCGAGCGGGAGGGAGGAGGGCCGGCGAGCCGCTTGAGGGGGCGTTCCTCGAGGGGCGGCGCTTGGTACACTCGATGCCGGAGAGGTGTCCGAGTGGTTGATGGTGCCGCTCTCGAAAAGCGGTGCGGGGCAACCCGCCGTGGGTTCGAATCCCACCCTCTCCGCCAGAAGGGCAACAAAGGGCTCGATGTTCCGTCGAGCCCTTTCGTTCCGCCCCGGTCTCCGGCTCTAGCCCGGTCGGCGATGCGGGCCAGGACCACGGAACGATTCCGTTGGAGGCGCCCCGCGCCTCGACGTTTGCCCGGCTGACTTCCCAGCGCCGCTCGGACACGTTCGCCATGCGCCACCCGGCGAGCGCGAGGGGGGGAACCCGGAACGCGCGGCATCCTTCAGCCGCACTGGAGGCGGAGGAGGTACGATTGCCCCTTCTCGAGCTGCAAGGTGACGCTGCCCTGGCCGAGAAGTTCGCGGCCGTCGAACTCCGCGGAGACCAGTCGCCCAGTGAACGTGCCTTCCACAGAGACGAACCGCCAGCGTCCCTTGACGCTCTTCTCGGTGAGCGACACCTCATACTCGCCAGCCGGCACGCTGAACACCCCGCTCTGGCCTGAGCCGATGGGGGAGCCGGGGACGCTCACGTTCGGGACCAGCGCCGTCACCGTTCGGACGATGCCCGGCGGCGGCTCGAGCGGTCCGCAGTTCACGTTCTCGACGCGGACGCTCGCCACCCCCTGAACGCTCGTCCAGGCAGCCACGGCGCCCCAGCCTGCGCCGGCGAGCCCCGCGGCCACCGCCAACGCGACGATCGGCACCTTGGCGACGAGCGGAAGCGAACTCCAAAGCCCCCAGAGCATGGTCTCCGGCCTCCTCTCCGTCCAGGAGTGGGTTCATCGGCATGGTACCAGCCCGGAGGGCGCGACCGAACGGGCGGCCCGCCTTGCCGGCGGGTAACGGCTGCCTCCGGCCGCCGCCGCTGGCACCTGCGGACCGGGCTCGTCCTGGCACAATTGCCGTTGCGCCCGCACTCGCGCCCACTTTCGCCGATCGGCGTTCGACATTCGTAGGTGTCTCGCCTATCATGCCGCCATCGGCCCTGCGCCCGCAGGGCGCGCCACACCTCTCGAAGGAGCGAATCGGTGCAACTCCAGAATGCAGTCATCGTCGATGGCGTCCGTTCGGCGTTCGCCCGGGGCGGCCGCGGCAAGCTCGTCGCCACGCGGCTCGACGAGGCGGGAGCGCAGGTGCTCCGCGCGCTCCTGGAACGGAACCCGAAAGTCCCGCCCCGCATGATCGAGGACATCGCGCTCGGCAACGTTCAGGGCGCGGGCGAGCTGCTGGGGCTGGGAGCCGACATCGTCGCCCGGTTGGCGGGCCTTCCGGCCGAGGTGTCGGCCGTCGACATGAACCGCCAGTGCGGCTCGAGCATGGAAGCCGTCCACCGCATCGCCCAATCGATCATGGTCGGCGCCACCGAGTGCGGCATCGCCATGGGCATCGAGCGGATGGGCCGGCAGCTCGGCGGAGGCCAGCGGGGTCCGACGAACCGGATCACCGAATTCAACCGGCGGCGGCTCGAACAGACGCCGGAGCAGCGGAACATGGCCCCCGACCACTTCGAAAACTTCTCCGTGCCGATTCCGGACGCCATCCTCGACTACTCGCCGGTGCTCTCGATGGTGCAGACGGCCCAGAACGTGGCCGAGATGTACAACCTGACCCGCCAGGAACTCGACGAGTTCGCCCTCTGGAGCCACAAGAAGGCGCACGCCGCCTACGAGAACGGCATCTACAAGGACGAAATCGTGCCGCTGGAGGTCGAGGATCCGGTGTTCGACGAGGCGGGCAACTGGGTCGAGTCGGAGCGGGGGCCGAAGGTGATCTTCGACCGCGACGAATGCATCCGCCCGAACACGACCCTCGAGGCGCTCGCCCAGCTCCCGCCGGTGAAGGGGCTCGTGAGCCCCACCGGGCAGGAGCTGCGCATCACGGCCGGGAACAGCTGCCCGACGAACGACGGCATAAGCGCCGTGCTCATCATGAGCGAGAAGAAGGCGCTGGAGCTGGGGCTAGAGCCGCTGGCGCGCATCATCGGGTTCGGCATCGCCGGGGTGAAGCCCCAGATCATGGGCCTCGGCCCCGTACCCGCCACCCGCAAGGCGCTGAAGCACGCCGGCATCACCGTCGACCAGATCGACCGGGTGGAGTTCAACGAAGCGTTCGCCGCCCAGGTCATCCCTTCGTGCCGTGAGCTTGGCATCCCCCTGGAGAAGGTGAACGTGAACGGCGGCGCCATCGCCATCGGGCACCCGCTGGGCGCGACGGGGGCGCGCCTCGTGCTGACGCTGGCGCACGAGCTCCGCCGGAGCAACAAACGGTACGGCCTGGCGACCCAGTGCATCGGCGCCGGGATGGGCATCAGCACCATCCTCGAGGCGATTTACTAGGTCGAAGGACCACCCTGGCCCTTCACGGCGCCCCCGGTCGGGGCCGGGGGCGCCGTGTTTCATACATCGGGCACGCGAGCATCGGGGACGGCGTCGTAGGCGGGGAGGTACGGTTTGACATCGAGGACGGGCGTGCCGTCGATGGCGTCGAGGCCGACCACGTGCAGCACCGCGCCCTCGCGCCCGAGGAGCCGGCAAACGCTCACACCGAGGTGGTTGGGGCGGAGCTGGCTGCGCGTAGCGAGGATACCGACTTCGCGTCCGCTGGGGAGGCGCATCCGAGCGGGGTGCTCGGGAGCCGACTCCGCCAGGTCGAGGTAGCAGACCACGACGACGTGGCTGTACCGCTCCAGGCCCTCGGCCTTCGGAGCGTGCTCCGGGAGAAGCTCGATGCGGCTGCGCAAGCGTTCCCAGCCGCGCGGGTGGGGACGAGGGCGGCGATTCCTCACCCAGCCGATGGGCGCCAGGGTAATTTCCGAGGGCGGGGGCGGACGTTGGAAGCGCGGGCGGCGAAAGAAACGCGGGAGCACGTAGGCAGGGTGCGGCACACGCAGTCCGGGCGGCAAGGCCGGAGAACGGGTATTGTGGAACCGTGGAGGTCTCGCGGCTCGTGGAGGCGTGGCGGGCGTACGATTCGCCCGAAGCGCTGGAGGCGGACCGGCGCCGCTGGGAAGCGCGAGATTGGCGACTCGCCGACGTGACCGAGGCCGAGCAGCCCCCCGGAGTGTTGGAACGCCTGTTCGGGAGGACGCGTCGGCGGCTCCAGGCTCGGTACGTCCGCGACGGATGGCCGATTGACGAATGGCGCTGACTGCGCAGTCATCTCAGAGGGTTGTTCGGTCGACGAGCGGGGTTGGGCGTGGTAAACTGTTGACGCGTCCGATCGATATCGCGGCGGGCGGTGGCGGCCGCCGCAGGGAGCAGCATGGCTAGTACACCCGCAACTTCGGCCCCCTCGTACACCGCTGAACAGATTCAGGTTCTCGAAGGACTCGAGGGCGTCCGCGTCCGGCCCGCCATGTACATCGGGTCGACGGACAAGCAGGGCCTCCACCACCTCGTGAAGGAGCTGGTGGACAACGCCGTCGACGAGGCGCTGGCCGGCTACTGCACCCGAATCGAGGTGATATTCCACGCCGACGGTTGGTGCACGGTACGGGACAACGGCCGCGGCATTCCCGTGGGCATCCACCAGGATACGGGGCGCTCGGCCGTGGAGACGGTGATGACGAGACTCCACGCCGGCGGAAAGTTCGGGGGCGGTGGCTACAAGGTCTCGGCCGGCCTCCACGGGGTCGGAGCGAGCGTGGTGAACGCCCTCTCGGAGCGGATGTGGGTCGAGGTCGTCCCAGACCCCGAGGCGCAAGGGGAGCAGTACGCCGGCAAGGTCTACCGGCAGGAGTATGCGCGGGGCCTCGTGCTGACCGAACTCGAGGCGTACCCATGCCCCCCTGGCAGGGGCCGCGGCACCACGGTGAGCTTCAAGCCCGACATCAAGCGGTTTCCGGCCGACCCTGAGGGCATCTTCGAACCGGGCCTGACATTCGACTTCAAGCTCGAAGCCGACCGGCTGCGCCAGTACGCCTACCTCGTGAAAGGTGTCTGGTTCCGGCTCGTCGACGAGCGGGACGGCCGGGAGGTGAACTACTACTTCGAGGGCGGCATCAAGAGCTTCGTCCGGCACATCAACCGCGGGCACCGCGTGCTGAACGAGGAGCCGGTGTACGCCGAGCGGGAGGTCACGGACGAGCAGGGGCGGCCGGTGTCGGTGGAAGTCGCGATCCAGTACAACGACGGGGATGCGGAGACCGTCTACGCCTTCGCGAACGCGGTGCACACGCGGGAGGGCGGCACCCACGTCACCGGCTTCCGGAAGGCGCTCACGAGCGAACTGAACGCGTACGGGAAACGGGCGAAGCTGCTGAAGGACGACCAGCAGCTCTCCGGAGAGGACACGCGCGAAGGGCTGGCCGCGGTCATCTCGGTCAAGGTCCCAACCCCGCAATTCGAGGGGCAGACGAAGGAGAAGCTGGGCAACAGCGAGGTCACGAGCCTCGTCGAGACCGTGGTCCGCGAAGCGCTGCGGGAGTACCTCGACGAGCAGCCCGCCGACGCGCGGCGCATCCTCGAAAAGTGCCTGCAGACGCAGCGGGCGCGGGAGGCTGCCAGGAAAGCGCGCGAGCTCGTCCTCCGGAGATCGCCGCTGGAGATCGGGACGCTGCCGGGAAAGCTCGCCGATTGCTCTTCGCGCGACCCGGAGGAATCGGAGCTCTTCATCGTCGAGGGCGACAGCGCCGGAGGATCGGCGAAGCAGGCGCGCGACCGGCGCACGCAGGCCGTCCTGCCGCTTCGGGGGAAGATCCTGAACGTCGAGAAGGCGCGTCCCGACAAGATGCTGGCGAACGACGCCATCAAGCTGATGGTGTCGGCGCTGGGGACCGGCATCGGGGAGCAGTTCAACCTGAATAACCTTCGCTACCACAAGGTCATCATCATGACCGATGCCGACGTGGACGGCGCGCACATTCGCACGCTGCTCCTCACCTTCTTCTTCCTGAAGATGCGGCAGCTCATCGAAGCCGGCCATCTCTACATCGCTCAGCCGCCGCTGTACCGCGCGAGCACCGGCAAGGAAGTACGCTACTTCTTCTCCGACGCGGAGCTTCAGGAGTTCCTGAAGGGCAAGAAGAACGTCACCGTCCAACGCTTCAAGGGGTTGGGCGAGATGAACGCCGACCAGCTGTGGGAAACGACGATGAACCCGGCAACGCGGATCCTCCTGAAAGTAGCCATCGAGGACGCGGCGGCAGCCGAGGCAATTTTCTATCAGCTCATGGGCGAAGAGGTGGCCCATCGGCGACGGTTCATCCAGGCAAACGCGAAGAACGTCGTAAACCTCGACGTTTAGCCAGCGCGCCGCTACGGGGGTGCTCGATGCCCCAGCAGTACGCCGCCACCGATAAACGCACCGGATTGGAAGTCACGATCACGGGCGAATTCCCGCCCCATCCGGAGGACCGCGTCCGCATCGCCCGGACGACGACGCTCTTTACCCGGCTGATGTCGACGATCCTCTCCACCGCGAACGAGTTCGAACGGCGTCAGGGGTTCCTCGCCGTCGAGACCCAGCTCGAGCTGGCGGACGCCCTCATCCGGGGCGACCTGGAGGAAGTGCAGCGCCTTCTGCGGCAGACGATGGAGCGGATGGGCATCACCCCGGAGCAGCTCGAGGAGATCGCCCGGCGCATCATGGAGCAGCTCGGCGGGCAGGGCCCCATCGACCCGTTTCCTCCCGGGTCGTAAACGGCTACTCCCAGCCGCTGCGCGCCCCTCGGAACATCTCGAGCGGCCCGCTGGGCCAGTTGAAGCCGAGCTTCATGGCGGTGTCCACGTCCTCGGGCGCGGCGATGCCGGCCTCGACGATCTTCCGCGCCTCGGCGACGGCCGCGAAGAAGATGCGGTTCGCCACGAAGCCGTACGTTCCCGGCGCGTCCTTCACGCGGATGGAGGTCTTCCCGATCCGCCGGCACAGCTCCTCCATGAGGGCAAGCGTCTCCGGCGACGTCTCTTCCGTGTAGACCAGCTCGACGAGCTTCATGATGTTCGCTGGGCTGAACCAGTGCATGCCTAGGAACCGCTTCCGGCGCTCGGGGGAGACCGCCTGGTTGAGCGAGGAGATGGCGAACCCGCTGGTGTTGGTTGCGAAGATGGCCTCCGGCTTCACGACACGATCGACTTCGCCCCAGACGCGCTTCTTCAGCTCCTCGTCCTCGGGGATCGCCTCGACCACGAGGTCAACCTGAGCGAGGTCGGCCAGCTCCGTGGTGAAGCGGACCCGCCCGAGGAACTCCTCAACCTGTTCGGCGGTGAACCGGCCGAGCTCGATGCCGCGGCGCCAGCCGAAGCGGCCTTCGAGCATCCGCTGACGCGTCTTGGCGAGCGCTTCTTCGGAGATGTCGCGGACGATGACTTGGTAGCCCGCCTGGGCGAAAGTCATGGCGATGCCAGCGCCCATGACGCCGCCGCCAAGGATGCCAACTGTGCGGATATCGTCGACGTTCACCTGGAACTCCGATCGTGCTTCGGGCGTTGCGAACGGATGCTACGCGGGCAACCGCGGCGGGGCAACCGTCAGTAGGGCCGGAGCTCTTTGGCGAAGTCGCGCCCGCCGCGGACGGTGATGCGCATGATGGCACCGGACCGGCTGTCATCTTCGACAAGCTCGACGACGCCCTCGGCCACGTACTCCGGCTGGAGGATGCCGCCCACGAGCTGCGCCACCTCGCGCATCCGCTCCTCGCCGGCCTGGCGCACGAGCGGCGTATCGGTGAACGAAGGGCAAATTGCGTTGACGCGGATATTCCACGTCTGCGCCAGATGGGCGAGGGAGCGGGTGAAGTTGACCACTCCAGCCTTCGCAGCGGCGTAGACGGGGTTGTTCGGCATTGGAAGGAGGCCACCCATGGAGGCGGTGTTGATGATGACGCCGCCTCCCCGCGTACGCATGGCGCGGACCGCCAGCCGCGTGGCATCGATGACCGCGGTCAGGTCGATGGCGACGACGCGCTCGAATTCGCGGGTCTCGTCCTCGAAGAGGTCCTGCCGTTCGCCGATACCGGCGTTGTTGCAGACGATGTCGAGGCTGCCGAAGCGGGAGAGGGCCGTCTCGAGCATGGCGGCGAGGTCGTCGGAGAGAGTGACGTCGCAGCGCTGGAACACGGCCTGGCTGCCCGCTTCTTCGACGAGGCGCACCGTTTCCCGGCCGCCGGCTTCGTCGATATCGGCCACGACGATTCGCGCGCCTTTGCGGGCGAGGGCGAGGCAGATGGCGCGGCCGATGCCGGAGGCGCCGCCCGAGACGACGGCGGTGCGGCCTGCAATCTCCATGAGAGACTCCTTCGTTGCGTGAGCTGGTGCGCCGCCTACGATACCAGAGGCGCGACCTTCGGATGGGAGAGCATGCGGTGCCGATCTTTGCCGTGGGCGACAAGGTTCCCCGCATCGACCCGACGGCGTTCATCGCCCCGACTGCCACGGTGGTGGGAGACGTCGTGATCGAAGCCGAGGCATCGGTGTGGTACGGGGCGGTCGTGCGAGGCGATACCGGTTCGGTGCACATCGGCAGGGGTGCGAACATTCAGGACGGCGCCGTGGTCCACAGCCGGGCAGGGCAGCCGGCGATCATCGGGGAGGAGGCTTCGATCGCCCACAACTGCGTCGTGCACGGGGCCCGCATCGGCGCCCGAGCGCTCATCGCCAACGGGGCTGTCGTCCTCGACGGCGCGGAGGTGGGCGAAGGCGCGCTGGTCGGCGCCGGTGCCGTCGTGCCGCCTGGCGCGATCATTCCGGCGGGCACGGTGGCCATGGGGGTGCCGGCCGAGGTGAAGCGCCCCCTCGCGGGCACAGCGGCGGAAGAGTGGGTGCGCGAAAACCCCAAGCGGTATGCGTGGCTGCGCGACCTCCACCGCTCGGGGGTGCGCGAACTCAGGGGGTAAGGTTCGCGAGCTCCACCGGGCGGCCTCGCCACGGCACGACCCGGCCGATGACGGCCGCTCCCGGCAGGGCAGCGGCAACGCCGTCGGCACCGTCGGGGGCGACGGCGATGACCATGCCGATGCCCATGTTGAACACCTCGTACATCTCTTCGGCCGCGATGCGCCCCCGAGCCTGGATGAGACGAAAGATAGGCAGAGGCTCCCACGCCCGCGTGTCGATGGACGCGGTGACGCCCTCGGGAAGGATGCGGCGGAGGTTTTCAGGGAAGCCGCCGCCGGTGATGTGGGCGATCCCGTTCACCCGGTCGAGGACCGGCTCCAGGTCGGCGAGGTATGGCCGATGGGGCCGGAGAAGGGCCTCGCCGAGCGTCTCGCCGCCGAGCTCGGGCGGACGCTCGTCGAGGCGGCGCCGCGTTTCCTCGGGCGGCTCGCCGATGGCGAGGCCGAGCACACGGCGGGCCAGGGAGTATCCGTTCGTGTGGAGGCCGGTGCTGGGCAGCCCGATGAGGAGGTCGCCAGGGGCGATGCGCCGCCCGTCGATGATGCGGTCGCGTTCGACGACGCCGACGATGAACCCCGCGAGGTCGAACTCGCCCGGCGGGTAGACGTCGGGCATGTCGGCGGTTTCGCCTCCCAACAGCGCACAGCCGACCGCCGCGCAGGCTTCGGCGACACCACGGACGAGGGCGGTCTTCTGCTCGTTGGTGAGGCCGTTGCCGGCGATGTAATCGAGGAAGAAGAGCGGTTTCGCGCCGCAGGTGAGGATGTCGTTGACGCTGTGGGCGACGATGTCGGCGCCGCAGAGGTCGAGCCGGCCAGCCGCGGCGTTCAGCTTCACCTTCGTGCCGACCCCGTCGGCGCTGGCGGCGAGGACAGGTTCGCGGTACCCCTCGACCGGCACGCGGAACAGCCCGCTGAACGGACCGGCATCGGCGAGCACCCCCGGACCGCGGGTGCGGGCGAGGAGCTCCGGCAGCCGTTCGGCGAAGGCCCGCCGCGCGGCAAGGTCAACCCCGGCGGCCGCGTAGGCGCGGCCGGCAGGCTCGCGGGGCTGCTCGGGCGGATGGCGGGACATGCGTTCAGGGACGCCCGGCGCGGTTGAGGCTTTCGAGGGCCGCCAGCTCTCGGGCGCGCTCCGAACGCGGCTCGAGGCTGTCCATCTGCATCTGGACGTCGATGGGGTACACACCCGTAAAGCAGGCGTTGCAAAGAGTTTCGGGGGACTGGCGGGTAGCCCGGACGAGCCCTTCGAGGCTGAGGTAGCCGAGGGAGTCGGCCCCGATGTGCTGCCGGATCTCCTCGACCGACTTATTCGCCGCGATGAGCTCCCACTTCGTAGCCATGTCGACGCCGAAGAAGCAGGGCGAGACGATCGGGGGAGCCGTGATGCGCATGTGGACTTCGCGGGCGCCGGCGCGGCGGACGAGGTTCACCACCCTCGGCGTGGTGGTGCCCCGGACGATGCTGTCGTCGACGACGACGACGCGCTTGCCGGCGAGTACTTCGTGGAGGGCGTTGAACTTCAGGCTGACGCCGGCCTCGCGGATACGCTGGTCCGGCTGGATGAAGGTGCGGCCGACGTACCGGTTCTTCACCAGGCCTTCGCGGTAGGGGATGCCGCTCTCCCGAGCGTACCCTATGGCCGCGGGAACGGCCGAATCGGGGACGCCGATAACGATGTCGGCATCGACCGGGTGCTCTCGGGCGAGCTGGGCGCCCATCTCCTCACGGATGGGGTAGAGGAGGTGTCCCGCGAGGTAGCTGTCCGGCCGGGCGAAGTAGATGAACTCGAACGTGCAGAGGGCAAGCTTCGGCGCGGGCGCGGCGGGGAAGAAGCTTCGCACGCCGCTGGCATCGATTTGGATGACTTCCCCCGGGGCAACCTCCCGTTCCATGGGGACGCCCAGGTGTTCGAGGGCGCACGATTCGGAAGCGACAACCCAGCCATCGCCCAGGCGGCCGATGCACAGGGGGCGAACCCCGAGGGGGTCCCGGACGGCGAACAGCGTATCAGGAGTCATGATGACGAGGCTGTAGGCGCCCTCGACTCGCCGCATGACGTAGTGGAACCGCTCCTCCCAGGTAGCGCCGGGCGCCAAGGCGAGGAGGTGGGCGATGAGTTCGGAATCGGTGGTCGTCTCGAACTGGACGCCCTGCGCCTCGAGGTCCTCGCGGAGCACGCGGTAGTTCACCAGGTTGCCGTTGTGGGCGAGGGCGATCGGCCGCCCGGTCGCTCCGTCGCAAACGACGATGGGCTGGGCGTTGCAGACGACCGAGCTGCCGGTGGTGCTGTAGCGGGTGTGACCGATGGCGATGTGGCCGCGGAGGAAGGCGAGGTCCTCTTCGTCGAAGACTTGGGAGACGAGGCCCATGCCTGTGCGGACCGCAAGGTCTTCCCCGTCGGCAGCGGCGATGCCGGCGCTCTCCTGACCGCGGTGCTGGAGCGCGTAGAGTCCGAAGAAGGTGAGCCGGGCTACGTCTTCACCCGGCGCATAGACGCCGAAGATGCCGCAGGCTTCTCGCGGTTCGTCGGACGCGGGAATCACGCCGGGCGCCGCCTCCCCCTCCGTGGGCCTGGCTCCAGTATACGGGATGGACAGGGAGGGCGGCGCGTAGGAAGCACGGCGAGCGTGCAGCCAATCCAGGCGATGGAAGATCGGGGATTTCCCCGAGCAAGACGTCCGCGGCCCTCGACGATAACCGCGGCGAGCATGTGCGGAGAGGGCCGGATGCGGAGGCGACGAGCGTGAGCATCCCCTGGCCCCGAACGAGCGGCCTCGCCCTCGCGGGGCTCACGCTGGTGCTGGCGGTGTTGGCGGCGTTCACCGTCTGGATGAGCGTACGAGTCCACCGGAGCGTCCAGGAGGCTGCCTACGCCCGGAGCGTTTGGGCGGCCCTGGAAGAGGTCAGCGACGCGACCGACGAGGCGGAGTTCGCGGGGACGATGTACCTCTTCGCCCCGAGCGAGGCATCCCTGCAGCGGTTCAAGGCGTCGCTGACAAGCATCGGCGAGGCCTACGACCGTCTTCTCGCGGTTGCGCGACCCGACGACCGAGCGCGTATCGAACCGCTGGCCATGACGCAGCGCTCGTTTGCCGAGCGGTACCGGCAGGCGGCCCAAGCATCGCTTCGGGGGGACACGCCGAGCGTGACGCTCCCGACCCCTGCCGAGACGCGGGCATTCCTCGATGAGTTCCGCGCCCTGGTGGACGAGTTCCGGGCGCGAAGCGAAGCTAGGATGTCCTCGCTGGAAGGGTTCGAGCGGCGGGCAACGGCGGCCACGGCCGCGCTCTCGGTGCTATCGGTGGTGCTGGCGTCGGTGTTCGGTGTTCTCACCCGCGTGTACAGCCGGCGGGAGGGCCGCGCCGCCGCCGAGATCGAACAGCTTCGCGTGCTGGCAGCGGTCGACCCGCTGACGCGGCTGGGAAACAGCCGCGCCTTCCAGCAAGCACTGCGGGAGTGTGCGGAATCGCATGCAGGACCGTGTGCGGTCGCCATTCTCGACATCGACCACCTGCGGGAGATCAACGAAGTGTACGGGCCGGCGTCGGGGGACCTGGCGCTCCACGCGGTGGCGAGCGTCCTCACAGCGACGGTCTACCAGGAGCACCGTGCGTTCCGCATCGGCGCCGACGAATTCGCAATCCTCATGCCCGGCACGAGCCGGGAGGCGGCGTACTACCTCTGCGAACGCCTTCGGGAGAGCTGCGACAAGGAGCTCGACGGGACGAGCGTGAGCATCGGCTTCTCGACTTCGGAGTTCGCGGAGGGCGACGCATCGCTCCTCCAGGAGCAGGCGACAGCCGCGCTGGAAGAGGCGAAGCGGCGGGGCAGGAACATGGTGGTGGGGTACGACCCGGGCATGTTCGCAGCGCTCTCGAGCGCGGCGCGGGCGGGCGACCTCCGCCGCCTGCTGAACGAGGGCCGCATCAGCGCCGTGTTCCAGCCCATCTGGGAGATGGGAACCGGCCGCCTGCTGGCCTTCGAAGGCCTGGGCCGCCTGCCGACCGAACGGACGTCGCTGCGCGGTCCGCAGGAGGCGTTCGACCTCGCGGAGCGCATCGGGCGGGCACACGAGTTGGACATGCATTGCCGCCACGCCATCCTCCGATCCGCGGCTGGTCTGCCCGGAGACGTGCTCCTCTTCGTGAACCTCTCGCCCTACACACTCAGCCACCAGCAGCCGTGTCCCTGCGTCGCCGAACGAGGGCCGTTCGTGAACTGGGCTGCGGCCCTCGCCGAAGAATTCAGGCTGGCCGGCATCGACCCCCGACAGGTGGTGCTGGAAGTCACGGAGCGCTCCTCCGTCTCGGTCGACTTCCTCGCCGCGCGTGTTCGAGAGCTCCGAGCAGCCGGCTTCAAGGTGGCGCTTGACGACGTAGGCTCGGGCAACGCCGGGCTCGAGATGCTGCGGCGGCTGCCCGTGGATTACGTCAAGATTGACCGCAGCGTGCTGCTGAGCGCCATGGAGAGCCAGACCGGCCGAGCCGTGATGGTGGCCATCATCGCCTTTGCGGCCGTCACAGGGGCAAAGGTCATCGCCGAGGGAATCGAGAACGAGGCGATGCTCGAGTTGGTGCGGGACGGCGGGCTCCGGTCGCAGGACCGCGAGCTGCTGGTGCATGCCGTCCAGGGCTACCTCTTCGGCCGGCCCGGAAGGCTGGAGTTCGCGCAGCGGGCCAATCCGCTGGCGAAGGCAGCCTAGAGGTCGTTGCCCAGCCCCTCCACGCGAGCCGGAGACGATGCCCCATTCTGACGTTGAACGTCGGCCTCGCGCCGACGGTGGGGCCCGATGTGCCCCTCGGGCAAGAGCGAACGTGCGGCGCAACCTGTCCGCCAAAGGACTCCGCCAGCTCGAGAGTGGTAGAGTCATGCTGGAGCCCCTGCGGGGCGAACTGGGCCGGAGGAGCATCGGATGCTCGGGGTGCTGTTTCTTCACGCGGAACCTGCCGGCGGCGACGTGCACGAATGGCTCCTCTTCGGCCACATCCTCGGCGCCTTCGTGCTGCTGGCCGCGACCGGGCTGACGACCGGCGCGGCAGTCGCCGCCGCAAGGGCCCGCCACGCCGCGACGGTCGTGACCCTGCTCGACTTGCAGCTCTGGTCAGAGCGGGCCGTCACGTCGATTGGCGCCGCGCTCGTCTTCCTCTTCGGGACGCTCCTGGTCAACGAGGCCGGCCACGACTTCAGCGAGCCGTGGATCTCCGCGGCGTACGCCCTGCTCATCGGCGCCCTGGCGGTGGACCATGCGGTGTACCTCCGCCACGTGCGAGGCCGCCGGGAAGAAGCGGCCGCGCTGGGTGAGGGAGCCATCACCGAGGATCTGCGCAGGAAACTCCGGGCGCCGCTCCCGACGGCCGTCGGGATCCTCCTGACGTCGGTGTGGCTCGTGGCCCTCTGGCTGATGATCGCCAAGCCCGGGAGCTAGCTGCCGCCGGCAAGCCGGCGGTGTTCGACCATCGTGCAGCGGTCGTGCGTGGCGGCGAGGCCAGCGGCGCGGGCGCGGGCGATCCCCGCCTCGTTGCGGATACCGAGCTGAAGCCAGACGCACTTCGCCCCGATGGCGATCGCATCGTCGATGAAGCGGTCGGTATCCTCCGGTCGCACGAAGACGTCGACGAGATCGACCGGGAAGGGGATGTCGCGCAGCGACGGATAGGCGCGCTCTCCGAGCACTTCTTCGGCGGGACGCTGCACCGGGACGGGCACGATCCGGTAGCCCTGCTCCTGGAGGTAGCGGGCGACGCGGAAGGCCGCGCGGTCGGGACGATTGTCGAGCCCGACGACGGCGATGGTCTTCGCCTGGCGGAGCGCCTCGAGGGCTGCAGCGTCGGCAGGGTCAGTGTCGGCCACGGGAACGGGTCCTCCTTCGGCTGCGGCGTTGAGCACGAGGGAGCGGCTCTCCCGTCTCGGCGTCGACCTCGACGAGCTCCCACCCCTCGGGGATACGGACTTCGGTGCCGATGAGCGCGGCGAGGGCTTGGCCGACGGCCAAGGTGCGGTCCATTCCGTCGAGCTGGCCGAAGGCGGGCACTGGAACGGTGGCGATGCTCAACCGCTTCCCGCTGGTCTTGACGAGCAGGAGCGTGAACTGCCGGAGGTCGTCGGTGTGGCCGCGCCAGCGATCGGGCGTGTCGCCTTCGACCACGATTTCGAGGTGCGCCACTTTCGTGAAGGGGACGAGCTCCCTGGTGCCGATGCCCATACCGAGGAAGCCCTGCTGGAACGTGACGGAGCCTTTGCGGGCGTCGGCGACGACGTCGGCCCCGAAGAGGGCACTGATGAGCCCCATCACCGAAACGGGGAAGAGGAGGAGGAGCGCCAGGAGCGACGCGACCAGCACCCAGAAGGGGAGGTTCAGCCCCGCCACGATGAGGTAGTAGGTCAGGCCGGCGGTGATGGCGATCCCCAGGAGCGGAAGCCAGACCGTGCTGCGGGCGCTCTTCACCTCGATGCGCTCCGGCGAGATCACCGCGACCGAACGGTGGAGCAGCACCTCGATGCGGCCGTCGCGCCGCCGCTCGGCCACATGAGCGGGGAGGGCCGGGATCTCGACCATTACCTCTAGGGTAGCGCCACCCCTCAACCGAGGGGAGAACGACGGGAAGGATGCGCCCGCGCTGCCCCAGCTTGTACCCTAGCCCCATGGAACGCGGCAGGAACGCGAGACGAAGGGTCGTAATCACCGGCCTGGGCGCGATTACTCCCGTCGGAAACGACGTCGCGACCTTCTGGCAAGCGCTCATCGAAGGGCGCTCCGGAATCGGACCGATCACTCAATTCGACCCGAGCGACTTTCCTTGCCGGATAGCCGGCGAAGTGAAGGGGTTCGAGCCGGGGGAGTACATGGACCGGAAGACCGCCCGGCGCATGGCGCGCTTCTCCCAGTTCATGGTGGCAGCGGCGGCCCAGGCCACCGCCGACGCCGGGCTCGACCTGGAGAAGGTGAACCGCGACCGTGTGGGGGTGCTCATCGGGAACGGGGGCGGCGGCTACCCCGACATCCAAGCGGGGGCGCGGACGGTGTTCGAGAAGGGCGGCATGCGCCTCGACCCACTCTACTTTCCTCGGACGTTGGGGAATATGGCCGCAGCCCAGGTGGCGATGATCTTCGGGCTGCGAGGGTACAACGGCACCATCGTCACCGCCTGCGCGGCCGGTACCCAGGCCATCGGCGAGTCGCTGGACATGATCCGCGCCGGCCGTGCCGACGTCATCGTCACCGGCGGCTGCGAGGCCGGCATCTGCGAGCTGGGGCTGGCGGGCTTCTCGGTGATGCGGGCGCTCTCGACCCAGAACGACGAGCCGGAGAAGGCGAGCCGCCCCTTCGACGCCAAGCGCGACGGCTTCGTTCCCTGCGAAGGCGCCGGAGCGCTCGTCCTCGAGAGCGAGGAGCACGCCCTCCAACGGGGGGCACGGATTTACGCCGAGCTGGCCGGGTTCGGCTGCACCAGCGATGCCTTCCACGTGGTCGCCCCGCCGGAGGACGGCGAGGGTGCAGCCCGCGCCATGGCCGAGGCCCTCGCCGATGCCGGTGTGGCTCCCGAAGAGGTGGACTACATCAACGCGCACGCCACAGGGACGCCGCTCGGCGACACGGCGGAGACGAACGCCATCAAGCGGGTGTTCGGGGAACACGCGTATCGCGTCGCCATCAGCGCAACCAAGAGCATGATCGGCCACGGACTGGGGGCGAGCGGCGGGATGGAGACCGTGGCGGTGGTGAAGACCATCGAAACGGGCATCATCCACCCGACCATCAACTACGAGTACCCCGACCCGACGTGCGACCTCGACTACGTGCCCAACACGGCGCGGCGGGCCGAGGTGCGGGTGGCGCTGAAGAACAGCTTCGGATTCGGCGGGCAGAACAGCTGCCTCGTGCTGAAGCGGTACGAGCCGTAGGTCAGCCGGCCGCCCCAAGGTCGACGACCTCGGCCGCAGCCCGTCGCAGGCGGTCGGCGATGGCGAGTCCCAGCCCCTTCGGCTCGGGTTCGACGGCGTAGATAGCCGCCGGGCGGCCGGCGTCGAGGTCCCGCAGGGCCGCGAAGAGGCGCCGTGCCGCACCGGCGAGGTCCGACCGGCTGCCGAGCGAGGCGAGCCGGTGGCACGGCCCCAGGGGCTGGAGGGCGGCAGCATCCTCGTCGAAGAGCAGCAGTCCCAGCGGCGTGTCCGGTCGCGCGTCGAGAGCACCCCGCAGCCAGACACCTACCCGATCATCCGGTCCCCGTATCAGGATGAGGGGCGCCCGGGGAGCGTAGTGGCGCTCCAGCAGCCCCGGGCTACCGGCCGACGGACCCCGCCGCCGCACCGCGGGGGGCGGCGCGCCGAGCTCAGCGAGGGCGGCGGCGAGCGCCTCGAGGGTCAGGGCACCAGGACGGAGAACTACCGCCTGGCCGTCTTCGAAGCCGACCACGGTGGATTCGACGCCGTGCGGGGCCGGCCCGCCGTCGAGGACGAGATCGACGCGCCCGTCGAGGTCGGCAAGGACGTGGGCCGCGGTGGTGGCGCTGGTGCGCCCGAAGCGGTTCGCGCTTGGCGCAGCCACGGGAACCCCGGCGGCACGGATGAGGGCGAGGGCCACCGGGTGAGCCGGCACCCGGACGGCCACCGTGGGGAGCCCGGCGCTCACCCGGGGCGCGACACGCTCCGCGCGGGGGAGCACGAGGGTGAGGGGGCCGGGCCAGAACCGCTCGGCGAGGGCGCGGGCGAGGGGCGGGACCTCCCGGGCGGCGAGCGGAACGTCGGCTGGGTCTGCGAGATGGACGATGACGGGGTCCGAGGGATCGCGCTCTTTGGCAGCGAAGATGCGCGCCACAGCCGAGTCGTCGAACGCGTTGGCTCCAAGGCCGTAGACGGTTTCGGTGGGGAAGGCAACGAGTCCGCCCCGGCGAATGACGTTCGCCGCCTGGAGGATCACTGTGGGGTCGGGAGAGTCCGGGTCAACGGGGAGGACTTCGGTCACGGACGGTGGACTCCTGCCCAGCGCTCCACGGCAGCGGCGACCGCGATGGGGTCGTCGGCGATGAGGGCGTCGACGCCGAAGGCAAGCGCCCAGGGGACGTCCCAGGGGCCAATCGGCCAGGAGCAAATGACCGGCGCGAGCTCGCGGAGCCGGCGAACGGATTCAGCGGAGAGGAGCCGGGCATGGACGGATAGCGCGTCGCACCGTCGTCCGCGAATGACCGCCGAGAGCCTGCGAAGCTGCCGTTCGTTCGCCAAGGAGTAGACGATGGGGATGTCGAGCGGTTCGAAGGCCGGCAGATGCTCCCAGTACTGCGAGCAGACGGCGAGGGGCCTGCCGGAATGCTGCTCCAAGAGACGGCGGAGGGCGTGCGCATCGGCGGCACGCTTCAGGTCGAGGAGGAGAGGGACATCCGCCGGAGCCGATGCGAGGAGCTCCTCGATGCGCGTTCGGGCACGCCACCCGGGAGCGAGCTGCCAGCGATCCCAGAGGAGCGGCAGCGGGCCCAGGGTCTTCAGGTGGCGGATTTCGTGCCGGCCCCGGAAGAGCCACACATCGGCCTCCAGGGCATCGGCGCCAGGCGGAAGCGTCGCGTCATGGTTGCCCCGGCGGTGGGCGATGATAGCAGGGCGGTCAGTTCGGCGGAGGGGGAAACGCATCGTCTCCAGGGTACCGCGGGGCGGAAGCTTCGGCTGCCCCGCCGGGGGGCGTCCGACGGCCGGCAATCCACCGTGCGACCACCAATCCCGTCAGGGCGAGAGCGATGCCGGCGACGCCGTCGACGATGTAATGGTTCGCCGTGAGCACGATGGCAGCGAACATGGCCGGGGGAAGGAGTAAGGCGAAGACGCGCGCGGGACGCCACCGCGTTGACTGGAACAGTGCCATGCAAATGAGTAGGTCCCAGCCGAGGTGGAGGCTTGGCATCGCGGCGTACTGGTTGACGAAGGCGGGCGGCTGGAGCACCCGGTAGGCGCGGGAGTACTGGGTGACGGTGTCGATCGTCCCCAGGTCGATGAGCCGGGGCGGCCCAACGGGAAATAGGGCGAAAATGACGAGCCCGGCGCCCCCGGAAACGAGGAAGGCGTTCCGATAGAGCAGGTAGAGCGGCCGACGGAAAAAGAAGAGCCACAGCGCGATGGCCGCGATCACCGGCCAGTGGCCCCAAATGTACACCCAGTTCACGGCCGTCACGAGGACGTGGCGGACGAGCACCAGCTCCTGGAGCTGAGGCTCCCAGTTGATGCCGAGAGCGCGTTCGAGGTCGACGATGCGCCAGGCATTGGCCACCGCCTCGGCAGCCGAACCTTCGGTGAGGCCGCGCACCCCGAAGTAGGCGACGACGGCCGACGTGATGAGGACCGCTTCGGCCGCAAACGCCCGGATCGTCGACCGTGCTGCGACCGCAGCGCGGCTGGCGCTGGCCATGCTCTGCCTCCCGCCGAGCACGCGAACGGTGCGTCCTAGGCCTTCTCATGTTAGCACGTGGCGGCAAGGGCCAAGGGATTCAGGCGAGGCGCTCGCCGACGGGGCCGTCTTCGAAGAGGGATGCGGCGGCCCAGCGGCGCAGCTTCGCGCTCTCGAACAGGAAAAGCACCACGAGGCCGAACCCTGCGACGACGGCGAAGGCCAGCCGCGCCCCCACCGCTTCGACGCCCATCCCCGCGCCGATGAGCGGTGCGAGCACCACCAGGTCGCTCAAGGACGCCTGGGCGGCGAAGGCGCGGGCTTGAAGCGTACGGGGGGTGAGCTCGGAGAGCGCCGCCCGGCCAGCGATGGGCGCCGTACCAAAGGCGGCACCCAGGAGGAGGGCGACGGGGAAGGCCACCGCGAGCCGCGCCGTCCCAGGCTCGGTGAGCGGAGCGAGGTCGCTGGGGACAAGGGCCAACGCCGCGGCCAGGCCGTCACTCAGTCCCGCGAGCGCGACGAGCCCCACGGTCGCCCCGGCGACGGCGGCGCGCACCGCGGAAACAGCGGCGGGGCCGCGGGCCGAACGCATGGCCCACAGCGAGCCGGCCACCACGCCGACCGCTGCCGGCCCGGCCAGGATCGCAAGCTCCGCGCGGGCGAGGCCGAGCTCGCGGTGAAGGTACACCGGCGCTGCCACCATGAGGCACTTCGTCGCCAGGTCGTTGAAGACGAGCGCCAGCACCGCTTGACCCGCGGGCTTCCGGCGAAGGAAGAATCCGGCAACGTGACGGAGCGCGAAGGCGGCGCGCGTGGGGACGCGGTACTCCCCTCCGGCGCGGGCGACCTCGCGGGCGAGGACCAGCGACAGCGCGACGACCGCGGTATAGACGGCAGCTGCCGCGAGGATGGCGGCACTGGGACCCCAAAGGAGGAAGAGCAGCGGCGCGAGCGCGGCTCCCAAACCGTGGCAGACGTACTGCGCAGCGATGAGCACCCCGTGGGCCCGAGCGGCCCGTCCGGGGTGGATTGCCGCCACCAGCGCCAGCTCGGCCGGGGAGAACACCTGCGAGGCAGCCGAATAGGCGAACGACGCAGCCATCACGAACGTCGGCTGGGACACGACGAGGAGCGCGCCGCCGATGGCCGCGAGGCGGAGCGCAGCGCCCAGGACCAGCGCGCGGCCCGGTCCGAGGTGATCGGCGAGCGCGCCCCCTGGAAGGCCGAAGACGATGGCGCCGGCCATCATGCCGACGAAGACGGAGCTGAGACCCGAGGCCATGTGAGCGCTCGTTCCCGCGAGCACGAAGAGGCCTGCCAGAGCGAGGCTCTGACCGAACTGGCTGGCAGCCCGAACGCCGTAGAAGGCGGCAGCCCGGCGCCGAGCGTCACTCACGGCCAGTATCCACGAACGAGGCCACAAGGATGCAGGGAGAGCACACCTAGGGTATTCGGCACCCGGCGCGAGAACTGAAGGATACGCCGCGACCTCGCCGCCACCCCACCGCAGTTCGTTCCGGAATTCACAATCACCCGACAGTGTAGACCCAGGAGCATACGTCCGCCATGCAGGGTTCCCCTGATCTCTGCCGGCAGCGGGTAAACAGCGGGCAAAAAGCCCGCAGCCGACGGCAGCCCGAGCAAGGTAGGGACGAGGGCGAATCGGCGCTTGACGAGGCTCCCGGCACGGGCGTAGGATCGCGCGCACACGAGCTGCCGCTCCCGCGGCACGACGCCTCCGAGGACGGTTCGATGCGAGCGACCGTTGCTGCGGTGGCCCTCATCCTCGCAGCGTTGGCGACAGCCGCGGCTGTCCCCGCGCAGGCCGACACCATCCAGCCGGTGCCCTGCCGCGATCAAGCGTGGGAGCCAGCGGACCCAGCGTACGAACCCCTTCCGGGCGCCCAGGCGTTCTTCGGCTCCTACGAGGGCGGCATCTACCGGATGGAGGTTCCGGCGAACTGGAACGGCGACCTCGTGCTGTACGCGCACGGCTACCGCGGCGAGGGAAGCCGCCTCACCGTCGATTCGCCGCCGTGGATTCGGCAGCACCTCATCGACCGGGGGTACGCGTGGGCCGCCTCGAGCTACGCGTGCAACAGCTACGTACCCGGCATCGGCCTGCGGGACACGGTCGCGCTGATCGACATGTTCCCGCAGGTGACGGGGCGGCCAGCTCCGAATCGGGTCTACCTCGTCGGCGTTTCGATGGGTGGGCACATCGCCATCCTCGCCGACCACGTCTACCCGGAGCGCTTTGCCGGGGTGCTCGCGCTCTGCCCGGCGGGGCCGACGCTCTTCGACTACTTCGCGGCGAACGGAGCGGCGGCGGAAGTCATCAGCGGCATTCAGTTCTCCTCGAACGAGCCTGCAGGCGACACGCTGGCCCGCATCCTCTCGATATTCGGCGAGCCGCCGAACTACACGGCAAAGGGCCTGCAGATGGCGAGCGTGATGATCGAGAGCTCGGGCGGAGCTCGACCGTTCGCCTTCGACGGTCTGGGCCCGTACTTCGCGCGGACGATCAGCGGTGCGAAGCTGGCGGGCGATCAGAGCCTGCTCGCCCGCGCCGCGAGCAACGCCGAGTGGGAGTACCACATCGACGAGCGCCACGGACTGACGGAAGCGGCGCTCAACCAGGCAGTCCGGCGCTTGGGCGGCGACCCGGCGCTCCGGGGGCCGAGCGGGCCGTACGAGGAGCTGAAGCCCTTCTCGGGCAACATCGGACGGCCCCTGATGACGCTCCACACGACGGGCGACATGTTCGTGCCCATCTTCCTGCAGCGGGACCTCCGACAAGCGGTGGAGTCGGCTGGCAAAGGTTCCCTCCTCGTGCAGCGGATCATTCGCGACGCGCGGCACTGCGGCTTCAGCGCCGAGGAGGTGCGGCGGTCCTTCGACGACCTGACCGCTTGGGCGACGGGCGGCCCGCGGCCCGCCGGCGACGACGTCTTCGCCAGCCTCGAGAACGCCGGGCTCCAGTTCACGCAGCCGCTGCGGGAGGGCGACCCGGGGACACTGCGCCCGCCGCTGCCGGCGTCGACGCCGGCGCCGCCGCGGACTGGGAGCGGCC
>DAOUCS010000032.1:0-4671 GCA_034431815.1 Dehalococcoidia bacterium
ACGAGGAAACCGCTCCGCTGACCGAGCAGGCGCTCGCCGAGGTCGGCTGGGCCTTTTTCCTCTGCTACGCCATCCTTGCCGCGGCGGCGGTGCTCGGGGCCGTCGCTGTCCACCAGCTCACGAACCGTCAGGATGCCTACGCCCGGCGGTGGTTTCAGCTCCCGGTCTAACTGCGCGCCTTCCCGCTGGCGAGCCAGTCGAGGCGAGTCAACTCCCATACGTCGAGCTCGAACGCGCGCGCGGCCGCAAGCTCGGGTGGATTGCGGCCAGCGTGCCGGAGGCCGGGTCGCAGCGCAACGGCGCGGCTGCGGGCGTTCCCTACGGCAGTGCGGATGCGCAGGCGCTCGGTCGCGAGCTCCCCGAAGGCAAGCCGTAAGAGGGCCGCTGCCGCCCGCGTGACGAAGCCGCAGCCTTCGGATCGAGCGGCCACCCGGTAGCCAATCTCCGCGGTGGCCTCCTCGGGAAAGATCTGCAGGGAGGCCATCCCAGCAACCTCCTCTTCGTACGTCATCGGGCCGGGCACCAGCGTCCCGGCCACGTAACGCCCGAGCCCCTCGCGGATGAATCGCGCTTGGTTTTTGGGCGCACGAACCGCACCTGACGACGTCAGCCATCGGCCAAGGTGTTCGCGGTCCTCCCGCACAGCCGCGAAGAGCACCGGGGCATCGTCCGGCTGGGGATGCCGCAACACGAGCCCGGTCCCAGCAGAAGCGGGAGCACCGCGAACGTCAGGCGAAGACCACGTGCTGGCGAAGGAAGCGCTCGGTGGCACGGAGGAAGTGCTCGATGGTTTCAGGCCGGCGCCAGCCATGCCCCTCGCCTCGGTACACGTGGAACTCGTGGGGAACGCCGCGCGCCTTGAGCGAGGCGACGATCGTCTCGCTCTGGTCGAGGGGCACGACCCGATCCTGGTCCCCGTGGAAGATGATGAGGGGGTCGACGATGCGGTCGGCGTGGAAGATGGGGGAGCGCTCGCGGTAGCGGGCGGCCGCCTCGGGAAGCGGCCCCACCAGGAGGTCGAGGTAGCGAGCCTCGAACTTGTGCGTGTCACTGGCGAGAGTGAAGAGGTTCGAAACGCCGAAGAGGCAGACGCCGGCACGGTACCGGCCCGGGTAGCTGATAAGGGACTGGAGCACCGTGTAGCCCCCGGCACTTCCGCCAAAGATAGCGGCGCGCCGAGGATCGGCGCGGCCCTGCGAAGCGAGCGCCTCGACCCCGGCAAGGCAATCTTCGACATCGGCCACGCCCCACGTGCCCCGGCCGGCGAGCATGTAAGAGCGCCCGTATCCCGTGCTGCCGCGGTAGTTCACTTCGAGCACGGCCCAACCGCGAGTGGCGAAGTACTGCGCGTAAGGCCGCCACGTCGCCGAGACGTGGCTGGTGGGGCCGCCGTGCACGGACACGATGAGCGGCGGGGCTGAACCGGCCGGGAGCCGGGGAACAGGGGGGAAATAGATGCCGAACACTTCCGTACCGTCGACCTTCCAGGAGACCGGCCGCGGCGCCGACAAGTCTTGGGGTGGAACGAGTTCGGGGTCGGCGTGACGGCAGACGGTGATCGCGGTCTCCGGGCCTTCGAGGTCGACCGTCACGATGCGAGGAGGCACCGTGGCAGCGCTGGCAACGCAGGCGAGGCGCTCGCCCCGGGTCGGCGCCGCCGGATGCACGAAAGAGGTGTAGGGCGGCAGCGAGAGCGGGACCGTCCGCCCCTGAGCGGGGTCGACGATGACGAGGGTTTCGAAACCTTGTTCCTGACGGACAGCAGCGATCCGTCCACTGGGGAGAACGGCGAAGGCCCGCATGCCCTGGTTCCAGGCCGGCCTGCCGTACTCGAAGGCGCCATCGGTGAGCTGACGGAGGGCGCCGGAGGCGAGGTCGAAGGCGAACAGGTGCCCCCAGCCAGGCGAATCGGAGACGAAGTAGAGGGTGCGGCCGTCGGGACTGAAGGTTGGCTGGAAGACGGCCGTGTCGGGCCCGCCGGCGGCCCTCCGCACTTCCAACAAGCGGGGAACGCCGCAGGAAACGTCGACGCGGGCGAGGCAGAGTTCAGTACCGTCCCAGGGCATGTTCGGCTGGTCCCATTCGACCCAGGCGAGCCATTCCCCGGACGGATGCCACGCGGGCTGCATGTAGAAGTCGCGGCCGGCAGCAATGCGCTGCGGGAGCTGCGAACCGTCGGTCGGCACGGCGAGCAGCGAATCCTCGCCCTCGTAGGAGTGGACGTACACCACCCAGCGCCCGTCGGGGGATACGGCGGGGGAGGAGACGTCTCCGAACGCGGGGGTGATTGGCCGCGCGGGTCCGCCGCTGAGCGGGCGGCGGTAAATGCGCTGGTCCTCTGCCCCGACGAAGTAGAGGTCGCCGTTGGCAACGGTAAGGTCGCCGCCGCCGTAGCCCACGCGGGCGCGGACGCTCCGGTCTGGGGTGAGGTCGCGGATGGGTCCGCCGCGGGCCGGCTGGACGACGGCCATGCCGTGGTCGCCGCGTCCCTCGAGCCAGACGAGGGCCGAGCCGTCGGAATCCCAGCAGAGTTCGCCGAGCCGAAGCGTGGACGCGACGAGACGCGGTGAGAGCGGGCTCGGCCAGAGGCCAGGGATGGGGGACGGCGCTCCGGTGCTCACGGCAGACCCTCCAGGTCGGGATGGGTCCCCCTATTCTGCCCGCCGGCTCATTCGCGCGCGACGAGTGCGTACTCGAGCGCGTCTGCCAGGGCGAGCCAGGACGCCTCGATGATGTCCGTCGACGAGCCGACCGTCGTCCAGTACCGTGCTCCGTCGGTCGAGGCGATAAGCACCCGTACGCCCGCGGCCGTAGCCGCCTGGCTATCGAGGATGCGCACCTTGTAGTCGACGAGCTTCACCGCCTCCAGCTCGGGATAGAAGCCGAGGAGCGCGCTACGGAGGGCGAGGTCGAGTGCGTTGACCGGGCCGTTGCCTTCCGCGGCGGTATGGCGAAGTTCACCGCCCACGCGGACCTTCACCATCGCCTCGGCGAGCATTTCGCTGCGGGCGTCGCCGTTGCCGTGGGCCCGCCGCCGCTCGACGATAACGAAGTCTTCGAGCTCGAAAGGAGGCCGATAGCCGGGGAGCGTGCGCCGCACAAGGAGTTCGAAGCTGGCCTCGGCGCCTTCGTACTGGAAGCCCTGGCTCTCCTTCTCCTTGACGACCTGGAGGAGGCGGCGAATCTCCTCGTCGGTGAAGGGGTAGCGCAATCCCTGCTCTTCGAGCTTCATGAGGAGGTTCCGCTGTCCGGAGAGCTCGCTCACCAGAACGCGGGCATGGTTGCCGACGAGGGCTGGGTCGATGTGCTGGTAGGCGCGCTCGTCCTTCATGATGCCGGCCACGTGGTAGCCGGCCTTGTGGGCGAAGGCGCTCGCTCCTACGTAGGGCGCCTGGGGGTTCGGGGCCATATTGGCGAGTTCGGCCACGTAGTTCGCCGTTTCGGTGAGGCGCCGGAGCTGCTCGTCCGTAACGCAGTCGATGCCCATCTTCAGCTTCAGGTTGGCGATGATGGTGAGGATGTCGGCGTTACCGCAGCGCTCCCCGTAGCCGTTCACGCAGCCCTGCACCTGGTAGACGCCCGCTTCGACGGCGGCCAGGCTGTTGGCGACGGCGAGGCCAGCGTCGTTGTGGCAGTGGATGCCGAGCCGAACGCCAGGGAGCGCACGCTTGACAGCCTCGATCGCCTGCAGCAGGCGCGGCGTTGTCATGCCGCCGTTCGTATCGCAAAGGACGAGCACGTCGGCACCCGCCCGGGCAGCCGTACGCAGCGCCAGGATCGAATAGTCGGGATCGTCGTGGAAGCCGTCGAAAAAGTGCTCGGCGTCGAAGAAGACCTCTTTCCCCCTCGCCTTGAAGTAGGCGATGGAGTCGGCAATCATGGCGAGGTTCTCTTCGGGAGTGGTCTCCAGGACACGCTCGACCTGGTACAGGCTCGCCTTCCCGACAAGGGTGACGCCGGGCGTCTTGGCGTGGACGAGGCTCTGGATGTTCGGGTCATCCTCACAGGAGAGGCCAGGCTTCCGCGTGCCGCCGAAGGCCGCGATCTTCGCGTGGCGAAAGGTGAGGCCCTCGATGCGGCGGAAGAACTCCGCATCTTTCGGATTCGAGCCGGGAAACCCGCCCTCGATCCAGTGCACGCCGAGCTCGTCGAGCTTCTTCGCCACGCGGACCTTGTCTTCGACGGAAAGCGAGATTCCCTCCATCTGAGAGCCGTCTCGGAGGGTCGTGTCGTAGAGCTGAACGCGATCATCCGTCGGCATCGCGCAATCCTTTCCGTACGGAAGTTAGAGGGGAAGAAAGAGCTGCCTGCTCGCCCGGAGGAGGAACGCGGGCGGCCTTACCGGCGGCCAATCGCAGCCCCGCGGGATTGCCGCGGGGGGATTCTCACCTCGCCGGAGAAGTGCCGATGGACCACGGCACCATGGTAGCACGCGCTTACCCAGACGCCAGACGAGCCGTTACCGGGCTACGCCCAGCGAACGGAGGAAGGCCCAAGCTCCGTACCCCACCACTCGCGACCGATCGCCGGCCGTGTCGCCCGAATTGCGGAGGTCGACCCGGAAGGCCCGGAGGCCGCGCCGGCGAGCCCAGCAGAGCAGCCCGGCCAGCGGGACCCTCCCGCAGGCCGATCCAGGGGCGAGGCGTTCGAAGGCGAGGGCCTCAACGGCCC
>DAOUCS010000033.1:0-3247 GCA_034431815.1 Dehalococcoidia bacterium
CGCCGCGGCGGCGAGGCGGGGTCGAACTGCGTCCCATCGTGTCGCGAGCACCGCTCCGGCTGCGAGTCCGGCGGCTGACGCCGCGAGAGGCGCGTTCCAGCCGTGCCAGAAGGCGAACGAGGCCCAGATCGGCTCGCCGGCGATCGCCTCCGCGGCGGGGCCGAGAACTCGGAGGGACGCCTCCGGATGGAAGAGGCCCGCCGCCACGCCCCCGGCTGCGAGGATAAGGGGCCCTGTCCACATCCCCGGCGGAGCCTCGCGCGCCGCGAGTGCGGCGGCCGACGTTCGCCCTTGCCAGGGCAGCAGCCCGACAATGGCGGCGGCCGCGGCGAAACCGGCGCCTCCGACGCCCAGGGCGGCGAACGCCAGCGCCCCGGGCGCGGAGCCTTGCGCGGCCTCGAGGGCGGCCTCTTTGGCGAGGAACGCCAGCGTCGGCGGGAGCCCGGCCATCCCCGCCGCGCCCAGCACCGCCACGGCGCACGTCGCGGGCATGGAGCGGGCGAGCCCGCGCAGTTGCGCCAGGTCGCGTGTGCCGCACTCGTGTTCGATAGCACCCACCGCCAGGAAGAGCGGGGCTTTGTAGAGCGCGTGAGCGAGGATGAACGCCGGCGCCGCCTTCGCGGCCCCGGGAGTTCCCAAACCGATGAGGAGCACCATCGCACCGAGCGCTCCGACCGTCGAGTAGGCGAGGAGCCGCTTCGCGTCGGCGGTCGTGAGCGCGAGAAGGACGCCCGTCACGAGCGTCACTCCCCCGAGGGTGCCGACCGCGGCCGTCCACACGTCCGTTCCTCCGAGGGCGGGCGCGAAGCGCGCCAGCAGGTACATGCCGAGCTTCACCATGGTGGCAGAGTGCAGGTAGGCGCTCGCGGGGGTGGGCGCCGCCATGGCGTTGGGCAGCCAGAAGTGGAACGGCACCTGTGCGGACTTCGTCGCAGCTCCGACGAGGATCAGTCCGAGGACGGCGGGATACCACTCGTGGCCGCGAAGGTCGAACGCGAGCAGCACTGCCAGGTCGTACCCCCCAGCCGCCTGGCCCCAGAGAACGAGCCCGGCAAGCATCGCCAGCCCGCCGGCCGTCGTGACGAACAGGGCCTGCAGCGCGCTGTCGCGCGCGTCTGCCTCCGCGTGACGGAAGCCGATCAGCGCGTACGAGGCCAGGCTCGTCAGCTCCCAGAAAACGAAGAGCGTCAGGACGTTGGCAGCCGTGACGGCACCCAACATCGCGCCCATGAAGGCGAAGATCGCCGCGGTGAACCACGCCCCCTCCTGTTTCGCGCCGAAGTAGGACGTGGTGTAGACCGCGATGACGGCCCCCACGCCGCTCACCAACAGCGCGAAGAGGCGGCTGAGACCGTCGAGTTCGAAGGCAAACCGGATTCCCAGCTCCGTCGCCCACGGGAGGTCGGCACGCTCGCCGCCGAACGGCGTGCCCCAAAGCCAGAGGAACGCGGCCGCGGGCACGGTGGCGAAGGCCGCAGCCCGGAACGCACCCGGCAGCCGCCAGAGGAGCGGCGCTGCGGCCGCCACGAGGAAGGGAGCACCGACGAGCGCGAACAGCCCCACGCAACGCCCTCCGCTCGAATGAAAGGCCGAAGCCCACTGTAGCAGACGGTCCGAAGGGTCTCCCTGCGTACGTTCGCCTCCAGCTTGACGGGCCCCCTTCCAGAACCCACGATCGAGGCGAGCGCACGGGGTGGTCGGCGTTCGGCCGGCCTGAGAAAGACCCGTCGAACCTGATCCGGGTAATGCCGGCGGAGGGATTGCGCGCGCATGCTCGCTCTCGCTCACCTCGGCTTCCCCAGGTCCCGGCGCAGGCCACCGCTACTCTTCCGCGCGGGAGGTCACCATGCGCCCGGTGGTCCTTACCATCGCCGGCTCCGATAGCGGGGGCGGGGCCGGGATCCAGGCCGACCTCAAGACCTTCCTCGCCCACGGCACGTTCGGGGCGAGCGTCATCACCGCCGTCACCGCCCAGAACACGGCGGCCGTTACCGCCGTGCTCTCACTCCCGCTCGACCTCATCGAGGCACAGTTCCGGGCCGTGTGGGAGGACTTCCCCGTCGCCGCGGTGAAGACCGGTATGCTTGCCGACGCGGAACGGGTGCGGCTCGTGGCCCGGCTACTGCGGGAAGCTGGTGCCCGGAACGTCGTCGTCGACCCCGTCATGGTGGCCAAGTCGGGAGCACCCCTGCTTGCCCCCGATGCTGTCGCTGCCGTGCGCGATGAGCTGCTGCCGCTCGCTGCCGCCGTAACGCCGAACGCCCCCGAAGCCGAAGCGCTCACGGGGATCCCCGTGCGGGATGCCGCCAGCGCGGAAGCGGCCGGCCGGCGGCTCCTGGAACTGGGGGCACGTGCCGCCGTCGTGAAAGGCGGGCACTTCGGCGCCGACGCTGTCGATGTCCTCGTTACCCCGAGCGGCGCCGAACGGCTGGAGGCGCCCCGGCTGGAGACCCGGAACACCCACGGCACCGGCTGCACCTTAGCCGCCGCGCTCGCCGCCCGGCTCGCCTGGGGCGAACCGCTGCCTGTCGCTGCGCGGGCGGCGAAGCGGTACGTTCGATGCGCCATGGCCGCGGGCCTGCCCGTCGGCGCCGGGGCACGCCCGCTCGACCACGGCTTCTTCCTCCCCCGGGCCGCACCGGAATGGCCGGACACTGCCGAAGGAGTCAAGCCGTGAGCGCCTCCCCGGTGCCCCGCCTTCACGTCCTCACCGACGAGACCGTTCAGGCCCGCTGGTCCCATCTCGACATCGCCCGCTTCGCCGTCGCCGGCGGGGCCAATGCGGTCCAGTTCCGCGAAAAGCGGCTTCGCACGACCCGCGAGCTCGTGGAGACGGCGCGGGCGATGCTCGCCGTCTGCGAAGGCTCCCGCGCCGTGCTCATCGTCGACGACCGGGCCGATGTTGCCGCGGCGGCCGGCGCGCACGGCGTCCACCTCGGCCGCGACGACCTCGACCCGGAGACAGCCCGGCGCCTCCTCGGCCCGTCGGCCCTCATCGGCCGGACGGCGAATTCGTACGCGGAGGCCGCAGCCGTGTGGCACGGCCCAATCGACTACCTCGGCGTGGGACCGGTGTTCGGCACCCTGTCGAAGGCGAACCCCGCCCCGCCGCTCGGGCTCGAGGCCCTCGCCGCCATCTGCCGGGACTCACCCGTGCCCGTGGTAGCCATCGGAAGCATCACGCCCGAGCGCATCCCGGACGTCATCGCGGCCGGCGCCCACGGGGTCGCCGTCGTCTCGGCGGTCG
>DAOUCS010000034.1:0-10415 GCA_034431815.1 Dehalococcoidia bacterium
ATCATCTTCAAGCTCGGCGAAGGGTACTTCCACGACAAGCCGCCCGTGAAC
This sequence comes from Dehalococcoidia bacterium, assembly GCA_034431815.1. Classification (GTDB taxonomy): domain Bacteria; phylum Chloroflexota; class Dehalococcoidia; order Tepidiformales; family Tepidiformaceae; genus HRBIN29. The sequence continues at coordinate 52 of DAOUCS010000034.1, forward strand.
GGGCGCCGGGTGACGGCCCGGGACGTGAAGGCGAGCTACGAGACGTCCATCAAGCAGCCGGGCGTGAGCACCACCACGTTCATGACCCAGGTGTTCGCCGGCGTCGATGTACCGGACGACGAGACGGTCATCGTCAAGCTGAACGCGCCCGATGCCTGGGCGTTCACGAGCACGGCCCTGGGGGGCGTCATCACGAGCTCCATCGTTCCCGAGGAGATCGCCGCCCAGCCGGACTTCATGGACCGCGACATCATCGGCAGCGGGCGATTCGTGTTCGAAGGACACGAAGGCGGGACGAACTTCCGGCTGCGGCGCTTCGAGAAGTGGCGGGTTCCGGGCGAGCCGTGGCTGGCGGGGATGCGCTGGTTCCTCATCCAGGAGCAGGCACAGGCCCTCGCGGCATTCTCGGCGCAAGACATCGACACCGTCGGCTTGGCAAACGTCCTCGAACGGGATCAGCTCGTTCAGCGACACGGGAAGGACATCGAGATCGACTCGGATATCTCCCGTTCGGTGTGGGTCATCCTGACCCGCGCCGACGGCCGCTGGGCCGACCCGCGCGTCCGTCGCGCGGTGAACCTCGCCATCGACCGTGACGAGATCATCGAGGTCATGACCTTCGGAGAGGGTGTCAAGTCGGGCGTGATGCCTCCAGCGTTCGCCTCCGTATCTCTTTCGGAACAGGAGCTCTCGGAAACCCTCTGGAAATTCGACCCCCCCCAAGCGAGGCAGTTGTTGGCTCAAGCAGGCTTCGATACATCGCAACCCATCGAAATCAAGGTCGCGGCGCTGGGCGACAACTTCTCGAAGTTTGCTCAGGCCGTCTCCGCACAGATTGAGAAGAACCTTGGGGTAAAGACCAACATCGTAACCGAGGATTTCGGGACATGGCTTCAGAAGTCACTCTACGGTAGCGAGTACAAGGACCTGATCGTCTTTCCGACGCTCTCATACGATGAGCCGACGCCGTACCTCCTGCCCTACCAAAAAGATATCGGTGGGCGTCCCAACTGGGCTCGTTTCTTCGACGACGAGCTCGACCAGATGATCGCGAAGTCGCGAACCATCATGGACGACGAAGAGCGCTTCGAGGCGCTCAAGGCCGTGCAGCGGAAGGCCATCGAGAAGGCCGCACCGCTCATCCCCGTCTACGTGCCCCGCTCCTTCACCGCCTACTGGTACTGGGTGAAAGGCCGGGTGACAGGCCGCGGGAGCTACGGCCTCTTCAACGGCAGGGTGTACATCGACAAGCGGCGGTAGCGAGGCGGGCAGTGCGGCAGTACGCGCTCCGGCGGCTGGCCTACGTTCCCCTGATCGCCGCCCTCGTCTCGGTGATCACCTTCTTCACCCTGCGCCTGCCGTGGGCAGGTGACCCCGTCACCTACATGTCGACCCAGAACACCACCGTTGAGGACCAGGAGCGGCTGCGGGAGGAGCTCGGGCTCGACAAACCGGTCATCGTCCAGTTCGGCCTCTGGCTCGGTGACGTGGTGCGCGGCGACTTCGGCGAAACCTTCCGCGGACGCCAGCCGGTTCTTGACGAGGTGCTGCGCCGATTTCCGGCAACCCTCGAAATCATGGTGCTCTCCCTCGGGTTCACGGTGCTCTTCGGCGTGACCTTCGGCGTGATCTCAGCGATTCGCCAGGATTCGGTCGCCGACTACGGCCTGCGGGTGTTTGCCGTCTTCGGGCAGTCGGTCCCGGATTTCTTCTTGCTCATCCTCCTCATCGTGCTGCCTTCGATGTGGTGGAACTACAGCCATCCCATCGGCGGCCACGTAAGCATCTTCGAGGATCCAGTCCGGAACCTGCGGCTGTACGTGCCGCCGACACTGCTCCTGGCCGTCGGCGGATCGGCGCTCATGATGCGGGTAACGCGGTCGGCCATGCTGGAGGTCCTGAGGCAGGACTACATCCGCACAGCGAAGGCGAAGGGGCTCAGCGCCTACGCGGTCATCGTGCGCCACGGGCTGCGGAACGCGCTCATCCCCATCATCACGCTCGCCGGAAACTACCTCGTCGCCCTCTTCTTCGGGGCGGTCATCCTCGAGCAGGTTTTCAGCATCAACGGACTCGGGCAGTTCTTCCTCGTCTCAGCCGCGCAGCGCGACTTCCCCGTGATGCAGTTCCTCGTGCTCTACTCGGCGCTGGTCGTGATGGGGCTTAACCTCGTCGTCGACCTCTCCTACGCGCTCATCGATCCGCGCATCAAGTACAGCTAAGCGAGGTGCCATGGCAACCGCCGCCGAATCGCTGCGGACCTTCGATGCGCCCCCTCGGGAGCGGCCCCGGCTGGTGCGCCTCGGGCGGCTGGCGCGCCAGCATCCTGCCGGGGTCTTCGGCCTCGTCGTCATGGTCGGATTCGTCGTGCTGGGTATCTTCGGCCCTGCCATCGCCCCCTACGACCCGCGGGAGCTCCGGGCCGGAGGGGTGCTCGAGGGTCCCAGCTGGTCGCATCCCTTCGGCACGAACGCCCTTGGCCAGGACATCTTCAGCCGTGTGATCGCGGGAGCCCGCATTTCGCTCGTCATCTCATTCTCGGCAGTGTTCATCGGGGGCACCATCGGGTCGTTCCTCGGCATCGTGTCGGGTTATTACGGGCGCTGGGTCGACTACCTCATCCAGCGCTCCGGAGAAGCGTGGGCGGCGTTCCCCTCCATCGTCTTCTACTTCATGCTCATCACCGCCTTCGGGCAGGGTGTGAAGACGATCATCATCGCCATCGCTATCGGCGCCCTCTTCGGCGGTTCGCGCGTGCTGCGGAGCGCCACGATGGTGGAGGCGCGCAGTACCTACGTCGAAGCCGCCCGGGCCATCGGCGCCTCCGAAGCGCGCATCTTCTTCCGGCACGTGCTGCCGAACGTGCTGCCGCTCACAGTCGTGCTTATGAGCACATCGCTCGGCGGGGCGATCCTCGCCGAATCGGCGCTCGCCTTCCTCGGCATCGGCGTGGAGCCTGGCACGCCGAGCTGGGGCATCGACATGAGCGGGGAGAACCTCACGGTGGCGAGATTGGGGTACTGGCACGTGGTGGTGTTCCCGGGCCTGGCCATCAGCCTCGTCGTGCTGGGGGCGAACCTCCTGGGGGATGCCCTCCGCGACATCTGGGACCCGCGGCTGCGGCGCTGAGGCCCGCTTGGCCCGCGACGGGGCCCGCCGGTGCGGTCCCTAGCGAATACCGACGGAGAATGCGCGGAGGCTGAACGTCGTTAGGGGCGGAGGACGATCTTTCCGAAGTTGGCGTTCGCCTCCATGTAGCGGTGGGCCTCCGCCGCCTCCTCGAAAGGGAACACGCGGTCGACGACGGTGCGGATGCGACCGGAGGCGAGGTGAGGGAGGACCATCTTCTCGAAGGCGCGGACGGCTGCCGCCTTCTCCTCGAGGGAGCGGGCCCGCAAGGTGGTGCCTCGCACCTGCAGCCGGCCGCGAAGCAACATCCCCAGATCGATTTCGGCCTTCGAGCCGCCCATGAGGCCGACGACGATCATGCGGCCCTTCGGCGAGAGGGAGCGGAGATTGTCGCTGAGGTACGACGCGCCCACGACGTCGAGGATGACATCCACTCCCCGGCCCTCGGTGGCCTCCCGAACGACGTCCGGGAACGATTGCGTGCGGTAGTTGATGCCCACGTCCAGCCCGAGCTCGCGCGCCCGGGCGAGCTTCTCGTCGCTGCCGGCGGTTCCGAGGACGAGCGAGGCGCCCATCATCTTCGCGATCTGCACGGCATGAGTGCCGACCCCTGACCCCACCGCATGGATGAGGACCCGCTCGCCAGGGGCAAGCCCGCACTGGAGCAGCGCGTCGAGGGCGGTAATGGCCGTTTCCGGCGTGCCGCCAGCTTCCTCCCACGAGAGCGGGGCGGGCACCAGAACGCAGTGACGGGCGTTGACCGCCACGAGTTCGGCGTAGCCTTCACCCGCGAGGAGCCCCATGACGCGGTCGCCGGGCCGGAACCCTTCGACCCGCCAGCCGACTTCGAGGACCTCGCCGGCGAACTCGAGGCCGGGGATCTCGTGCGGCCCCCGTGGCCCCGGCTGCGGATAGCCGCCCATCCGCTGGAGGATATCGGCGCGGTTGAGGCCGGCCGCCCGCACCCGAACGAGGAGGTCGTCGGGGCCCGGCACGGGATCCGGCACCTCGCGCAGTGCGAGGACTTCGGGCCCGCCGGGGTGGGCGATCACCACAGCGCGCATCGGTTCACTCCGCAGGGAGGGAATCGAGGAACTCGAGGACGGCGGCGTTGAACTCCGCCGGCTTGTCGATGTTCGCCGCGTGCCCGGCGCCCTCGATGACGACCTTGCGGGCCCCCGGAATCTTCGCCGCCATGTAGTCGGTGGCACCGAGGAACGGCGTGTCCTCGGACCCGACGAGGACGAGCGTCGGCACGCCGATTCCTTCCAGCGATTCGATCACGCGGGAGTCGAACTGGGCGAGCATGCCGCGGGCGGCCTTCGCCAGCCCCGCCGCCGAGCGATGCTGGGCGATGCGCACCTCGGCGCCCTGCCCGAGCGCGGCGAGGCCGTCGCGCTCGAAGGCTTCAGCGCGCTTGAAGGCGGTGGCGTTCCAGGCCTCGCGGCCCTTCGGGTTCCGGTAGCCGGGCCCGGTGTCGAAGAGCATGAGGGCGCGGGTCCGCTCGGGGTAGGCGAGATGGAAGGCGAGCGACATGTACCCGCCGAGGGAGAGCCCGCCGATCACCGCCCGGCCCACGCCGCAGGCATCGAGGATGGCCGCCATATCGTCCACGGTCTTCGCTTCGGAGTACTCGTCCTGGGCCTCAGGGCTGTCGGATTGGCCGTGGCCGCGCATGTCCCAGACGATGACGCGGTATCGGGGGCTGAGGGCCTCGACCTGTCCCCGCCACATCTGGGAGGTGGCGCTGTAGCCGTGGCTGAGCAGGACGGCCGGCCCGGTCCCGTGGACTTCGTAGTAGATGCGGACGCCGCCGCGGTCGACGAAAGGCATCGCGGTCTCCTCGCGAAAGGTGCGCCTGCATTCTAGCTGGCTCGGCCGCTCGGAGCCGGGGCGTGCGGCGAAATGCGTTCGTAACGCGAGCGCAACGGGGGCGAAATCGGTGGGGCCTACTTTCGCCGCTGTCGGAGCGGAACGAACCCAGCGGAAAGGATAAGCAGCGGTATGGAAATCGACCCTGGGAATACGGCATGGATGCTCGGGGCGTCGGCGCTCGTGCTCTTCATGACGCCCGGTCTCGCGTTCTTCTACGGGGGCCTCACCCGAAGCAAGAACGTGCTCGGCACCATCATGCAGTCGTTCATGTGCATCAGCGTGGTAGCGATCCTCTGGACACTGCTGGGGTATTCGCTCGCCTTCGGGCCCGACCAGGGGCTGGGCATCATCGGCGGGCTCGACTTCGTGGGGCTGCGGGACGTCGGGACGGAGCCGATCGCGAACGGCGTGCCGCACCTGCTCTTCTTCGCGTTCCAGATGATGTTCGCCATCATCACGCCAGCGCTCATTACCGGGGCATTCGCGGAGCGGGCGAAGTTCGGCCCCTTCCTCCTCTTCGTGGCGCTCTGGTCGCTCCTGGTGTACGCGCCGATCGCTCACTGGGTGTTCGCCACCGACGGCTGGCTGAGCCCCTTCTCGTCGGACCCCGAAGCGCCGGACATCGGCCTGAACTCCCTGGACTTCGCCGGGGGGCTGGCCATCCACGTCAACGCTGGGGTCGCCGCCCTGGCGGCAGTGCTCGCCTTCGGTCGGCGGAAGGGATACGGCGTCGTGCCGATGGAACCGCACGACGTCCCCATGGTGGTCCTGGGCGCGGCCATCCTCTGGTTCGGCTGGTTCGGGTTCAACGCGGGGAGCGCTGTCGGGGCCACCGGGCAGGCTGTGTACGCCTTCGTGAACACGAACGTCGCAGCGGCAACGGCCGCGCTCGCGTGGGCGCTGGCCGCGTGGCGGATCGGAGGGAAGCCTTCGGCCGTGGGTGCGGCGTCGGGCGCCGTGGCAGGGCTGGTGGCCATCACACCTGCATCGGGCTACGTCGAACCGCTCTCGGCGATTGTGATCGGCGCTGGCGCCGGAGTTCTCTGCTACCTGGCGGTCAGAGTTCGGGCCAAGCTGCGCTTCGACGACTCGCTGGACGTCATCGGTGTCCACGGCGTTGGCGGCGCGTGGGGGGCGATTGCCACCGGGATCTTCGCCAGCACCTCCGTGAGCGGCCTGCCGTACGCACAGGGGCTCATCGAGGGCGAGTGGCAGCGCCTCACGGACGCGCTCATCGGCATTGCCGCCGTGGGGGCATACTCCTTCACGCTCACGTTCATCATCCTGAAGGCGCTCGACCTCGTCTGGGGCATCCGGGTGAGCGAAGAGGAGGAGGACCTCGGGCTCGACATCACCCAGCACGGCGAACGTGCCTACACGCTCGAGGAAGCGGTCGGCGTTCCCGTCATGCCAGCGGCGGCCACGGCGCCCGCGACGGAGCCGTACGCAGGCCACCCGCGCCCAGCGGTAAGCCCGTAGCCGGCCCGGATGGGAGCGCGGAGAAGGAGAGGAGACGCGACATGAAGAAGATCGAGGCCATCATCAGGCCGGAGAAGCTGCTGGACGTGAAGCAAGCGCTCGACGACCTGGGATTCCACGGCCTGACAATCACGCAGGTGACGGGTCGTGGCGCACAGCGGGGCATCGTCCATCAGGGGCGGGGCGGCGAAACGGTGACCGTCGACATCCTGCCGAAGACGAAGGTCGAGGTCGTCGTACCGGATACGGCGGTGGAGCGAGTGATCGAAGCCATCGTCCGCAGCGCGCGTACGGGGAACATCGGAGACGGGAAGATCTTCGTCATCCCCGTGGAGGAGGCGGTGCGGGTGCGGACGGGCGAGCGGGGCGATGTCGCCATCTAACGTGCGTTCAGCCCCGGTGCAGGCGGTGTCAGCGGGGGCCGGCTAGCCGGCCCCCGGGGTCTCACTCTCCGAAGAAACCGACGCCCTGGCACTCCTCGACGTTCCGCGCGACCTCCCGAAGGCGGTCGTTCGTCCCCCGCGGCAGCTCGACGGACTGGGACTCGTCGGCGAACGCGGACTCCAAGTCACCCCGTTCGATCGCCTCGGCAACGCGCCGGACCTCTGCCGTGAGCACCTCGTGGTACTCCCGTACCGAGGACGGCGGGTTCGCCTTCTCCAAATCCTCGACGAGCCGGAGGAACGCCTCCTTGTACCGCTGCTCGACCGTCGCGCTCCCGTCTTCAGCTGCATCCGAATTGTTGATGAGCTCGTTCAGCGTACGGTCGAACGTCCCGAACGCGGTGCAGAGCTGCCGCACGTACTCCTCCTCGCTCCCTCCCCCACTCCCGTCGCCGCCGCAGGCGGCGAGCCCGGCGAAGGCGGGCAGCACAGCGAGCAGCACGAAGCATCGTCGAAGCAGCCGCATGAGGTTCGTCCCCTACCACTGATTTTTTCCGCCCCTTATCCCGCGCGCAGTTCACAGCGGTCGGGGGCCAAGTCGCCGGCAGCGAGCATGCCAAACGCTCCGCGTTGGTGCAATGGCGCGCATGTGCCGTTCGCACTAGCGCCGGGAACCGGCAGCTCCATCGATAGCGCGCAGAAACCCGACTGCCGCCCCGACGGGGTCGGCCTCAGCGACGACCGCGGCAACGACTGCTACGCCGGCCGCACCTTCGCGCAGGCAGTCGCCGGCGTTGTCAGGGCCGATTCCGCCGATAGCGAGCACAGGAACGGGGCTCGCCGCGCACACCTCTCGCAGCGCGTCGATCCCGGCCTCCGGCGCACGCTTGCTCCGGGGCGGGAACACGGGACCGAAGACGACGAACTCGACGAGCGGCGCAGCGCGGAGCGCCGCCTGTGGTGAGTGGACGGCAGCCGACCGGAGCAGCGGAGCGGCCGCTGCAGGAATGGCCGGGGGCAGGGCGGCTTCCGGCCAGTGCACACCGTCGTAGCCCAGGGACGCAGCGAGCTCGGCCGGTCCGTTCAGGATGAGCGGTGGGCCACCGGCTCCCGCCTGCCGGGCTGACCTCGCGAGCCGGACGAACTCCTCCGGAGAGCGTCCCTTGGCCCTCACCTGGACCGCGATCCCTTCCGCGGGCCGGAGGGTGACCAAGGCTCGAAGCAGCGCCAACCACCGCTCTTCGGAGCCGGCGGCATCGAGGTCGGCGACGATGAGGAGGCGCGGGACCCTCACGGCCACGCTGGCGCCTCGACCCGTCCCTCCATCGGCGAGGAGGGGTCGGCCCAGAAGCGTTTCGGCATGCGACCCGCACGGCGAGCAAGGCAGCCGGCGACGGCCGCATGGCGCATCGCCGCCGCCATCGCCACCGGGTCGTGGGCCCGGGCCACGGCCGTATTGAGCAGGACGGCATCGCAGCCCAGCTCGAGGGCGATGGCCACGTCCGAAGCCGTGCCCACCCCCGCGTCGACGATGACCGGCACCTTGGCCCGAGCCACGATGAGGGCGATGTTGTGAGGGTTCCGGATGCCCAGTCCGCTACCGATCGGGGCCCCAAGCGGCATGACCGCGGCGCACCCTAGCTCCTCGAGCTTCTTGGCGAGGACTGGGTCATCGTTCGTGTACGGGAGAACGGTGAAGCCGCGGCGGACGAGCTCCCGCGCCGCCTCGGCGAGCTCCACCGGCTCGGGTAGGAGTGTGTCCTCGTCGGCGATGACCTCGAGCTTCACCCAGTCCGTCTCCAGCGCTTCGCGGGCGAGCTCGGCCACGAGGACCGCCTCTTTGGCCGAGAAGCAACCCGCCGTGTTCGGCAAGACGCCGATGCCGCGGCTGCGGAGCAGGCTGTACAGGTCCTCGCTGCCCTCGGCGGGCCGAACGCGTCGGACCGCGACGGTGACGAGCTCGACTGCAGCGGCATCGATCGCGTCGAGGAGGACTTGGTAGCTGGGGTAGCGTGCCGTCCCGAGGATGAGGCGAGAGCGCAGCGCACGTCCTGCGAGTTTCCACGGCTCCAGGGGAGCCCAGGGGTCGAGCGTCGGCGTCATGGTCAGCCTCCTTGGATGGCGCGGACGAATTCGATGGAGTCTCCTTCGAAGAGGCGGCGCGTGGGCCATTCTCCTCGAGGAACAACCTCGCCGTTCACGGCTGCGGCGTAGCCGGGACGCGGTTCTCCGAGAAGGTCGGCGAGGGTCGTGCCGACGTCGACCTCCCGCTCCTCACCGTTCAGTCGGATGCGAATGGTTGCGAGCATCCCCTCATCCCTTCATGAACCGGCGGGGGTCGGTCTCCGCCAAGAGCGGGTCGGGCCTTCCTTCAAGCGAAGCGCGCACGAGGTCCGCGGTCAGCGGGGCGAGCTCGACCCCTTTCCGGTAGTGGCCGGCCGCGACGATGAGCGTCCGTTCCTCGTCGAGCGCGCCGATTGCGGGAACTCCGTCCCGGATTCCGGGACGGAAGCCCACAGCAAGCTCCGCGATCGGCAGTTCGTCGACGGAGGGGACCGCTCGGCGGCCCTCCTTGAGAAGCTCGAAGACACCCCCGGCCAGCGCCTCCCGAGCCCAGCCGCGCTCCTCGACCGTGGCGCCGAGGAGCGTGGAATCGGCCCTGGGGACGATGTACGCGCGCGGGGTCCGCACCACCGCGCGGGACTCCAACGGCGCTCCCAGGCGGATGACCGTACCCCGCACCGGCCGGACCGGCAGCGGCACGCCCGGCGGCAGGATCGAGGCACTCCAGGCGCCGGCCGCGACCACGACCCGCCGGGCTGACGCGGTTTCGCCGCCGGCGAGGCGGAGGGCCCAGGCTCCGTTGCTCCGCTCGATGCCCGCGACCTGGGCGTGCTCTCGCAGCGTCCCACCGGCGGCGCGGAGGGCGGCGGCGAGCGCAGCCAGCAACCGGCGAGGGTCGACCTGCCAGTCGTGCGGGAGGAGGAGGCCGCCGACCACGGCTGGCCCCACGGATGGCTGGAGCGCGCGCACCTCCTCGCGGGAGAGGCGACGCGTTTCGAATCCGGCGCGGCGCTGCGCCTCTTCGTGATGCACCAGCTCGCGAAGGTCATCGGCGTCGAGGGCGACCATCACGGTGCCCGTCTGGTCGAACCCCACGTCGACACCGGACACCTTCGAGAGCCGATCCGCCCAGCTCGGGAAGCGCCGATGGCTTTCGATGGCGAGCCGCGTCGTTGGGGGAGGGGTCGCGTCGACCTCAGCGGCAGGGGCCAGCATGCCCGCTGCCGCGGCCGCGGCGCACCCCTCGCCGAGCGCATCGCGTTCAAAGACCATGACCTCGTGACCCGCCCGGGCGAGCTCCTCGGCCACCGCGAGCCCGATGATCCCGCCTCCGACCACCGCGATCTCGGTCACCGTGGAGCTCCTTTCGCGGCCAACGCCCTATCGAGCGCCTCCCGACAGGCGCGGACGGCGGCCATGGGGTCGTCGGCGCAC
>DAOUCS010000035.1:0-17949 GCA_034431815.1 Dehalococcoidia bacterium
GGGAGCGGGCGCGGAAATCGAAGCTCGCACTTGCTCTGGGGCGGGGCGTCGCCGGCACGCCGGTGGTCGCCGACCTGGCGAAGATGCCCCACCTGCTCATCGCAGGGGCCACCGGCAGCGGCAAGAGCGTCTGTATGAACGCCATCATCACCTGCCTGATGATGAACGCCACGCCGGACGAGGTGCGCTTCGTGATGATCGACCCGAAGCGGGTCGAGCTCACGGCGTACCGCGGCATTCCGCATCTCGCCTTCAGCGAGGTCATCGTCGACGTGGACAAGGTCGTCGGCGTCCTCCAGGCCGTCGTTTCCGAAATGGAGGCTCGCTACAAGAAGTTCGCCGAGATGGCCGTCCGCAATATCGAGGGGTACAACCGCCATCCCCGCGTGCTGCGGAAGCTGCCGTACTGGGTCGTCATCATCGACGAGCTGGCCGACCTCATGATGGCCGCCCCCTTCGAAGTCGAGAAGCTTCTCTGCCGGCTGGCGCAACTGGCTCGTGCCACGGGCATCCACCTCGTCGTGGCCACACAGCGGCCCTCGGTGGACGTGGTCACGGGGCTCATCAAGGCGAACTTCCCCACCCGCATCGCCTTTGCCGTCACTTCGCAAACCGACTCGCGCACCATCCTCGACATGGGCGGCGCCGAAAAGCTCCTCGGCCGGGGCGACATGCTCTACCTGCCCACCGACGCCGCGAAGCCAATCCGCATCCAGGGCGTTTACGTTTCCGATGCCGAGATCGAGCGGGTGGTGCAGTTCTGGAAAGACGAGAGGTTCGCCGGGCTCGCCCCCGAGCGCGCCGACGCCCTCTTGGAGCAGGCTCTGGTAGCGCGCAACGGCGGCGACGACGAACTGGGTATCTCGCCGGACGACCCGCTCCTCGCCCGAGCGCGAACGCTGGCAATGAGCCACCGGCGCATCTCCCCATCGATGCTCCAGCGCCGGCTCGGCATCGGCTACATGAAGGCGGCGAAGCTCATCGAGGCGCTCGAAGCCGAGGGGATCGTGGGGCCGCGGGAAGAAGGGGAATCCCGCCGCGTGCTCGTCCGCGAGGCCACCGACGAGGACGAGCCGTGGAGCTGATAGACTGATGCCCGTGAAGCCGTTCCGAGGATTGCTCCGGCGGCAGCCGGGCGAGCGGGCGCCCGAGGCCGAGCCGGAGCGCTGTCTCTCGTGCCAGGCTGACCTGCGCAATTCGCGGCTGTACGCGCAGTACAAGGTTTGCCACGCCTGCGGGTTCCACTACCACCTCACCGCCCGCGAGCGGATCGCGCTCCTCGCCGACCCGGGTACGTTCGAACCGCATGACGAGGACGTCTCCGCGCTCGACCCGCTCGACTTCGCCCTCCGCCGGCCGTACCGCAGCCGCATCATCGAGGCGCAGCGGCGGACGGGTCTGGTCGAGGCGGCTCTCACGGGCACGGCGGCGATGTTCGGCCGGGAAGTCGTGCTGGCAGCGATCGACTTCGGCTTTCTGGGCGGTTCCATCGGCGTTGCGGCTGGCGAGCGGCTGGCCAGGGCCTTCGAACGGGCTGCCCGGAGGCGAGCGCCCTTGGTCATCGTGTACTCCTCGGCAGGCACGCGTATGCAGGAGGGGCTCCTGGCACTCATGCAGGTGCCGCGGGTGGCATCCGCTGCGCGCGCCCTCGCGCAGGCACGGGTCCCGCACGTCGCGGTGCTCACTGACCCTACCACGGGTCTCGCCTACGTTGGGCTGGCCAATCTCGCCGATTATCTCATCGCCGAACCGAACGCAGTGCTCGGCTACGCTGCGCTCCGCGTTGTGCAGGCTGCCGAACACGAAGGGCTCCCCGAGGGGGCACACACATCGGCGTCGCACGCCGCTGCCGGCCTCGTGGACGCGGTGATACCCAGGCCCGACCTTCGGGACGGGCTCGGGCTCGTGCTCGACGTCATCATGAACAGCTACCGGCTCTCGCCGGCACGGGAAGCGCGGGTCCGGGAATCGGGGCACACCTACCGGGCTGCCTGGGAGCAGGTGCAGCTCTCGCGGCACGAGGGCCGACCCACTGCCGCCGAGTTCGCGCTGGGCGCTGTTTCGCCCTTCGTCGAACTCCGAGGCGACCGCTGCGGGACGGATGACGACTCGGTCGTTGCGGGCGTCGGGTCGCTCGCCGGCCAATCGGTGGTCGTCATCGCCCACAACCGCCGGAGCAAGTCCGGTCAATCCTGGGTGCGCGCGGCGGGCCTGCGCAAGGCGAGGCGTGCCATTGCGCTGGCGAACAGGTTCGAGCTGCCGCTCCTCGCGTTCATCGACTCGCCGGGGTTCGAGCCGACGCTCGAGAACGAGGAGGCCGGGCTCGGCGCGGCGGCTACGGCGGTCGTGCGCGAGCTGCTGGAGGCGAAGGTGCCGACCCTCGCCGTCATCACTGGCGAAGGCGGCTCCGAAGCAGCGATGACCTTCGCCATCGCCGACCGGGTGCTCATGCTCGATAACGCCGTCTTCGAAGTTATCCGGCCGGAGGACGCAGCGAGCATCCTCGCCGGCCGGCCGGCGGCTGCGCAGGACGCGCGCGAGGTGGCCGAACGCCTGCGCCTTACCTCCCACGACTGCCTCCGCCTTCGGGTCGTCGATGCGACGGTCCCGGAGCCGGCCGACGGTGCCCACGCGCACCGCGACGAGGCGATACGCCTGCTGCGCCGCGCTCTCGTCAGCCACTTGGTCGACGTGCAGCGCCAGCGGACGGGGCGGCGCCTGAAGCGCCGCTGGAAGCGGTACCGCGAACTCGGACCGGTGCACACGTCGGTCCGCGGGAAGCTCGAGCGGCGCCTGGCGCATGTCGGAGAGCGTCTGGCAGAGCTGCGCATGCGGGTCCGCCGGCGCGGCCAGCGCTTCCCGAACGAGGATGTGCCCGGCATTCCCCTTTAGGGAACGACCGGTCGACCTGAGGAGGCCGCCATCGCGCCGGCGGTAGCGGTCGGCCTCGTGGCCCTGGGGGCTGCCGTGGGCGCGGCGGGAACGCTTGTCGGCGCCGGGGGCGGCTTCCTCCTCGTCCCGGCGCTGCTGCTGCTCGAACCCCACGAATCGCCAGCGTCCATCACAGCCACTTCGCTGCTCGTCGTGTGGGCGAATGCGACGTCCGGGAGTTTGGCGTACGCCCGCCAGCGGAGGATCGACTACCGGTCCGGGCTCATCTTCGCGTCCGCCACACTGCCGGGGGCGGTCGCCGGCGCGCTGGCGGTGGGATGGGTGCCGCGGCGCGCGTTCGACCTGCTGTTCGGCTCCCTGCTGCTCGCCGTCGGCGGGTGGCTCGCCGTTCGGCGGTGGAGCGAAGGCATCCGCGAGCCGCCACGAGGCCGCTGGGTGATGGTCCGCCAGCTTCGCGACCGGGAAGGAAATGTCTTCCGCTACGGCTATCCCCTGTGGCGGAGTGTCGGCATCAGCGCTGGCGTCGGCTTTCTGAGCAGCCTGTTGGGAATCGGCGGCGGGATCATCCACGTCCCCGCGATGGTGGTGGCGCTGCACTTTCCCGTTCACGTCGCCGCCGCCACGTCGCATTTCGTCCTGGCCTCTGCGGCGGGAGAGGCGACGCTCGTCCACGCCGCCCGCGGAGTTCTCGGTTGGAACGAAACGCTTGCACGGAGCGCGCTGCTAGCTGCCGGAGCCGTCCCCGGGGCCCAGGCCGGCGCGCTCCTCGCCCGGCGGGCCCCTGGGCCGGCGATCATGCGGGGGCTCGCCCTGGGGCTGGTGATCGTTGGCGTCCGCTTGCTCATGCTCGGCGCGGGCTGAAGCCCGGCCTACGCCTCGCGGCTTTCGGCGGCTTTCTTCGCCTGGCGACGCCTGCCGGCCTGCACGAAGCGTTCGAAGGCACGGGCGATGGCTGCTGCCTCCTCATCGGAAAGGTCAGCGATGAGCTCGGCCACATACCGCCGGATGGCGGGCCTGAGCGAGGTGACGGCTTCCCGGCCGGCGGGCTCGAGGAAGATGCGAATGCCCCGCCGGTCATCGGGGGAGATTTCCCGGCGGATAAAACCCCTCCGTTCGAGCCGGTCGAGGAGTGCCGAGATGGACGGGCGGGTGACGTACATGGCATCGGCGAGCTCGGCGTTCGACATCCCCTCCCGCTCGTACAGGTGGAAGAGCAGCCGAAGCTGGGTAACGGTCAAGCCCTGGCCGTCCCAGATGGCCAACCGCACAGGGTCGAGGAGGGCGCTCGCCCGAAAGAACCAGGTGATGAGGTCTTCGCGCGCGGGGGAGCTCTCAGCCGTCATCGGTTTTCCTGCTGTGCAGTCAGCCCCTCTGGAGGTCGCGAATGATCGCTTTCGCGGCCTCTTCGTCCTCGGGACTGCGGATCGGGATGCCGAAGCCTACACGGTCACATACGCCCTCATACCGCGCGCGGATGGCATCTGCAACCTTGTCGTACGGGGCCACGACGGCGAACTCCTGGACCATATCGTCGGTGATGAGCTTCGGCATCTCTTGCCATTTGCCCTGCAGGCTCATTTCGTGGAGGCGGGCAGTCACATCGCCCCAGCCGTGGGCATCGAAGACAGCCTGGTAGGTTCGGGTCGAACCGTAGAAGCTTATCTGACGCTTCACGTCCTCGACCGCCCGCTCGACATCGCTCCACGTCTTTCCGGTCGCCAGGAACCCGCCGCCGCAGACCTCGAACTGGTCGCGGCTGCGCCCGCTCTTGGCGAGGCCCTTCATCACCGCCGGCAGGATGACCTCCTTCGTGTACTTCATGGTGTTGAAGCCGTGGAGCTTGATGCCGTCGCATACCTCGCCGGCGACACGAGCGTTGTGCTCGTTGACAGCGGCGATGTGAACCGGGATGTGCGGATGCTCGATCGGCCCGGGGTTGAAGTTGGGCGTCATGAGCGTGAAGGTGTAATGCTCGCCGACGAAGTTCAGCGGCTCGCCGGTCTGGAAAGTGCGCCAGATGGCGCGGAGGGCGAGGACGTACTCGCGGATCCGCGGCGCGGGAGGCGACCACTTTACGCTGAAGCGGCGCTCGTTGTGCCCTTTCACCTGCGTCCCTAAACCGAGGATGAGGCGGCCCTTGCTGAACCGCTGGAGGTCCCAGGCCATCATGGCCGTCACCATCGGGCTGCGCGGGAACGCGATCGCCACGGCTGTGCCGATTTGGATGCGCTCGGTGTGTTCGGCAGCGAGCACGAGCGGCAGGAAGGCATCGTGCGCCGTTTCGGCCACGTTGATGCCGTCGTAGCCGAGCTCCTCCGCGCGCTTCGCCTGGGCCGGAACCTCCTCCAGCCGAGCCGAATAGATGCCGGTATCGACCTTGAAGCTCATCGTTCGTTCCCTTCGAAACAACGTCCGGCCGGATTCTTGCAGGGCTGCGGGGGTTCGGCAAGCCGCATTCGGGGGTACGGAGTCGGCATCCTGCGGGTCAACCCCCACTGTGCCGGCCGACATGGCAGCCGAAGATGGAAGTAACGGGACTGCCCCGCCAGGGCCAGCCCCGCCGGGGAGGATAGCCATGGAACGAACGAACCCGCATATCCGGATCTGCAAACGGTGCAAGCTGCCGTACGACTGGCGGCGCTCGCCGAGCGCCTGCATGAAGATGACGTACTGCGGGTCGCTGTGTGAACGGGCGGACCTCGGCTTCACAATCGAGGGCCTGGTCAACGACGTCGTTTTCTTGCCCCGTTCGGCGGTCTTGAAGCGCTTGCTGGCGGCCTAAGCCGCGCCCATTCGCCTGTGCCGAAAGGATGTTCTACGCTGGAACCAGGGGCGGTTCCCCCTGGAGGTTCGCGAGTGACCACCACCCCGACGGAACTCGGCAACATCAAGCGCTGCCGGCGCTGCGGTCAGCGGTACGACTGGCGGAAATCGCCCAGCTCGACGCTGAAGATGACGTACTGCAGCTCGCTGTGCGAACGAGCCGACCTTGGCTTCACGCTGGAGGCGCTGCTCAAGTTCGAGCCGAAGGGAGCGCGCGAGGAAGCGCCGGCGGCCGCGGAGTAGCTTCTACAGCTCCAGCGGCGTGTCGTCCCGGTTCGCCCAGTCCCGCATCGATCCGTCGTAGACCCTGACGTGCTCGTACCCGAGCAGCTCGAGCACGAAGGCTGCGTGGGCGGCGCGGATGCCCCCCTGGCAGTAGGTGATGACCGGAGCATCGCGCGGGACTCCCGCCTCGTCCAACAGCCGTCGGAGTTCGTCGGCAGGGAGGAACACCCGCCGGTCGTCCCGGCTCACGAACCGGATCCACTCGAGGTGGCGCGCACCCGGAACATGCCCGCGGCGCTTGTTTCCGCGGTCGTTGCGGCCATCCCACTCCTCGTCGGCGCGCGCATCGAGAACGCACCACGCCGGATCCGAATAGTGCCGGAGGAGGAACTCGGCATCGGCGATCACATCGGGGTTCGGACGTGCGGTGAAGGTCCGAGGCGAAGGCCGCGAGGCATGGAACGTGATCGGCCGCCCTTCGGTGAGCCAGCGGTGCCAGCCCCCATTCAGCACTTTCGCCTTCGTGTGCCCGTAGTACTTGAGCACCCACCACAGCCGAGCGGCCAGGAGGCTGTTGTTGTCGTCGTACGCGACGACGAGGGTGTCGTTGTCAATGCCGAGCGAGCCCATCAGCTGCGCGAACGGTTCCGGCGGCATCACGAAGGTCCCGAACTCTTCGCCGGGCGGAGGCGGCTCCTTGATGTAGTAGTGAACAGGCAAGTGCACAGCCCCGGGGATGTGAGCGCGGCGGTACGCTTCGAGCCGCGCACAATCGACGATGCGGACTCCCGGATCGTCCAGGTGTTGCTGTAGCCAATCGGGCTCGGCCAAGAGCACGGGGCGGGCGTACTCCATGCGGCAGCCTCCGCCGTAGTCTCGGGCGCACGCTAGCCTTCGGCGGCGGGGCCGTCAACGAGCTGGAGGTCCAGATGCCGGCCGAGGAACTCCATTACGCGCCGCTCCTGGTACTCGAGGCCGGCTGCGTCGCGGGGCATGTGGCGCTCCTCGGGGAAGAAGAGGAGTTCGTACGGCTTCTGCGCCTCCGTAAGGGCGACGATGAGCCGTGCAGTGTGGCGGAAGTGAACGTTCTCGTCGACGCCGCCGTGGACGAGGAGCAACGCACCGCGAAGGCCCTTGGCATGGGTGAGCACCGACGCCTCGCGGTACCCGTCCGGGTTCGATTCGGGGGTGCCCATATACCGTTCCGTGTAGGCGGTGTCGTACCCGTCCCAGTCGGTGACCGGAGCCCCGGCCACGGCGGCGCGGAAAAGGTCGCCCGCCCTGGCAGCGGCCAGGCAGGCCAGGTATCCCCCGTAGCTCCAGCCGTAGATCGCGATTCGCTGGGGGTCGGCAAGGCCCCGTTCGATGAGCGTTCGGACGGCCGCCACTTGGTCTTCGAGCTCCACCGTGCCCAGGCGCCGCGCGATGGCCGCCTCGAAGGCAAGGCCCCGCCCGGCAGCCCCCCGGTTGTCCACCTTCAGGACGGCTACTCCCCGTTGGGCGAGGTACTGGGCGCGAAGGTCGACGGTGAGGGACCACTCGTTGGCGACACGCTGGGCGTGAGGCCCTCCGTAGACCGAGACGACGAGCGGCCACCCGGCGGGAGGACGTTCGCCGTCGGGAAGGTAGAGCGCAGCGTCGAGCGCCGTTGCGCCGTCGGCGGCGGTGACCTGGAACAGCCTCGGCGCTCGCAGACCGAGCGACTCGGGCGTCACCCCCTCGGCCGGGATGATGGGCCGCCGCTCGCCGCTGCGCAGGTCGATGAGCCAGGCCGACCAGGGGTGCTCGAGGCTGCTCCAGAGGTCGACGAGCCACCGTCCATCAGGCGAAAGCACGCCGGCATGCCAGCCCGGTTCGGCCGTGAGCCGCTCCGGCTCGCCCCCGTCCAGCGGCACACGGTAGAGGTGCCGTTCGAGGGGGCTCTCCTTCGTCGCGACGAACGTGACGCTCCGCGCCCGCTCGTCGACCCCCGTGACGTCGGTCACCATCCAGGGGCCGCCCGTGAGCTGTCGAACGAGGCTCCCGTCGGCGCTGTGCAGGTACAGGTGTTTGTAGCCGGTTTCTTCGCTGGCGCGGAGAAACTCTCCCGACTCGAGGAAGCGGGTATGGTGGTCGAGGTTGATCCACGGCTCCTGACTGTCGTGCCAGAGACCGAGCGGCGCCCCGGGGAAGGGCGACCAACCAGCCGGAGCCGGCGGTTCCGCGTCGCTCTCGGGAGCGAGACGGAACTGCAGTGCGTCGGCGGAGCGCTGGTCGCGCGCCAGCCAGTACACCACCAGGTTCTCCCGGTCGCGCCACCAGACGCGGGCTAAGTAGCCATCGCCCTCGGCAAGCGCCGGGAGCTCCAGCCGGCGCGTGGTCCCCGCCTCGAGGTCCCGCACGAACAGCTCCACCTTGGCGTTCTCCGCCCCCGCGAAAGGGTAGCGGTGGTACTCCACCTCGGGCCGCGGCCGGCCGAGGTGGACGATGGGGAAGAGCGGAATATGGCGCTCGTCCGTGCGCTGGAAGGCGAGGAACCGGCCGTCGGGGCTCCACCAGAAGCCTTCGCTCCGGTCGAGCTCCTCCTGGGCGATGAATTCGGCCGCGCCGTAGGAGACGCCCGCGTCCTCGGGGAGCGCCACGGGCACGGGCGGGCCCCCGTCGAGCGGGACCACCCAAAGACCGCCGTCGCGGTGGAAGGCGGCCCGGCTGCCGTCAGGCGAGAGGCGGGCGTCGAGCGCCCCTTCAGTCCCGGGAACGAGACGCGGCTCGCGGAGGCCCCGCGAGACCATCAGCCCTGCAGGTGTCGGCCAGAGGAGGGTGACCTCCTCCGCCCGAGAGGCGACGTCGTAGGTGGTGACGCCGACCGCCCGCTGGCGCGCCCGTTCGCGCCGGAGCTGCTCCTCCAGCGAGAGGCGGGACTCATCTGCCTGCTCGGGCTGGGGGCCGGCGATGACGCGGCGTTCGCCCGTCTCGAGGTCGAGCGCCCAGAGGGAAAGGACGAGGTCGCCGCGTTCGCTCCAAAGGAAGAAGAGCCACCGGCTATCGGGGCTGAACCGGAAGCGCTGCGGAACGAGCGTCCCCGGGCGCGGGAAGCGGGCCACATCGGCGAGGGTGAGCCTGCGGTTCACGCGCCCGACGCCTCCGCTCTCAACGCTTCGATCGCCTCGATCTCCTTCGGGAGAGCCGCGCTCAGCACCTCGGCGCCGGCTTCCGCCACCAGGACGTCGTCCTCGATGCGGATGCCGCCGAAGCCCCTGAGCGCGTCGACCCGCTCCCAGTCGACGTCGTCCGCGTACCGGCGGCGGATACCGGGATCGTCGAGCAGGGCGGGGATGAAGTAGACGCCCGGCTCGATGGTGACGACGAAGCCCGGCTCCAGGGGCGCGTCGAGCCGCAGGTACCGCAGCGACGGACGGTCGGGCCGCGTGCGGAAGGGGATGCAGCCGCCCGCATCGTGGGTGGCGAGGCCTAGCAGGTGGCCGAGCCCATGCGGGAAGAAAAGCGCCTGAACGTCGCGCTCCAGGAGGCTGTCGAGGTCGCCTCGAAGGATCCCCAGCTGCCGCAGCCCCTCGGCCAGGCGGCGGGACGCGCCGAGGTGGAGTTCGCGGTAATCGGCGCCCGGCGCGACGGCGCCGATGGCCCAGGTTTGGACGTCCAGCACGAGCTGGTAGAGGTCCCGGTGGAGACCCGTGAAACGTGGGCCTGCAGGGAACGTCCGGGTGATGTCGCTGGCGTAGCCCTCGACCTCAGCTCCAGCGTCGATGAGCACGAGGTCGCCTTCCTCGAGCGTCCGGCGGGACGGGCTCACGTGGAGCGTCGCGCCGTTGGGACCGCTGCCCACGATGGAGCCGTAGGCGGTGCGATCACCCCCGCGCCGGAAGAATTCGGCCTCGAGCTCGATCTGCAGCTCCCGCTCGGTCATTCCCGGACGGGCGAGCCCCAGGGCGAGCCGGTGCCCTTCGATGCTGGCGGCCACGGCCCGGCGGATCCGTTCCAGCTCCTCCGCGTCTTTGCGGCGGCGCAAGACATCGACCGCCTCGCGGAGCCTCCTGCCCAGGGCCGTGTCGACGGCCAATTCGAACTCGGTCCAGCCGGGAAGCCGGTACCCCTCCGGCGCGCGCGCGATGTCGTCGTTGCCGAGCAGGGCTACCGTGCGTCCACGATTCCGCTCGAGCCAGGACGCGAACTCGGTCACCGGCCGGACGTCCCGGAGGCCCGTGCGGGCCGCGTACTCGTCGAGCGGGCGTCCGGGGCCCGTCCAGACCGCTTCCTCCGGCGTGACCACGGGGGCGAAATAGGTCCATCCCTCGGCCGGGTCGAAGACGAGCAGGCCGCCGGGGTCGGCGACGCCAGCGAGGTAGTAGTGTTCCGGGTGGGCATGGAACTCGTGGAACTGGTCCGTGCCTGCGATGGGGACAGGCACCCCAGCCGGCACGATGACCAGTTCGCTGCGAAGCTGCCAGGCGGCCGCCGCTCGCTCCCGGCGGGCTGTTACCGCTGCAGCCCATCGCTCGCTGGCATCCATCTGCCGGTAGTCTACGCGGAGGCTGCTTCAGCGGACGAGGCGTAGTTCGCCGCGGCCTGGGCGAAGGAGCTGGCCACCGCTTCGCGGAGGCTTGCCGGCTCGCGGACAACCGCATCGTGACCCCAGCTTCGCACCCAGGGCAGGAGTTCGAGGGTCGAAGGCAGGACAAGCTCCAATCGAACCCCGCCTCCCTCCAGCGGGGTGAGCACCTGCGTGGGGTGCCAAAACGTCTCCGTGACGCGCGCCGCAACGACCGGACTGAAGTCGATGACGACCCGAACCTCGTCGTCGGCGAGGACGATCCCGCTCCAGCTCCGGCCGAGCTGCTCAAGAAGGCCGCCCACGTCCGGCGGAGCGAAGCGTTCGTCGCGGAGCCGGGCGCTGGCGATGCGGTCGAGCTTGAACGTGCGGATCTCGTCGCCGTGCGCTGAGCTACGGCCGATGACGTAGCTGGCCAGGCCGCTGGCGGTGGGTTCGAGGAAGAACGGCTCGATGGTGGTCGTTCGCGTCCCGTCCCCGTGTCGGTACTCGATGTCGACGCGGCGCGTCTCGGCCTAGCCTTCGGTCAGCGTCCGCAGCACGTCGGTGCGCTCCTGGACGTTCGGCCGCTGTCGGAGCTGCTCCCCCGTGAAGCGCACGAAGCTCTGCAGCGGGCCCCACAGCACCTCGCCGAGCTTGTCGACGGCGGAAACGGCGTCGGGATCCTGGTCGTCGGCATAGCGGAGGAAGAGGCGGAGCGCGAAGAGGATTGCGCGCGCCTCGTGGAGGTTCAGATGCAGCGGAGCGAGGGGGTCGGCCGCCTCGTGGATCCGCCACCGCCGCCCCTCGTTGGTGAGCGGCACGCGCAGGTCGACGTCGAGCGACTGGAGGTCGCGCTGCACGGTGCGCACGCTGCACCTGAGCTCGCGTGCCAGCTCCCGGGTCGTCAGACCCTGTGGACCGGCGCGCCGCGGGAGCCGTTCCAGTTCGATGAGCCGGGCCGCCCGGCGGGTTTGTTCGGTCATGGCGTCGTCCTCCGAGGGGGAATCGTCTTGGCGATACGCTATCGGCGCACCGCGTCACCTCCTGTCGCGATCTCGCCGCTCCGCAGGAAATCGTTCGCCTAGGCCTCGTCCGGTACCATGGGGTAGATGCGGGAGCCGTTCGTCCTGGGGCTGGCAGCCCACGTCTCCGCCGAGGCCATCGGCGAGCCGGGACGCCGCCGCTTTCGCATCATGGCGCTCGGCAGCGGGACGGACGCCGTCTGCATCTGGCTCGAGAAGGAGCAGCTCGCCGCCCTGGGCGATGCCCTCCGGCAGGCGTTGAGCGACGAAGCCGGCGAGGAGCCTCCTGCCGAGGCGTTCGAGGAGCCGGTATTCCCCGCGATCTGGCGGTGCGAGTTCAAAGCCGGCCAGCTCACCCTGTCGATGGACCGCCAGGAACGGCAGTTCGAGCTCCGGGCGGAGCCGCTCGCGCCGGATGACGACGTCCCCTCGGCCTGTTCCTTCCGCTTCGGATTCGGCCAGGCACGGGCGCTCGTGCCGCGGATCGCAGCGATTATCGCCGCCGGCCGGAAACCGTGTCCTCTCTGTTCGGCGCCGATGGACCCTCAGGGCCACGTCTGCGTCCGGGCCAACGGCCACCACCCGCGCTAACCTCCCGCTGCCGTTGGGCTCGCCGTCGGTTCCGGCGACGGCGGAGGGGCCGTCGGCGACGGCGACGGTTCGGGCGTAGGGGTGGCTGTGGAGCTCGGCTCCGGCGTCGGCGTCGCGGTGGGCGTCTCCGCAGGCGGCGTGGGAGGCGGTTCTTCCGGTTCCGTGGCCGGGTCGGGCGCCACAGCAGGCGGCTGGTACGGCGGCATCGGCGGGAGGTCGGTCACCCGCCAGTGCACCCGCACGAAGGAATTGGGCGCGACCATCTGGACGAAGATTGGGCCCCGGTTGAGCCGGATTTCGTTGCCGGCGCGGTCGAAGAAGCGGGTTCGGCTCGCGCGGTCCGCCTTCCGCCAGGTGCCTTCGATCATGCGGCCGTCGAGGAAGACCTGCACCCGGCCCTCTCCGAACTGCTCGAGGAGGACGTGGCCGCGGTCATCGGCCACGTAGGCCGGCACGTACATCACGATGACGTTCTTGAAGCGGAGCTGCTCGCCGGTTAACAGGTCGATGTCGGGTCCGCCCCGGTAGAAGCGGAGGTAGGTGTTCGTGGCCGCGTCCCACTGCCATTGCCGCAGGTCCCACGGCACTGGCTCGTTCCGGTAGGAGAGTTCGATGGCGCCGGCGAGCGGAGCGTCGGCCGTCCCTTCGAAATCGGCCTTGAACGGCCAAACCTCGACCTTGGGAAAGCCCGACGAGAGCCCTAGGCGGGCTGCCGCGTCGCGAAGCGCCCCCGTCGAGGTGGTCAGGTTGTAGGGCGCTGTCCGGGTCGGGTCCCGGTAGAACCCCGAACCCCCGGCCGGGAGGAGCCCGTCGAGGTCCCGGATGCCCCACTCCCGGATTTGCTGTTCGGCGTTCGCCACCGTGCCGGTGGCGGCGCTGCCGGCGTGGGCGAAGAGGGCGTCGAATTCGAGAACCCAATAGAGGAACGGCGTGCGCGCCGAACGAACCGGCTCGATACGGGAGGCGTCGTTCCGCCAGAAGAACGCGAGGTAGCGGGTGATGCCGCCCTCCACGAAGGCCTCCACCACAAGCTCCGCGCGCGAAAGGCCGTACTGCGGCGCGGCGAGGGCGCTGTTGTCGATCATGACCCCAATGGGGAAGCGGGCGGCGAGCTGGCGAAACTCCGCCTCGGTGAGTTCGACCCCGTCGATGAGGGAGGGGTAGCGGGGTTCCGGCGTCGGCGTTGCGGTGGGCGTCGGTGAAGGTGTCGGAGGAGCGGCCGCCGTCGCCGCCGACTCGGGCGAGGCGGCCGGCGCGTCCGGGGTCGCCTGGCCGCCTCCCCGCGTGAAGACGAACGTGGCCCCTGCGGCTGCCAGGGCGAGAAAGACGACCGCTCCCACGAAGCCGCCGAACCGCCATCGAAGCTGAAGCCGGCGGGCCACGGCAGCATCCTAGCTCGCGGCGGAGCGACCGTAAAGGCAGACGTCTGGTGTACGCTCGAAGGCAGGCCCCCGGGAAGGAGCGAATATGCGGACCATCGGCATCCTCACCAGCGGCGGCGATGCTCCAGGGATGAACGCGGCCATCCGCGCCGCTGTGCGAACAGCCACCTGCCATGACATCCGCATCGTCGCCTATCTCGACGGCTACGCCGGTGTCGTCGCCGGGGAGTACGTCACCCTCGACGACCGGGCGGTAGGCAACATCCTCCACCGCGGAGGGACCATCATCGGCACCTCCCGCTGTCCGGAATTCCTCGACCCCGCCGTACGCGCCGCCGCTGCCGCCCGCATGCGCGACGCAGGAGTCGACGGCCTCATCGTCATTGGGGGGGACGGGAGCTTCCGCGGCGCGCTGGCCCTGCAGGAGGAGCACGGCATCCCCGTCGTGGGCATCCCCGGCACCATCGACAACGACATCTGGGGCACCGAGGAGACCATCGGCTTCGACACCGCCGTGAACACCGCGGTCCGAGCCATCGATCAGGTGCGCGATACGAGCGAATCGACGGGGATGATGTTCTTCGTCGAGGTGATGGGCCGCACCTCGGGCGCCATCGCGCTCCACGTGGGGGTGGCTGCCGGGGCGGCGAGCGTCGTTGTGCCCGAGGCCCACGAAGACGCCGAAGCGATCGCCGAACGCATTCAGCGCTCCATCAGCCGGGGGAAGCGGAGCCACATCATCGTCGTGGCCGAGGGCGACCAGGCCGGGGGAGCATTCGGCTTTGCCAAGCGCTTCGAAGCGGTGATGCCGGACCACCCCTACCGTGTGCTCGTGCTGGGCCACATCCAGCGCGGGGGCTCGCCCACGGCCCGCGACCGCATCATCGCCTCTCTTTCCGGGGCGTCAGCGGTCGAAGTGCTCGCCAACGGCCGCTCGGGCGTGATGATCGGCATCCAATGCGGGCGCCCGGTGGAAGTGCCGCTCCGCGACGTCATTGCCCACGGCAAGCCCGACCCGGACTTCGGTATGCTCCAGCTGGCCCAAGCGCTCGCGGGCTGAAACGCGGCAGCGGAAAGGGGGATGTCCATGACCGTCGACGCGGAGCTCACCGAAGGGGCGCCGGCACCGTCCTTCGCCCTCGAGGACCAGAACGGGAACACGGTGCGTCTCGAGGACCTGCGCGGGAGGTGGGTGGTGCTGTACTTCTATCCGAAGGACGATACGCCCGGCTGCACGGCCGAAGCCTGCAGCTTCCGGGATGCCTTCGGCGAGCTGGAAGCTGAAGGGGCGGTCGTGCTCGGCGTGAGCGGCGACGACGCGGCCAGCCACCGGAAGTTCGCCGCGAAGCATAGCCTGCCCTTCCCCCTGCTGGTGGACAGCGACCACGCCGTGGCGAAGGCGTACGGCGCCTACGGCGTGAAGCGGATGTACGGCCGGGAGTTCGAAGGCGTGCTGCGCCAGACCTTCCTCATCGATTCGCAGGGCCGGCTGGCGAGGGTCTGGCGAACGGTGAAGCCGGCCGGGCACGCGGCCGAGGTGCTGGAGGCCCTGCGGTCGCTCCGCCGCGGGTAGGGCCCGGGTATACTTGCGGGCGTGCCGGGCCGATACATCCTCGCCATCGACCAGGGAACGACGAGTTCGCGGGCGGCGCTCGTCGACGAGCACGGGACGATCGTCGCCATCGGCCAGCGGGAGTTCCCCCAATACTACCCGCAGACCGGCTGGGTAGAGCACGACCCGGAAGAGGTCTGGGAGAGCTGCGCCGACGCCATCGCCGACGCCCTGCGATCGGCCGGCGCGGGCCCCTCGGACATCGCCGCCTGTGGCATCGCCAACCAGCGCGAGACGGTGGTCGTCTGGGAACGCTCCACCGGGGCGCCGCTCGCCCGCGCCATCGTCTGGCAGGACCGGAGGACGGCGGACCTCTGCGAGGAGCTGCGGGCCGACGGGGCCGAACCGCTCATCCGGAAGGCGACGGGGCTGACGCTCGATCCGTACTTCAGCGCGACGAAGCTCGCCTGGCTCCTGCGCGAACAGCCCGAGCTGCGGCGCCGAGCCGAGGCCGGCGAAGTCGCCGCGGGCACGATCGACTCCTGGCTCATCTGGAAGCTGACCGGCGGCCGCGTCCACGCCACCGACTACAGTAACGCCAGCCGCACGGCCCTCTTCCACATCGGGCGAGGGCGGTGGGACGAGCAGCTGTGCGACCTGTTCGGGGTACCGCGGGCGATGCTGCCCCGCACCCAGCCCTCGGCGTCCGCGTTCGGCTTTACCGACCCGGAGGTCTTCGGAGCGCAGGTGGCCATCACCGGCGTCGCCGGCGACCAGCAGGCGGCACTCATCGGCCAGACGTGCTTGCACCCCGGCCAGGCGAAGAACACGTACGGCACAGGAGCCTTCCTCCTCGCCCCGGCGGGGAGGCGACCCTCCCTTCCCGAAAACGGCCTCCTCCTCTCCGTTGGCGCCGCCGCCACCGACCGTGCGCCCGACTACGTCCTCGAAGGCTCAGTGCTCGTCGCGGGCGCGGCTATCCAATGGCTGCGGGACGGGCTCGGCGTCATCTCCAGCGCCGACGAGGTCGAGGCGCTCGCCGCCGCCGTGCCCGACACCGGCGGCGTGACCTTCGTGCCCGCCTTCGCCGGGCTCGGCACACCCCACTGGGACCCCCACGCCCGGGGGCTCATCGTCGGGATCACCCGCGGCACGAGGCGCGAGCACCTCGCCCGGGCCGCGCTCGAGGCCATTGCCTTCTCGGTGGCCGATCTCCTGGACGCCTTCGCGGCGGCGCTCCCGGAGCCCATCGGGGAGCTCAGGGCCGACGGCGGCCCAGCCCGCAACGACCTCCTCCTCCAGCTTCAGGCCGACCTCGCCGGTATCCCCGTGATCCGGCCGGCGGAAACGGAGACCACCGGCTTGGGCGCCGCGTTCCTCGCGGGCGTGGGCCACGGCCTCTACGCGTCGCTCGAGGAGGTCGCTGCCCTGTGGCGGCCCGACCGCACCTTCGAGCCCACGATGAGCGCCGACGAACGCGAGGAGCACCGCGCCCGGTGGCGCCGGGCTGTGGAGCGGGCGCGCGGATGGGCCGCGTCCCGATGACCCTGACAGAGCTCGCCTCCGGTCCGCCCCTCGACCTAGCGATCATCGGCGGGGGCATCAACGGGGCCGGCATCTTCGCCGAAGCGGCCCGCGCCGGCCTGCGCGTTGCCCTGTTCGAAGCCGAGGATTTCGGCTTCGGCACCACGTGGCGTTCCACGAAGCTCATCCACGGCGGCCTCCGCTACCTCGAGCACGGCGACATCCGTCTCGTGGTCGAAACGCTGCGGGAGCGGGAGTGGCTCCTGCGGACGCGCCCCCATCTGGTGGAGCCGCTCCGCTTCCTCTTCCCGGTGCTGCCCTGGACGCGCCGCCCCCGGTGGCAGATCCATCTCGGTTTGGCGGCGTACGACCTCCTGGCCTGGCGGCGGAGCCTCCCCGGCCACCAGCGGCTGAGTGCGGCGGCCCTCGCGGAGCGCTTCCCCGCCCTCGCCGCGGAGCAGATGGGCGGGTTCGCCTTCTCCGATGCGCGCTGCTGGGCGCCCGAACGCCTGGCCCTCGAACTCGTGCTGGAGGGAGTCGAGGCCGGGGGCTTCGCCTTCAACCACACGCCCGTCGCCCGCATCCTCACCGCCGGGGGCCTCGTCACCGGCGTCGCCGTGCGCTCACCGAGCGGCGGGGAATGCGCGATCCCCGCCCTGGCCGTGCTGAACGCTGCCGGGCCGTGGGCTGACGCCGTCCGCTCGCTCGCGGGGGAGCCCGCCGAGCAGCCCCTCCTCGACCTGACGCGGGGAACGCACATCGTCGTCCCCGCCGAAGAACCGGTGCCGCGGTACGCCCTCATCTCGACCGCCCGCTCCGACGGGCGGGTGTTCTTCATCATCCCCCAGCGCGACTCCTACCTCATCGGGACCACGGATGTCCGCCACCAGGGCGACCCCGGCGGCGTGCGGCCGACGCTCGAGGAGGTGGAGTACCTCGTCGCGGAGGCGCAGGCGCTGGCCCCGG
Source organism: Dehalococcoidia bacterium (assembly GCA_034431815.1). Lineage (GTDB taxonomy): Bacteria > Chloroflexota > Dehalococcoidia > Tepidiformales > Tepidiformaceae > HRBIN29. The sequence continues at coordinate 17,506 of DAOUCS010000035.1, forward strand.
GGCTCGGCGTCTCGCGGGACCGGGTCGCGTACGCCTACGCCGGGCTGCGGCCGCTTCGCCGCTCGGGCAAGCGCCCCGAGGGCGCCGTCAGCCGCCGGCACGAGCTCGTCGACCACGGCCGGCTCGGCGGCGTGCGCGGGCTGTACAGCGCCACGGGAGGGAAACTCAGCACCTACCGCGCCCTGGCCCGCGAGCTGCTGCAGCGGCTCCGGGTCCGGCCGGCACCCGAGCCCGCTCCGTCTGCGTTAGCACCGGCGGCCGAGGCCCCGCACCCCCGGCTCCACCAGTACGGCCGGCGCATCGCCGATGTGCTCGCGGCCGGACGGGAGGAGCTCTGCAGCCGCTGCGGCCTGCTGGCGGGCGAAGTGCGGCATGCCGTGCGGGAGGAGCTCGCCGTCACCCTCTCAGACGTCCTCCTGCGGCGCACGGGCGCGGCGTGGAGCG
>DAOUCS010000036.1:0-17918 GCA_034431815.1 Dehalococcoidia bacterium
CCTGCCGCCCGTCGAGTTGGTGGAGACGCTGAACACGTTGGGCGGCGAATACGGGGTAGGGCGCATCGACCATATCGAGGACCGCCTGGTGGGCATCAAGAGCCGGGAGCTGTACGAAGCCCCGGCAGCGGTCATCCTCCACACCGCCCACCGGGCGCTCGAATCGATGACGCTCTCGAAGCAGCAGCTGAAGCTGAAGCGGTACATCGCGCAGGAGTACGCGGAACTCATCTACAACGGCCTCTGGTTCACGGCCCACCACCAGGACATCGCGGCCTACGTCGCCAGCACGCAGCGGTACGTCACCGGCACCGTTCGCGTAAAGCTCGACCGCGGCCAGGCCATCGTCGTCGGCCGCCAGGCCGACCGTTCCTTGTACGATCGCTCGCTTGCGACCTACGATCGCGGCGACCGGTTCGACCAGTCCGCGGCGGTGGGGTTCATCACCATCTGGGGGCTACAGGCTCGCGTGCAGGCGCGGGCTCAGCTTCTCGGCGATATCCCCGAGCCGCTGAAAATCGCCAAGCCCGAGGAGTCGTGACCATGGTGCAGGCCCCGGATGCCGCCGAGATCGCTGTCCTGTACGAGGGTCCTGGTCAGGGTGCCGAGGAGATCATGGGCGGCACGCTGGCGAACTTCCTCGTGGTGCGGCCGAACTTGCCCGACAAAGAGGCGGCGGTCATCCTCAACGATCCTGCGGCGGAGTGGCTGGCGGAACGGCTCGGGGAAGCGCCGACGCCCGCCTTCCGGGAGCGGGCCGCGGCCATCGTGGGCGAACTGTGGATCCGCCACCTCTACCGCGAGCACCGGCGGGTCGATTCCCTCTCGTTCATCGGCCGCGCTGCGCTCGAAGGCCACCCCGAGCTGGTGGCGGCCTTCGAGCAGGCGTGGCGCGAGGGAAGGCTGGCCCAGGCCGCCTGAGGGCCCCGTCAGCGTTCGATCACGCCCAGAATCCTCACCGCGAGGAATTGTCCGACCGCCCGGCCGTCGATCCGCAGCTCGCCGCGAGGGCCTCAGGTGCACTCCATGGAATCGGGCCAGTGCCATCGCTCGTCGGCGTCGTTCGGGCAGTCGAGCCTGACGTCGGGCAACCCACGGAACGAGAGGATCACCCCAAGGCGGTCGGTGACCGGCTGCAGGGTCGTCCCGTCCCAGATGGCGAAGTCGTCGCGCGACTCAGCGCAGGGACCCCACTCGTTCCTGCCGAGCGCGTACTGCGCGACGAGGGCGCGTCCGTCGGGCGCGAGCCCGAACACGTAGTACGCCGTTTGGTTGCCGCCGTTCAGGGTCGCCATCGTCTGCCCCGTGCGCGTATCGACGATCGCGATGGTGCGGGCGCCGAGCATGAGTTCGCTGCATCCGCTCAACAGGCCGTCTCCGAACGCCGAAAACGTTCCGCTCTCGTCGGTAGCCATGTACTGCTCGAACGGAAAGCTCCCGAACGAACCGTCGAGCCTCGCCCAGCCGAAGCGCCCCCAGTCCGTGTGTGTGACGGCTTGGAGGACAAGCTCGGAGCCGCCCCCCTGCCAGGCGAGGGGCGCAGGCGCCGCCTTCAACAGGTCGAAGAGCTCCGGGCCGAACTCGCGGATGACCTGGCCGTCGGCGACGCGGATCACCACGAGGCCGCTCCGCTCGCGGACGAAGAGGGGGAGGCTCTCGTACCCGATGGCAACCGTGCTCCCGTCCGGAGAGACGGCAACACGCGTGGGCACCCTATCGGGCGGCGCGTGCCAGAGGTCACGCGCCCCTTTGCCGGTGAGGCTTTCCACCCACACTCGGCCGCCTGCGGCGACGAGAAGCCGGCCGCCCTCCGTCAGCATCATTTGGAGGCTTCCCGGCCCGACGACGAACGGCCGAGAGAGGATCAGATCGCGGCGGTCGAGGTCGTACACGTGCAGGCGGTCGCCAAGGAGCGAGCGTTCGAAGAACACGAGCGCGCGCTGGAACGTCAATCCGTCGTCAGGTTCCTCGGCTGTGGGCCCTGCGGTGGGCGTGGCGGTCGGCGTCGCCGGCTCGGGGGTCGATGTGGCGGACGTCGGGGTCGCGCTCGACGTGGGGACCCCGTCCGAACGGCCGCGGCACCCGGCAGCCACGAGCGCGAGCAGGAGGAACAGGAGGAGATAGCGCACGCTGGACTCCTTCACGCGAGTTTCCACTAGATCGACGTCGCCGGGCCGCGACAAGTTCCCCTATCCTGACGGGAGCATGTCGCAGCGAAGGCGCGTGCGGCTGGACGAGCGCGGAAGGCCAATCCGCCGCGAGGCTCCGGCGGCTCGGGCCGAGGAGCCGTCGTGCGCGTGTCCACGCCTCGAGCCGGCCGACTGGCATGAGGTCGAATCCGACTGGTCCGACATCTCGTTCCTGCGCGCGACGATCCCCGCTGTGTTCGGGGTGCCGCTTCGCTACGACGCCGTACGGCGCCGCCTGATGGAGCACGCGGAAGCGGCGGGCCTCCGCGTGCCCGAAGACCCGATGCTCCTCCTCGGCAGCGGCCGGTTCCGGCGCCCGCTGCTGCTCGAGGTCGAGGGGGATGCGCCCGGCGTGTGGCGCCCCGGCGGGTTTGCCTTCAGCCGGCTCGTCCCGGCGCCCTTCGGCGCCCTCCGCCGCGAGGCGGAGCGGACGGCTGCCGCCGCTCGCGAACGGTACGGGCGGCCTCCTGACCACATTTGGGTGTGGTACCTCACCTGCGGGCGGTGTTCGGCCGCACGGCAGTTCGAAACGCTGTTCATCGCCCACTACCGCGAGGGGCCTGAAGTCGCCTCGCCGTGACCCTCCGGAGTGCGTCGCGTACGATCGTGGCACCAGCCCGCTCGCGCTCCGGGGCACGGCCCCACAAGGCGCGGGCCGCGACGAATCGATGCGCCTCGTGAGGTGAGCCCGTGGCCGACCGCTACGAACCGCGCGCCATCGAAGAGAAGTGGCAGCGCCGCTGGGAAGCGGACCGCATCTACGCGGCGGTCGACTTCGACCAGCGGCCGAAGTGGTACGCGCTCACCATGTTCCCGTACCCGTCGGGCGATCTCCACACGGGGCACTGGTATGCGATGGCGCCGAGCGACGCGCATGCTCGCTTCCGGCGGATGCAGGGCTACAACGTCCTCTTCCCGATGGGCTTCGACGCCTTCGGCCTCCCCGCCGAAAACGCCGCAATCAAGCGCGGCATCGACCCGAAGGAGTGGACGTACGCCAACATCGAGCGGATGCGCAAGCAGCTCCGGATGATGGGCGCCAGCTTCGACTGGGACCGCGAAATCGTCACCTGCGACCCCGAATACTACAAGTGGACGCAGTGGTGGTTCCTGCAGTTCTACAAGCACGGCCTCGCCTACCGTGCGAGGGCGCTCGCGAACTGGTGCCCCGGCTGCCAAACGGTGCTCGCGAACGAGCAGGTCATCGACGGCCGCTGCGAGCGCTCGGACGATATCGTGGAGCGACGCTTCCTCACCCAATGGTTCTTCCGGATCACGGCCTACGCCGAAGAGTTGCTCAACTTCGACGGCATCGACTGGCCCGAGCGCATCAAGGTGATGCAGCGGAACTGGATCGGCCGTTCCGAGGGGGCATACCTCGAGTTCCCGGTGGACGTTCCGGGGATCGACGAGAAGATTCGCGTCTTCACCACGCGGCCCGACACGGTGTACGGCGCCACCTTTATGGTGCTCGCGCCGGAGCATGACCTCGTCTCGAAAATCACGACACCCGAACAGCGCGCCGCGGTCGAGGCTTACCAGCGTCAAGCTTCGCGCGAGACCGAGATCGAGCGTATGTCGACCGAGCGCGAGAAGACGGGCGTCTTCACCGGGGCCTACGCCATCAATCCCTTCAACGGCCGCCGCATCCCCATCTGGATCGCCGACTATGTGCTGATCACGTACGGGACGGGCGCCATCATGGCCGTGCCCGCTCACGACCAGCGCGATTTCGAATTCGCGGCGAAGTACGGGCTGGACATCGTACCCGTGTTCGACCACCCGGAGATCGATGTCACCAAGCCCCTCGAGCGGGCGTTCGAACACGGGACGCGGATGATCAATTCCGGCCCCTTCGACGGCACGCCGGCGGAAGACGCGATTCGGGCGGTCGTGGAATACGCCGAACGGGAGGGTATCGGTCAGCGGGCCGTGACCTACCGGCTGCGAGACTGGCTCATTTCGCGGCAGCGGTATTGGGGCGCTCCCATCCCCATCGTGTACTGCGACGCCTGTGGAACGGTACCCGTACCCGAAGACCAGCTCCCCGTCCTCCTGCCCGAGAAGGTGCAGTTCCTCCCCACCGGGCAGTCGCCCCTCACGATGATTCCGGAGTGGGTGAACACCTCGTGTCCGCAGTGCGGCGGCCCGGCACGCCGCGAGACGGACACGATGGACACGTTCATCTGCTCGAGCTGGTACCAGATGCGGTACATCGACCCGCACAACGCGGAACGGCCCTTCTCGCCGGCGCTGGCGGAGTACTGGCTGCCGGTCGACCAGTACACGGGCGGGGCCGAACACGCGGTCATGCACCTGCTGTACACACGCTTCTTCTGGAAGGCTGCGCGCGATATGGGGCTGGTGAAGGGCGACGAGCCGATGCTGCGGCTCTTCAACCAGGGCGTCATTCTCGGCCCCGACGGCAACCGGATGTCGAAAAGCCGCGGGAATGTCGTCGCACCCGACGAGCAGGTGGAGCAGTACGGCGCAGACGCCTTCCGCTGCCAGTTGATGTTCATCGGCCCCTGGGAGCTCGGCGGGCCCTACAACCCGACCGGTATGCAAGGCATCGTCCGCTGGCTGCGGCGGGTCTGGTCGCTTGCCCTCGAGCCTCCCCAGCTCATCGATGCGCCCGATGCGCCGGAGACCCTGGCTCTCCGCCGGGCGACGCACAAGACTATTCGCGTTGTCACGGAAGATTTGGAGCATTTCCGCTTTAACACGCTCATCGCCCGCCACATGGAGTTCTGCAGCGAGCTGCAGCGCGTGCGGGAGCGCGGCCAGGCCGACCGCACCGCCTGGAACGAGGCCATTGAGACGATGCTGCTGCTCATCGCGCCGCTCGCCCCGCATATCACGGAAGAACTCTGGGAGCGGCTGGGGAAGCCCTACAGCATCCATCTCCAGCGCTGGCCCTCGTACGACCCCGACCTGGCCAAGGATGACGAGGTGGAGGTGGTGGTCCAGGTGAACGGGAAGGTGCGCGGCCATCTTCGGCTTGCGCCCGATGCCCCCGAGGAGGTGGCCCGGACCCGCGCCCTCGAGCTGGAGCGGGTGCGGGCAGCTCTCGACGGTGGCACTCCGAGGCGGGTCATTTACGTTCCCGGCAAGCTCGTGAACTTCGTGGTGTAGCCGCGGGCTCGGGCGCCAGGCCCATTGGCATGGAGGGACGAACGGAGAACTTCGTGAAAAATTTGCGATTTCCCGGTGGACATTGGAGAGCCGGGGAACTACCTTGCGGGTTGCGCCCACATCCTCGCCGAGGAGGTTCGGGATGCAGCTCAGGCGCACGCAGAAGGAGGCCGTAGTGGACGAGCGCACACGCGACCGCATCCCCCGCGAGGAGACCGACGTCGACGCGGTGCTCGCCGCGTTGAGCAACGGAACTGACAAAGCTCGCGAGGAGCTGGCCGGAGCGGCGGCCCGCGCGGCCGGCAGCCTCATCGACCGCCAGTCGTCCTTTGACGGGCAGTTTCGCACGGAGAAGGACCTGCGGATCGAGGGAACAGCCGCGGGGCAGATCCATTGCGGTGGCACTCTTACCGTCGAACGGGATGCGACCGTGAAGGCGAGGGTCGAAACGCGTGACCTCGTGGTGCGGGGGCGCATCGAGGGTGACGTGTCCTGCAGCGGGCGCGCCGTGCTCACCAGCACCGCTGTCGTAAGCGGCAGCCTGAAGGCCGCTACGTTGGTGGTCGAGGAGGGCGCATCGCTCACGGCGACCGTCGAGGTGGTGCCTAACATGCGGCCTGCGGCGGCGACGCCGCCCGCTGCGGAAAGGCCTGCGGAGTTGCCGGGCGAGCCGGCTCCGGCGGCCATCGGCGGGGCGCCCGGCGAGTTTCCATCGCGGCCCGGATCGCGGTCCCGGTCGGTACCATCGTTCTCGCTCGTATCGACGGACGAGCGGTAGCGCTCAGTTCAGCCGCGGATCCAACGGAGCCCAGGCGAACATCGCCAATTGGCCGCGCTGGCGCCGCAACACCGCTCGCCAGAGACCAGCTGGGTCAGGCGAGAAGATGTCCTCTGGTCGGGGGTCGACGACGAACCAGGCGCCTTCTGCGAGCTCGCCTTCGAGCTGGCCCCCCGCCCAGCCGGAGTAACCTGCGTAAACGCGAACCGCCTGCAGCACGGGCAGGAGTGCGCCTGGGCGTGAAAGGTCGACGATGCCCACGCCGTCGATGACCTCCGTCCATCCTTCGGACGGGGGGTCGGCGCTCGCCCGCAGCCGGGCGAGTCCGAACGCGTGGGACGGCTCGACCGGCCCTCCCGAGAACACGAACGCGGGGTCGGCGGCTGCTTCGGTCCATTCAGGCAGGTGCTCGCGGAGCGGTGCCGTTTCCACTGGCCGGTTCAGGACGAGGCCGAACGCTCCGTTCTCGTCGTGGAAGCAGAGCAGCACGACCGTGCGTACGAAGTTCGGGTCAAGCAGCTTCGGCGTTGCGACGAGCAGCTTGCCGCGGAGAGAGGTCGTCACAGCTCCATCGTGACAAAGGCCCCGCTGCCTGTGGGAGGGCGGAGCGGGGCCCGACCCGAAGTCGTCGTAGAGGTTTAATGCGTGCGGAAATACACGTTCCCGTTATCGACCCAGGTCTCGACCTTCACGTTCAGACGTTTGGCCGCCCGGGCGATGCGGAGGACAAGGCCCCGCGTAGTTTCGTTACCTTCGGGGCGGAGCTCGCCCACCTCATTGGGGCCGAGCTGACGAACGAAATCCTCATAGAGCCGCATGCGGGCGGTGAGGCGACCCGTCTGCTGGGTGGGGGGTGGCGCCTGTTCAGCGGGAAGCTTGCGAAAAACTGCCACTTCGAACCTCCCATGGTTGAATTTGGCTGCTGCATTCCACTGTAGCGGAGGTCTGCCGGTTTGTCGACGCAATTGGCGGGCCGTAACCGTAACGTTTCCGATTCGTCCCAAATCTGTCTCGGCTGCGAGCGCTAGCCCCGATGGCGAACAATCGAAATGGGCCGAACCAAACGGGCGATGCGTTCGCACCGGCCCTCAGCGCCGCTCTTGCAAGTTCATGATGCTCGTACGAATCGCGTCGAGGAAGGCCTGGAGCTGGTGTTCGAGCCGTCTCAACACTTCCATAGCGTACTGATCCGCATCGTCGAGCTGTTTGGTCGCTGCCTCGGCCGCTTCGCTCAGGTGGGCGGCAGCGAGGGCATCGGCTTCTGCAATCGTCTGGCGAGCGCGCTGTTCGGCCTCGAGGAGCATCTGCTGGCTGCGCGCTTCGGCCTCGCGCATGATGTCGCTTTCCGAAAGGATACGCTCCCGCTCGCGGTACGCCTCGTCGATGATGCGCCGGGCGGTTTCGCGCGCGTCCTGGATGATTTGGTCCCGACCCTCGAGGATCTGGGCTGCCTGTCGCAGGTCGGCCGGAATGGCCAGCCGCAGCTGATCGATGATGTCGAGCATCCGCTTCCGGTCGACGACGAGGTTGCCCCCCACGGGGAGCCTCCGGGCTTGGACCACCAGCTCCTCCAGGGCATCGATGAGATCGAAGATTTCCACGGTGTGCTCGCGCTCAGTCCTCAAAGCCGAAACGCCGCCGAAGCGCAGTGCGCACGTGCGGCGGCACGAGGTCCTTCACATCGTAGCCCAGGCGGGCAACCTCGCGGATACGGCTGGCGCTGATGTAGAGGAAGTCCTGACTCGCCATGAGGTAGACCGACTCCAGGTGGGGAGCCATCTTGCGGTTCATCATCGCCATATCGAATTCGGCTTCGAAGTCGCTCACGGCGCGAATGCCACGCACGATAGCCACGGCCCCCTTCCGCCGGGCGAAATCCACCGTCATCTCGTCGAAGCCCTCGACCTCCACATTCGGCAGGTCTTCGACGGCCTTGCGGAACATCTCGATACGTTCTTCCCAGGAAAAAAGCGAACCCTTTTCGCGGCCTTTCACGACCGCGACAATCACGCGGTCGAAGAGGTGCGTCATCCTCCTGACGAGATCGAGGTGCCCGTTCGTGACTGGGTCGAACCCGCCCGGGAACACTGCAATCCTCATGCCGCCTCCTGCTCGACGTAAAAGCTCAGCGTGGTGTCGCCGTAGGTTCGCGCGTCAACGAGCGCAAGCCCTGTTGGGCGTCCGGGCGGATTGTACCGACTCGCATGCTCGTAGACGACCACGCCCCCGGGCGCCAAAAGGCGGCGGACTTCGGCTAGCGTCTCTTCCGCTTCGGGTGAGCCGTAGGGTGGGTCGAGCAGGATGATATCGAACGTTCCCTCGAGCCAGCGGAGGGCATTCGGAAGGCGGCCCCGAACAACGGTGCCGCGGTCGCCGTATCCGGCCGCTGCCAGGTTTCGAAGGATCGTCTGGCATGCCTCGCGGTCCCGCTCGACGAACACAGCTGACGCTGCTCCGCGGCTCAACGCTTCGATTCCAAGGGCGCCCGTGCCGGCGAACAGGTCGAGCACGCGCGCCCCGGAGACTTTGGCGACCAGGATGTTGAAAAGCGCTTCGCGCACCAGGCCGGTTGTGGGCCGAAGGCGGACGCCCCGCGGCTCCGCGAGCGGCGTACCGCGCGCCTCTCCACCGGTGATGCGGAGCGGACGCCGCGCCATCGTCAGCCGCCGGCGGCAGGCGTCGGCGCAGCGCCGGCTGATGGCGGCGGCTGCACCGTGACCTCGATGGTGTTCTCGAAGCGGAACACGCCGTCGCCTACTTGAAGCGTGATGCGGTAGGTGCCGGGCTGTGGCGGGGCTGTCCAGGTCACCGCTCCCCGCGCGCCGCCCTCGAGGGTGCCGCCCGACGCCGTCCAGCGCGGCTCGAGGTCGGCCGGATTCGGCTGGACGAGCACCGGTTGGCCGGTCTCGATGAAAGGCTTCAGTGCCGGCCAGATGTCGCCGAGGAGCGGATCGGCGCTGACGTCTTCGACGGCGATTCCGCCCAGCTGATGCTTCGTCACAAGTTCGAGCTTGAAGCCGATACTGAACGCGTTTTCGATCCAAACGGTGCGGTTTCCGTTCTGTTTGTAGGTGAACGTCACCGTTGCCGTATTAGGGTCCCACACGATGCCCGAAACGCCGAGGTTCCTGTCGATGTTCGGCGCGCTGATTTCGACGTTCGCGTTGGTGCGGATAGGGTCAGCTGACGACCCGGGCTGGGCAATCGCGGCGGCGATGCGCATGGCCTCCGCGAGTTTCAACGTGCGGAAGCCCTCCGCGGACGATTCGGTTGCGTAGGGCGTCACCGTGAGGACGAGCTTGTTCGCCGGCACCAGGAGCTTCAGATACTCCAAGATGTCCGGCATGTGCAGACGGTAGAGCCGCTGGTCGCGCATCGGCGCAATTTTGACGATGTCGGCGGCGTTGCCGAGCGCCTTCCAGTCGTAGGCTCCCTCCTCGACACCGTCGGCCAAGCGTTGCGGCGGCGGGAGCGTCAGGCTGAGCAGCTTTCCCTCCTTGTGGAGCGCCTGTGACAGCTCGAGGACGAGGAGGGAGAACGACTGGCGCAGGTCCGGGCGGAGGTCGAGGTAAGCGAGGTCGATGCCGTCGGCGCCGGTGTCACGCACCACGCGGAGGATGGCCTGGACGTGCGTCGTGCGGCTCGCGGGGCTCGAAAGGATCGCGTCGACGTTTGCTAGGGAGCCGGTGGCCCCGCTGCTCGCGTAGACGGTAGGGAGCCAGAGGGCTCCGCCCCGGTCAGCGACGAGCGTTGGCTGTCCTTCGACGCCGCCGTCGGCTGAAGGGCGGAAGTCCACCGTGTGCAGCACGGTCAGGGCTCCGAGCGCGGAGGGATGGAGCGCCTGACCGGCCGGGAGGTAGCCGATGACCTGACCTGCGGGGAGAAGCCGCCGCAGCACGGCCACGAACGGGGGCACCTTCGCGACTGTCGCCTGGGCTTTCCGGCCGTCCTCGGCAAGCACCGCCGCCCCCAGCGGGGTCCACGTCTGGCTCGCGGGATCGTACTCGTAGAGGGCGAGATTTCGGGCGTCGTCCGTGGCGCGTTCGAGCGTGACGCTCAGCTGGAACTCGGCGCCGTCGGGGAGGTCCCCGGTGTCGCCCCGCAGTTCGTACAACTTGCTGGCGAAGGCAAAGCCCGCCGGCGGCATGGCATCGACGCTGCTCGGGCAGTACACGTCGCTGCAGCTGTCGCCACGAATCCAGCCGACGATGAAGGCGGCCACGATCACCAACCCGCCGAGGATCCCGGCCATGGCCGCCAGCCGCGGCCATGACGGGCGCGAGCGGCGGCTCGGGCGGTACGGGGCTGGACGCCCCCATCGTGTTCTCGGCGTATCGCGCATCGTTCCTCCGGCGCTCGAACCCGCTCCGGATCAGCAGGGTGGCACGGCCCAGGGCCATCGGTCCAGCCGGCAGGCGGGGGTGAAACCTCGTGCTTACCGTTGTCGGCGGCAACCGCGGCGGGGTATACTGCCCGCGACTGAGGCGCCGCCGGGCCTCGGTCCATTTTTTTACCGTCGGCCAGTGAGCGAGGCTAGCGTCTATGACCGAGAAAACGATTCCCTTGACGCCGGAAGGCCGCGACAAGCTCCTGAAGGAGCTCGAAGAGCTCCGGAGTCGGCGGAAGCTCATTGCGGAACGCATCCACCACGCCCAGGAGCTGGGCACCAGTCAGACCGACGCCGAATACGAGGATGCGAAGCAGGAACAGGGGATGGTGGAGGGGCGGATCCTGGAGATCGAAGACATCCTCCGCCGGGCCGTCATCATCGACGAATCGAAAGTTCATGGAGCCGGGCGCGTCGTCGTCGGCAGCCGAGTCGAAGTTGAGCAGGATGGCCAGGTCCGGGTGTTCCGCATCGTCGGCGCTCCGGAGGCCGACCCCTCGGTCGGAAAGATCTCGAACGAGTCGCCCGTGGGCCGCGCCTTGCTGGGAAAGGCGCCGGGCGACGTCGTCGAGGTGAACGTGCCCAAGGGAGTGCTTAAGCTCAAAATCCTCAAGGTGGAGTGAGCCGCCGCCGATTCGCCAGCCGGGCGGGAGGGAAGCAAAGGAGGCGAAGACCCATTGGACGACCTGTTGGCAGCGCGGCTCGCCAAGCTGGAGCAGCTGCGCGCCCGCGGAATCGATCCGTACCCAGCGCGGGTCCGCCGCACCCACACCGCGGCAGAGGCTCGGGAGCTTGCGATCGCTGCGGGCCGTGAGCCCGGTGCCGACGACGCCGCGGTGGTCGTTTGCGGTCGCGTCATGGCGCGCCGCGACATGGGTCGTGCCACCTTCGTCGACCTCCAGGATGGGAGCGGCAGGATCCAGCCCCTCCTGCGCCAGAACGTTCTCGGCCCCGACGGCTACGAACTCTTTCGGCTGGTGGACTTGGGGGACTTCGTTGAAATCGAAGGCCAGCCGATGCTCACCAGAACCGGCGAGCCGACGGTGGAAGCGCGTGAATGGCGGATGCTGTGCAAGGCCCTCCACGCGCCGCCCGAGAAGTACCACGGCCTCGCAGACCCAGAGCTCCGGCAGCGCCGGCGATACCTCGACCTCATGGCCAACGAGGAAACGCGCCGCACCTTCCGCATTCGGACGGAGATGGTGCGCGCCATCCGCCGTTTCCTCGACGAACGCGGATTCATGGAAGTCGAGACTCCAATCCTTCAGGAGGTGACTGGGGGCGCCGCCGCCAAGCCCTTCGTCACGCACTACGATGCGCTCGACGAAGACCGGTACCTTCGCATCAGCCTCGAGCTGTACTTGAAGCGCCTCATCGTGGGCGGATTCGACAAGGTGTACGAACTCGGCCGAAACTTTCGCAATGAAGGGTTGGGCTGGAAGTACAACCCCGAGTTCACCATGCTCGAGACGTACGAGGCGTACACCGACTACAACGGTGTCGCCGAAATGGCCGAGGCACTCGTCTCGACAGTGGCATCAGAGGTGCTCGGCACGCGGACCATCACCTTCAGAGGCCACGAGATCTCCCTGGAGCCGCCCTTCCAGCGCATGACGATGTACGAGGCGCTGGACCGGTACGCCGGCATCGACGCCGAGCGCCTGAGCACGGCGGACGCGCTCCGCGCCGAGCTCGAGCGCCGCGGCATGGAAACCGACCCCCGCTGGGGGTGGGGGAAGCTGCTCGACGAGGCGATGAGCACGTACGTCGAACCTCACCTCATCCAGCCGACGTTCCTCCTCGACTACCCTGTCGAGCTTTCGCCGCTCGCGAAGCGGAAACCCGACAACCCCCGCCTGGTCGAGCGCTTCGAGCTCTTCATCGGCGGCCTCGAAGCCGGAAACGCCTACACGGAGCTCAACGACCCTATCGACCAGCGGCAGCGCTTCGAGGAGCAGTTGGCCATGCGGGCGGCGGGGGACGAGGAGGCGGAGATGCTTGACGAAGACTTCCTCCTCGCCATCGAACACGGCATGCCCCCTACCGGCGGCTTCGGCATGGGCATCGACCGTCTGGCGATGCTCTTCACCGGTCACGCGACCATACGCGAAGTCATCCTCTTTCCGCAGTTGCGGAGGGTGAAATCATAGCGGGGGACACCGTGGCAGATTCGGGAGCGCCGCGGTATGCGGACATCGAGCGCCACCACACGGCAACGGCGTACGTCGTCGCTGGGGAGCGGACGCTGCTCATCTGGCATCGAAACCTCGGGATGTGGTTGCCGCCGGGTGGGCATTGCGAGCTGAACGAGGATCCCGTCTCGGCCGCCATCCGCGAGGCCCGCGAGGAGTCCGGCCTTGACGTCGAGGTGGTGCCTCTGCACCCCCTCATCGAATGCGCAGGGCCGCAGGTACTGCCGCCGCCTGCCGTCATCCTCCTCGAAGACATAATCCGGCCCGACCAGCCGTATCATCAGCACATCGACCACGTCTTCTTCACGCGCGCACGAGGCGAAGTGGACTTCGACGCCCCCGTGCCCGGCGGACCAGCGCGCTGGCTGACGCGCGCCGAGCTCGTCGATACAGAGCTTGCCCTGCCTGCCCCCGACGGAACGGTCGTGCCTGTTGCCGAGGACGTCCGGCTGCTGGGGGTGCAGGCGATCGACGTTGTCAGCTCTCGGGAGGGGGTCCGTGCTTAGCGTTCAGTTCATCCGCGAGAACGTGGAACGGGTTCGCCGCGACCTCGCGCTCCGCAACACGACAGCGCCCATCGACCGCATCCTCCAACTGGACGACCGGCGCCGCGCGCTTCTTCAGGACGTCGAGGCGCTGCGGCACGAACGGAACGTCGCCAGCAAGGCCATCGGCCAAACCAAGGACCCCGCCGAGCGGGAGGAGCGCATCCGCGCGATGCGCGCCGTGGGTGCCCGCATCGATGCCCTGGAGGCGGAGCTCCGCGAAGTGGAGCGCGCGCTCCGCGAAGCGCTCCTCGAGGTGCCGAACATCGTCGACCCCTCCGTTCCTCCGGGCCCGGACGAGAGCGGTAACGTCGTCGTCGAAGCGTGGGGCGAACGGCGGGCCTTCGCTTTCGAGCCCCGGCCCCACTGGGAGCTGGGCGAGCGGCTTGGCGGCCTCGACTTCGAGCGCGGGGTGAAGATGGCCGGGAGCCGCTTCTTCGTCATGCGGGGACCGCTCGCGCGGCTCCACCGGGGGCTCATCGCCTGGATGCTCGACCGCCACCGGGAGGCCGGTTTCGTCGAGCACTACCTGCCTTACATGCTCACGGAGGCGTCGTTGTACGCCTCCGGCCACCTCCCGAAATTCCGCGACAACCTCTACCACGACGACCAGGAAGACTACTTCTGGGTGCCGACGGCCGAGGCGCCGTTCGTGAATCTGTACCGCGACGAAATCCTGCCGCCCGGGAGCCTGCCGAAGCGCTTGGTGGCGCATACGCCGTGCTTCCGAAGGGAGCAGATGAGCGCTGGGCGCGACGTGCGCGGCATCAAGCGGCTTCACCAGTTCGAAAAGGTCGAGCTCTTCGTCATCTGCGAGCCGGCTGCCAGCGACGCCGAGCTAGACGGTCTCGTACTGCGGGCGCGCGCGCTCCTGGAGGAGCTGGAGCTCCCCCACCGGGTTGTCCAGCTCTGCAGCGGGGACCTGGGGTTCAACGCCGCGAAGACGTTCGACATCGAGGTCTGGGCGCCGGGGGCAGGTGAGTGGCTCGAAGTGAGTTCCGCCTCGAACTGCTTGGATTTCCAATCCCGGCGCGCGAACGTCCGCTACCGGCCCGAACCCGAGGCGCCCGTGACGTTCCCCCATATGCTCAACGCATCCGGGCTCGCCCTTCCCCGCACCCTGATCGCGGTCATGGAGACGTACCAAAACGCCGACGGGACGATCACCGTGCCGGTCCCGCTGCGGCCATACGTCGGGGCCGACCGCATCGAGCCGCTGGAATAGGATGGGCCCCACGCGCTGGCGGGGCCTGGGAGGAACGGGGTCGTTCGGCCGTCAGCCGCTCTTCGCTTGGCCGTTCTGTCCCACGGCCGTGGCGGCGTGTTCGGGCCGTTCGAGGATCTCGTCGATGAGGCCGTACGCCTTCGCCTGCTGGGGATCGAGCCAGAAGTCGCGATCGGTGTCCTGCTCGATCTTCTCGAGGGGCTGACCGGTGTGCTTGGAGATGATCTCCCGGAGCACTCGCTGCAGGCGGAGCGTTTCTCGGGCCTGGATCTCAATATCGCGTGCCTGGCCTTGCGCCCCCGACATCACCTGATGCAGGTGCATGGTGGAATGCGGCAGCGCGTACCGCTTCCCCTTCGCGCCCGCGGTAAGCAGGACGGTCCCCATGCTGGCCGAAAGGCCGATGCACACGGTGGCGACGTCGGGGCGAATCAGCTGCATCGTGTCGTAGATAGCGAGCCCCGCGGTCACGCTGCCGCCCGGGCAGTTGATGTACATCATGATGTCCTTCTCGTCGTCCTCGCGCGCCAGGTAGAGGAGCTGGGCGATGATGACGTTCGCCACCATCGCGTCGATGGGCGTGCCGAGGAAGACGATCCGCTCCTTCAGGAGCAAGGAGTAGATGTCGTAGGCGCGCTCCCGCCGGCCGTCGGACTCGACGACGTAGGGGATGATGTTCGCCGGCGGAAGGTACGGAGGCGGCGGCACGTTGCCCCCGATGATGTCGCGCAGGACTTCGTAACTGCCCATGGACGCCTCCTCTCGCCTTTCAGTGTGCGGTGCTGCCTGCCAAGCTGCCAAGCGAGGGCTGGCAGCCAAACGGCCGTGGGCGAGACCGTCGGAGCCCGTAGAATGGTTCCGCGAACGACGAGAAGGAGTCCTGCCGATGCGCAGGTGTCCATGGTGCGGGCGCAAGAACCTCAACGTGTATGCCTACTGTCAAGGCTGCGGGCGCGGGTTTGCCGGCCCAGAGCGGAAGGAGAAGCCGCGGGATGGGAAGCGACGCGGGCTGCTTGGCTTCCTGCGCCGTGCGGCCTAAGGGCGGCTCAGCGGCGGCGAGGGTCGCGGCGCCGGAGGTGCGCTACCCGCAAGGCTGACACGGTCGCCACGCAGTAGGGGACGCAGTACGTCAGGGGGATCTTCCACAGCATCGCCGCCCGCAGGCTGCCGGAGAGGAGCTGGTCCCCTTGGTTGATGGCCGTGAGGATGGTGCCAACGATGGCGGCGATGACGAGGGCCGTTCGTACGACCCTCGGGGCAGAAAGCGCATGGCGCAAGCAGAGGTGGGCGGGCGCGCCATCCTCGCCCTCGAGCCGGAACCGGGCCAGCGCGTGAGCTCCGCGCTCGCACCGGAGTGCGGTTTCGGCGCTGTGCCGAACGTCGCGGCTCCGAGTAGTCGAGGACATCTCTCTCAGAGTTTCGAATCGACTTGCGAGAACCCGAAGTACTGATTGAGCGCAGAGAGCTTGCCGCTCAGCAGGAGGACGCCGAGACCGATGAGCATGAGGGCAGCGACGACCTCCACGGCGGGAGTCCACCGCTGGAGGGCGCGGACCATCCGCGTGGCATCGCTCACGGCCAGGGCCGCTGCTAGGAACGGAACCGAAAACCCGAGCGCGTAGAAGCCCAGGAGGTACGTGCCGGTAACCACGTCTCCCGATTGGCTGGCTAAAGAGAGGATGCCCCCCAGCACCGGCCCTACGCACGGCGTCCACCCGGCGGCCAGGGCGGCACCTGTCACGGCCGACCGCACGTAGCCCGCCTTCCGGGCGGCTCCGGGGTCGAACTGCACGGTGCGAGAGAGGAGCGAAAACTGGACGACTCCCGAAAACTTTAGCCAGGCAACGAGGGCCGCTGCCATGAGCAGTCCCACGCGCATGCGGTCGCCACGGATGTCGGCGAGTTCGACGATGCTGACGAGCAGGACGGACACGGCGGCGAGCATGGCAGCGGACTTGAAGAGCGAACCCTTGCCGTACGAAGGGACGAGGGAGGCGCCGAGGACGATGACGACGATCCCGGCTCCCTGCTGCAGCTCCCGCTGGTGGTCCTGCAGGAAGTAGCCCAGAGCGCCCGCACCTGCTCCGAGCGCGACGAACACGGCCGCCAGGCCGAGAAGGAACGCAGCCGCCTGTCGGAGCACCGCCCCACGGCTCGCGGCGATGCGGCCATCCTCGATACTGGCCCCCGCGACCTGCGTGAGGTAGATGGGCACGAGCGGCAGCACGCAGGGGGATGCGACCGACAGCACGCCCGCGGCATAGGCGAGGAGCGGGCCGCCCGCCCCACGGAGGTCGAAAGAATCGGCAGAGAGCCCGAAGGCAAGCACCCCTGCCACCGGCAGCAGGCCGAGCGCTCCCAACACGGCGTACGCCGGCCAAGCCGCGGCCGACCGTTGGCCTCGGGTCGTTCCGAATTCCGCCGAAGCGCTACTCATTTCGCGTTCCATGGTGACACGCCGCCCGGCCGGAGGCACGTGCCGGCGATCACGTTGGCTCTTCGGTGCGGCCGTCTTCCACCGGGAGGCCCCGCTCAGCGGCCCGGCGCTCGAGGCCGGCGGCGTCGGCAATGGCGATGGAGCGCCGTTCGGCGGTAACCAGCCCCGCGCGCTCGAACTCGTTCAGTGTCCGCCACACGGTCTCCCGCGTCGTCCCCAAGAGCTCGGCCAGTTCCTGGTGACTGAAGCCCTCGATGCGGCCGGAGTTCCGCGCCAAGCGGAGGAGAAGCCTCGCGAGCCGGGCAGGGACGGACCGGACCGCCACGTTTTCGAGCTCGTCCTCGGCGGCGCGCAGGCGGCGGGCGACGCTCTGGAGGATGGCGAGCGCT
Source organism: Dehalococcoidia bacterium (assembly GCA_034431815.1). GTDB lineage: Bacteria > Chloroflexota > Dehalococcoidia > Tepidiformales > Tepidiformaceae > HRBIN29. Next base: position 17,278 of record DAOUCS010000036.1, read on the forward strand.
GCGCTCGGGTGCTCCCGCAGGAGCTCTTGAATGTCTTGCCGGCTCATCACGCAAATGGCCGAGTCTTCGATGGTCTCGGCGAAGGTGCCTCCCATCCGCTGGGCGACGGTCGGCATGTCGCCGAAGGTCGCTCCCGGTTCGAGGATGCCGACGACGACTTTCCGTCCGCCGCTCGTGAGGCGGTAGAGCGCCACTCGTCCGGACTTGAGGAGGAAGAGGCCCTCTGGCGTCACGCCGGGGTGGTACACGACCGTCCCTCGTCGTGCCGTCATCATCGGCAGGCGCGCCCCGAGGCGGGCGACGAACTGCTCGGGCACGCCGTGGAAGAGCTCGTGCGAGCGGAGCAGGGCGACCCGTTCCCCAAGATCGCTGCCCGCTTCGGAGGGGCGGCTGGTTGTCATCGACGGCCCTCCGCCTCGAATTCTACCTCTTGCTGCCGGCTGCAGGCTCCGCCAACTTCGTCGGCCGGCAGGAGCGCCTCCATCGTCCGAAGCAGTGCGCCGCAATCTGGCGTGCCTAGGTGGATGAGCCGTCCGCGAAATGAGAGGGCCGGTACTGCGCCGTACAGTTCCGAAGACGGCACCGTACCGACATCCCGCACTTCGACGCGCACCCGTTCGAGGAGCGCTCTGCAGCCTAGC
>DAOUCS010000037.1:0-6703 GCA_034431815.1 Dehalococcoidia bacterium
CGTGAAGAGCGGGCAGTTCATCGGGACGCGGAGCGACCTCGTCCCGATGCCGTACGTGCGCTGGCTTTCCCGGCTCCAGGACCGGGTCCCGCCCCGGCCGCTTGCGGTGATCCGGCGGACGATCGAGGAGGAGCTCGGCGCGGGCCTGGAGTCGCTCTTCGCCCGCTTCGATCCCGAGCCCATCGCAGCGGCATCTCTGGCGCAGGTGCACCGCGCGAAGCTGCGCGACGGCCGCGAGGTCGCGGTGAAGGTGCAGTACCCCGACATCGCCGACCTGGTGCGGCTCGACCTGGCGAATCTGCGGGCGCTCGTGGGGCTGCTGGCGCGGGTGGAGCGCTCCTTCGACTACCGCTCCGTCGTCGCCGAGCTCGGCACCCAGATCCCGCTGGAGCTCGACTTCGTGCGCGAGGCGCGGATGCTGCGCCGGGTCGCGCGCAACCTTTCGCACCTCGAGGGGATCGTGTTCCCCGAAGTGGTGGATGAGCTGACGACGCGCCGGGTACTCGTTACGACCTTCTTGGAGGGGGAGCGCTTGCTCGAACCGGGCGCAGCGCGGCCGAACGGGCCGGTCCTCGCACGGCGCATCACGGAGGCGTACGGGCACCAGATCTTGGTCGACGGGCTCTTTCAGGCCGACCCGCACCCCGGGAACTTCCTCCTCTTGCCGACCGGCGACATCGGTCTGCTCGACTTCGGCCTCACGAAGGAGCTCAGCCCAGAGCTACGACGGAATTTCGCGCGGCTGGTCGTCGCGAGCGCCGCGCGCGACCCGGCGGCGATCCTCGATGCGTTCGAACGACTGGGCATTCGGGCGCGGGCCTCCGGACCCGAGGGGCTCGTGGCGCTGACGCAGCTGTTCTTCGACGTGCGCCCGCCGGAGGGCGGCGCCGACGGCAGCGAGCTGCGAGCGCGGCGCCAAACCCTCCGCGCGAACCCGGTCGATGCCATCCCGAGCGACCTGGTGCTCCTCGGCCGGGTCGTGGGACTCCTGCGGGGTGTCTGCGCTCAGCTCGGGTCTCCGCTGAGCCCTATGGCGATGCTGCGGCCGTTCGCCGAGCGGGTGCTCGAGGAGGAGGGCGAGGAGGAGACTGCGGCGTAACGGTCAGTCGCGGGCACCGACCGGGCTGGGCGGCTCCACACTGTCCTGCGGCGGGCGGAGCTGCATGTGCTCCAGCCCGGACATGGAGAATCCAAGGTCGCCGAGTTCGCAGAAGAAGCTGCAGTACGTGAGCCGCAGAGAACTTGTGGACTTGCTCGGCGAATACGAGATGCCACAGCGCGCGCAGCGGTACAGCTTCGTGAGCTCCATGTTCACCGGCAGCGGTGTTGCGCGGAGTTCGGTGTCGCCCATCGTCTTCCATCCTACTGCGTCCGCCGGTTGCGCACCAACGCGGCAACGACCACAGCCGAGGGTTTCGCGCAAGAGGGGTACCGCCGACAATTGAACAAACGATGAACAGCGTACGAACGGCGCCGATAGCAGGGGCTCAGGGACGGCTCGGCGTTCGGCTTCGCGAGCTGTGGGCGCCGGCCCGCCGGCGTCAACTCGCCATCGCAGGGGCGGAATTCGCGCTGACGCTCGCCTTCCTGGGCGTGTACTTCTTGCTGCGGGGCATGCGGCCCCCGGCCGTGGACGAAGCCGTGCGGCGCTCGCTGGAGATCGTGCGCTTCGAGCAGCGCCTCGGCATCTTCTATGAGCCGGTGTGGCAGGCGGCGGTCCTAGACCGGGAGCTCCTGCTGAAAGCCGCCAACTTTATCTACGCCTGGCTGCACTTTCCGGTGCTGGGTCTCGTGGGCGTCTGGCTCCTGCTCCGTGACCTCCGGAGCTTCCGCTTTGTGCGCAACGTGATGGTCGTCTCGGGGCTATTCGGGCTGGCGGCGTACTGGATCCTGCCCGCTGCCCCGCCCCGGCTGTTGGAGCTGTACGGGTACGACTTCGGCTTCGTCGACACGGTGCACGGCGCCGCCAGCGGCGTCCACTACTTCCAGCCCGGGCCGTTCGTGAACGACTTCGCCGCCGTCCCCAGCTACCACTTCGGCTGGATCGCCCTAGCCTCGGCCGCCATCTGGCAGGCCACCCGCAGCCGGCTGCTGCGGGCGGCCGCCGTGGCGCTCTCGGCGGCGATGTGGTGGTCCGTCACGGTGACGGGCAACCATTTCTTCTTCGACATGGTGTTCGGAGGGGTCGTCGTCGCCGGGTCGTGGTCGCTCGTGTGGTGGGCTTCGCGGCTGCCATGGCAGGCATGGCGCCAAGGGGGGTGGCGACGGCTGGCTGCCGCCGCCCTCGCCCTGCGCCGCTGATCCGAACCGGCGCGGGCTACGGGTTGGGGCGAAGAGGGCCGAGCCGCCGCAGCGCTACGGCTCGCTGTCCTGCAGCGAAGCGATCGCGGCAGGCGGCCACGAGCGACGCGATCGCCTGGCGAGCCTCGACGGAATCGAATTGGAAGCGGCAGTGGTGAACGTAGCCGAGGAGCGTGTCCTCGACGGTCACCACCTCGGCGCGGACCCTGAGGGGGCACTGGCGGCCGAATTCGACCCAGAACCAGCCGGACCGCGGCGCCCGGGTGAGAAGAAGGGCGACCCCCGAGTCGGAAAGGTCGAGCGTGCGCGCGGGAAGGCTGCCGCCCTCTGGCAGGACGACGGCGCATGGGAGCTCGGCGGGATACCGGGGACTGCGGCGGCGCGAAGCCGGTCTTGCAGTCGGCGCCGCCGCCTCGAGCTCGAGCACGAGGCGCCCCGCTGCCTGCTCTACTACGCGGGCGCGAAGCGGGGGTCCCGACTCGCTCAGAACGCTGACCGTGTCGCCCACCGCAAATCGCGCCGCGCTGCCGTCCACACCGATATTCTCGCGCGCGGGGCATCCCCCGAACGGTGACAGCTGCGGATCGAAACGGTGACGTCTTGTTGCGGCGTTCGACCGAGGGGTAGGATAGGCGGGCCGGGGCTGCGAGGGCACCCGAGCACGAGCAGAAGGGGGTGGGTATTGGAACTGGCAGGGGAGCACCGGTTCCGAGCGCCGCGGCAGGCCGTCTGGCGGGCCCTTCTCGACCCCGAGGCGTTGCGGGAGGCGATCCCCGGCTGCGAGCGGCTCGAGCGCATCGGCGAGGACGCCTACGCCGTGACCCTGAAGGTGGGCATCGCGGCTATCAAGGGGACCTACACGGGGACCGTCCGCATCGCCGACCAGCAGCCAGAGACCTCGTACCGGATGATGGTCACGGGCGAGGGGAAGCCCGGCAGCGTCGAGGGAGAAGCGGAACTGCAGCTGAGCGACGACGGCGACGGGACGCTCGTCCGGTACCGCGGTGACGTGCGCGCCAGGGGGGCGATCGCCCGCCTGGGCAGTCGGCTCCTCACCGGCGCGGCGAAGCTCCTCATCGGGCAATTCTTCAAAGGCATGGAATCGCAACTGGACCAGCGCGCGGCCTGAAGCGGCGGGCGAACGCTGTCTGAACACCGACGGAAGCTTCGAGGAGGAGACGCAATGTCGGACCTCGTTCCGATCTCCATCACCGTCAACGGACGACGATACGAGCTCGAGGTGGAGCCTCGGCTGCTGCTCGTGCACTTGCTGCGCGAGAAGCTGCTCCTCACCGGCACGCACGTGGGGTGCGATACGAGCCAGTGCGGCGCCTGCACCGTGCTGCTCGACGGCCGCAGCGCGAAGTCGTGCACCGTTTTCGCCGTGCAGGCCGACGGCTCGGAGGTCGTCACCATCGAAGGCCTGGAGAAGGAAGGCCAGCTTCACCCCGTTCAGGAGGGGTTCTGGGAGGAGCACGGCCTGCAGTGCGGCTACTGCACGCCGGGGATGATCATGTCTGTCGTCGACCTCCTGAACGAGAACCCCAACCCCACCGAGGCCGAAATCCGCGCCGGAATTTCGGGCAACTTCTGCCGCTGCACGGGGTACCAACACATCGTCAAGGCGGCCCAGTACGCCGCCGCGCGCATGCGGGAGGTGACCTCATGACGACGATGGAAAGGCCGGTCCTGCCGAAGCTCATCGGCGCGCGGGTGAAGCGGCGCGAAGACCCGCGGCTCATCCGCGGCCGGGCAACGTACGTCGACGACATCAAGCTGCCCGGCATGCTCCACCTGGCCTTCAAGCGCAGCGACGTCGCCCACGGGCGTATCAAGCGCATCGACACGAGCGCAGCCGAAGCCATGCCCGGCGTCGTCGCCGTGTTCACCGGGAAGGACCTCATGGCTCTGCCCGGGGCGACGCGACCAGTCGGTGCACGGGGTACCTACGCGGCGAAGATCGGGGCGGGGCTACCGCCCATGCCGGTCGGCACGCCCTTCCCGTCTCCCGACCACTACGCGGTCGCGCCCGAAGTGGTGCGGTACGTAGGTGAGCCCGTGGCCGTGGTCGCGGCGGAGGACCGGTACGTCGCCCGCGACGCGGTGGACGCGATCGTGGTCGAGTACGAAGAACTTCCGGCCGTGGTCGACCCGGAGCTGGCCATGCAGGGCAAGCCTACCGTCATCCACGAGGGCTTCCCGAACAACCTCGCCCTCCCCTACCTGCCGATGGGTACCGGGGTCGACCCAACCACCGGCCAGGTCGACAACTCCGCCATCGACCGTGCCTTTGCCGAAGCGGAGGTCGTCATCTCCCAGCAGATGGTGAACCACCGGGTGGCGCCGAACGCCATGGAGCCGCGCGGCGTCGTGGCGCACTGGGAACCGGGCAAGGAGTTCCTCACCATTTGGAGCGCGACCCAGAACCCGCACATCCTCAAGTCGATGGCGGCCGCCGTGCTCGGGCTGGGCGAGCACCAGGTTCGTGCCATCGCCCCGGAGGTGGGCGGCGGGTTCGGCTGCAAGATCAACATCTACGGCGAGGAATACGTCGCCGCCGCGCTCTCACGCATCCTCGAGCGCCCGGTGAAGTGGATCGAGGACCGCTCCGAAGCGTTCATGGCCACGATCCACGGCCGGGACCTCATCTGCTACCTCGACATCGCGGCGAAGCGCGACGGCCGGATCCTCGGCGTCAAGATGAAGCTCATCGCCGACATCGGCGCCTACAACATGCTGCTCACGGCAGCCATCCCCACGCTCACGATGCTGATGGCGAGCGGAACGTACGACATCCCCGCCATTCGCTGCGAGCTCACGGAGGTCTTCACGAACAAGACCCCCACGGACGCCTATCGGGGCGCCGGGCGCCCGGAAGCGACCTACTTCCTGGAGCGGGGGATCGACATGCTCGCCCGAGAGCTCGGGCTCGACCCGGCGGAGGTGCGGCGCCGAAACTTCATCCCGAAAGAGAAGTTCCCCTTCACCACCCAGACGGGCGCCGTCTACGACTCGGGCGATTACGAGAAGGCCCTCGACCGGGCGCTAGAGCTCGCGAAGTGGGATGAGCTCATCGCCGAGCGCGACCGCTTGCGCGCGGAGGGACGGCTCGTCGGCGTCGGGCTCGCCTTCTACGTCGAGGTGTGCGGACTCGGGCCCTCCTCATCCCTCCCCACCGGCGGCTGGGAGCACGCCAGCGTCACCGTGGAGCGGGACGGGCGCATCCGGGCGACGACCGGAGCCTCGCCCCACGGACAGGGGAACGAGACCACCTTCGCCCAGATGCTGGCCGACCTCTTCGGGGTGCCCATCGAGCACATCACCATCGAGCACGGCGACACCGGCGTGGTGCGTCAGGGCATCGGCACCTTCGGCAGCCGCTCCCAGGCCGTCGGCGGAACGGCGCTGATGATGGCCGGCGAGAAGGTCCGGAAGAAGATGGCGAAGTTCGCCGCGGCGCTCATGGACGCCAACGAGGAGGACCTCGTCTTCGAGAACGGCATGATTTACGTCAAGGGCTCCCCGTCTACCGGGAAGAGCTTCGCCGAAGTGGCCCGGTACGCCTACGTGCCCGTGCCGCTGCCTCCCGGACTGGAGCCCGGCCTCTCGGAGGAGGCGTTCTTCGAGCCACCCAACAATACCTACCCGTTCGGGGCCCACATCTGCATGCTCGAAATCGACCGCGAGACGGGGGAGCCCCGACTGCTCAAGTTCTTCGCCGTGGACGACTGCGGCAACGTCATCAACCCGCTCATCGTCGAAGGGCAGGTGCACGGTGGACTCGCCCAGGGCATCGGGCAGGCGATGTTCGAGGAGGTGGTGTACGGCCCCGATGGGCAGCTCCTCACCGGCAGCTTCATGGACTACGCCATGCCCCGGGCAACGGACTTCCCTTGGTTCGAACTGGACCGGACCGTCACACCAACGCCCGTGAACCCGCTCGGCGCGAAGGGCGTGGGCGAGGCTGGCACGCTCGGGTCGACGCCGGCGGTCGTCAACGCGGCGGTCGATGCGCTCTCGGAATTCGGGGTGAAGCACATCGAAATGCCGCTGCGGCCCGAAAAGCTGTGGCAGATCATCCACGGGAGGGGCCAGGCATGATTCCGACGAAGTTCGCCTACCGGCGGGCAGCGAGCATCGACGAGGCGATCCGTCTCCTCCAGGAATCGGGCGGAGAGGCAAAGCTGCTGGCTGGAGGCCATAGCCTCATCCCGCTCATGAAGCTCCGCCTCAGCGAGCCCGCGCTGCTCATCGACATCGGCCGCATCCCCGACCTCCGAGGCATCCGCGAGCGGGACGGCCTCATCGAAATCGGGGCCACGACGACCCACCACGAGCTGGCCACCTCGGAGCTGCTCCGGCGCCTCGCACCGGTGGTCAGCGAAGCCGCGGCGGAAATCGG
>DAOUCS010000038.1:0-13763 GCA_034431815.1 Dehalococcoidia bacterium
CCCGGCGGGGAGCAGGTCCCGCCGGGCCGCCGAATCTTGCCTTGCGAGCCTTCAGGCCGCCAGCCGGAAGTGCGCCGAGGCCTGGTTCAGGGCCTCGGCAAGCTGCCGCATTTGGGCAGCCGTGGCCGCCAGCTCCTGAGCCTGCGCCGAGAGCTCTTCGGTCGAGGCCGAGACCTCCTCCGCCGCTGCAGAGGTCTCCTCGCTCGTGGCCGATACCTGCAGCACCGCACCCGAAACGCGCTCGGTGCCGGCCGCGATCTCCCGAGCGCCGGCGGCGTTCTGGCCCGCCACGGCAGCCATCGCGTCGAAGGCGCGGACGATGCGCTCGGCGCCAGAGGCCAGCCCCTCAGCCTCGGCGGCGATCCCTGCCACGCGTTCGGCTGCAGCTTCGACCGACTGGATGATGGCCTGGAGCGCCGCGCTCACTTCCCCGGTCACCGCACGGCCTGCCTCCACATCCCGCACGCCGTCCTCCATCGCCTGCACGGCCTGTTCCGTCCCGGCGCGAACCCGCTTGATGAGCTGCTCGATCTCCTTCGTGGACGCCGATGCCCGTTCGGCCAGCCGGCGGACGTTCTCCGCGACCACCGCGAACCCCCGGCCCTGCTCGCCCGCGCGCGCGGCCTCGATGGCTGCGTTCAGCGCCAGCAGGTTCGTCTGGTCGGCGATCTCATCGATAGCCTGGACGATCGTGCCGATCTGCTGGCCCAACGTCCCCAGCTCGGTTACGCTCGCCGATGCCCGCTCGACGGCGGCGGTGATGGCGTCCATCGAGCGGACGACGCGCTCCACGGCCTCGCGGCCGCCCACCGCCGCCGCGGCGCTCTCCCGGGCGGCGATCGCCACCTCCTGGCTGGCAGCCGCTACGGCCAGGATGCGCTCGCCGATGCGTTCAGCCTCGGCGCGGCTCTCCGCCGCCCGGCCGGAGTTCTCGGAAGCCCCCGCTGCCAGCTCCTGGGAGCCCGCCGCGAGCCGCTCCACTTCGCGCGAGGACTCCTGCGCCAGCTCCGAGAGGCTCATGGCCGAACGGGTCACCTCGTTGATGGCCGAGGCGATCTGCCCGGTGGCGCCCGCCATCTGGTCGGACGACTCGCGAAGCTGCTCCGCGGCCGAAAGGAGCGCCGCCGCCTGGTCGCGCACCTGCCGCACGAGACGGCCGAGACCGGCGCGCATGCCGTTGTAGCTGCTGACGGTCTCCTCCATGGCTGCGAGTAGGCGGTTCAGCGCCTGAGCTGTCTTCCCGACCTCGTCGTTGGCTGGGTCGGGGATGGGAGGGGTAACCATCCGCACCTCGACGGTGAGGTCGCCCCGCTCGGCAGCGCGGATTCCCTGCGCCAGCGCGGGGGCATCGCGGTTCGCCACGGACTGGAGCCGCTCCATCATCTGGCGGACGGGCCGCTGGATGCCGCGCGCAAGCAGGAGGGAGATGCCGACGACCACGACCACGGCCGCGATCCCGAAGAAGGTCAGCGTACGGGTGAGGTCGCTCACCGCTGCCAGGGCTTCGCCCTTCGACTGGCTGACGATGTACCCCCAGCCCATGCCGAAGTAGGCGCCGTAGCCGGGGGACTGTGCGAGCCCGTAGATGGCCTCGCCGTCGGCGCCGGGCACCAGGCTCGCGGCGGCGAGGGCCCGCGGGCGCGTCGCGCCGAGGGCAACCTCCGCGGCGTGCTCGCCCTTCAAGCTTCGGGCGAGAATTTCGTCACGCCGCGGCGAGGCGATCACGAGGCCGTTCCGGTTCACGACCATGATGTCCGTGGAGGGGGCACCCTGCTTCGCCTGCGCCAGCGCTTCGTCGAGCACGGCGAGCGCCGCCTGCCAGGAGAAGAGGTTCACCCAAACGCCCACGAGCCGGTTCGATTCGTCTCGGATGGGGTAGGCGAAGGGCATCGCCCAGCTCAAGGCTCCCGGCCCGTACAGCTTCTCCAACAGCGGGTCGGAGCGCATGTCTTCGACGACGGTCGTCCCTTGCGGAAGGTCCGGCGAGACGGCCCGTTGGAACCACGCCTCTTGGCTGACATCCGCCCCCAGGACGGCGAGGGTGTCGATGGCGGCGCCGGTCGAATCGACCGGGCTCGCAACGATGATTTCCCCTTTCGGATCGGCGATCGCCATGAGCGCGTAGTTCGGAGAGTACAAGCGCATGAGCACGCTCATGTACTCCATGATTCGCGTCTTCTGCATCGACTTGACGAGGGGATTCTGCGCGAAGGCCTGGACGTCGCCATAACGCTCGGCCAAATTTCGGTCGATGATCTGGCTCACGCTCCGGGCGAGCTCCGTCTGGCGCACTTCTGCGTTCCGCACAAGCTCCGGGGCAGCCGTATTGCGGGCCAGTACCGCCCCGACGACCATGGGCACCGTGCCTACGAGGACGAAGGCGCTGCCCAGCTTCCAGGCGATACCGAGGTCCCTTGCGAATCGAAGTACCTTCGGAGTCGTCAACCGCGGCAGGGCGGATGGCAACTGAACTCGGATTCGGGGCACGCGCATGCGCATCCTCCGCCGTTTGGAGTATCACCTCACTCTCTCGGCAGAGGCCTGGTGCAGACTATCGGGGAAGTTCCCGAGCGGCCGCCGGACGTTCGCCTGAAGGATCGGGCGGACCGCCGGGGACCAGACCAGCCAAGAGTCGCCGCCGCCACCCGGCGGCCTCGCGCGGGCCGCCGACGATGTCCCGGCGTTCGAAGCCCCAGCAGGCCAAGGCCAGCAGCACGGCCGTGAGCACCGCGTCGAGCACGATCCCCTCCCACTCCCACGAGTCGCCGCGGAGCACGTGCTCATAGTCCACCCAGCCGAACGGCGAAACGTCGCGCAGCACGGAGAGGGCCTCGATGGCCGCGCCGAGCCCGACCGCCACCCAGGCCGCGATCATCACGGCGGCTCCGGCCAGCCCTGCCTGGGCGCGGGTCGGGAGCCAGGCGCTCCCAGCGATGGCCGCAGCCGAGAAGAGCGCCGCCTGATGGACCATGTGGACGTGGGCCGCCGCGAGAGGGCCCAGACCGAGGCCGATATCGACCCACGGCGCCAGGACGAGAAACCCCAGGAGACTGCCCAGCGCCGCGGCGGCAATGCCCAAGCCGAGCCCCGCCGCCTTTTCGACCAGGAGCCGGGAGCGCCGCACCGGCTGGGCGAGGAGCAGGTCAAGCGTGCCCGCCGCTTCCTCGCCGGCCACGGCCGCTGAGCCGGCGATGAGCCCCACGATGGCCGCCAGCATCGGCGCGTAGGCGAAGTGCTGGCTCACGTAGTACCCCTCGGGGGTGCCGATGCTGGCCACATCGCCGAAGAAGCGCCGCAGCTCTTCCGGGAACAGCTCGTCGGTGAGCTGGTCGCGATACATCGGATAGAGGCCCGCCACCAGGGCGGCGATGGCGAAGAGGGTGAACGCAACTCCGCCGATCGAAGCCTTGGCGTCGCGGAACGTCTTCCACCAGAGCGCGCTCCTCACGGGGACGCCTCCTCGTAAATCTCGACGACGACATCCTCCAGGGGCGGCAGCTCCGCCACGAGATCGGCAACGTGCCCCTGGGCGAGGGCCTTCACGAGGGGATCGAAGTCGCCCCTCACTTCGAATTCGGCCCCGGCGGCATCGAACCGCCGTACGGTGACACCGGGAAGGTCGAACGCGGCCCGCGGCGGGGCGGCCCCGTCGAAGCGCACTCGGACGCGGCGGATCGCCCGGGCGCGCAGCCCCTCCACCGTATCGATGCGCATCAGCCGTCCCCGGTGGAGGACGGCCACCCGGGTGCAGACCCGCTCGACCTCGCTCATGACGTGCGAAGAGAAGAACACCGCCGTCCCGCGGCGCGCCTCTTCGGCCAGCAATTCGTGGACGGCGTGCTGCACCAGCGGGTCGAGGCCGCTCGTCGGCTCGTCCAAGATGAGCACGGGCGGCCGCGCGAAGAGGGCGAGGAGGATGCCGACCTTCTGCCTATTGCCGCGCGAGAGGGCGCCCGCCTTGCGATCCAGGTCGAGGCCGAGCCGGTCCGCCAGCTCGCCGACCCAGCGCCAGTCCGGCTGCGACCCGCGGAGCCGCGCTGCGAGCGCCACGTGCTGGCGGGCCGTAAGGCCGTCGTACAGGCGGAGGTCGCCGGCAAGGTACCCCACCTGCGCGCGGGCAGCGAGCGATTCGCGCTGACAATCGTGGCCGAGCACCGCGGCGCGGCCCGCCGTCGGCCGGATGAGGTCGAGGAGGAGGCGGATCGTCGTCGTCTTGCCGGCGCCGTTCGGCCCGAGGAAGCCGAAGACCTCCCCCCGCTCCACCTCCAGCGAGAGGCCGTCGAGCGCGAGCACGCGGCCGTACCGCTTCGTGAGCCCTTCGGTGCGGATGGCAGGGGGCATGCCGGTGCCGCCCAGCCTACGCCGGCACCGGCAGCGGGGCAACGGATGGTCGCCCCATCGTCGGGGTTGCGATCCCGCATCACTCGGGCGTATGGTTCCGCCATGAGCGGCATCCTTCCCGCCGGAGGCCGGGCCCGGATCGCTCGAAGCCGAGCCGTCGTTGCTGTCCTCGCATGTGCCGTCGCGGCAGCCGGCCTGGCGGCGGTCGCCTTCGCATTGGGGGACCGAGGCGACGCTCCGGAGCCGCGCATCATCGTGCAGGACCCGCCCCCGGCAGACGCGGCCGAGCTGACGCTCGCCGAAGCATGGGAGGCGTTCGAACGCCAGCTCGAGGCGTGGGGGCCCGGCTGGCGGATCACGTCGCTCGCCAGCACCGATGTGAACGACGACCCCGAACCGTCGAGCGGGAGCGATGGCCGCCGCGCGGCGTGGCAGGCCGAAGCCGTCGATGCCGCCACTGGCGAGCTCCGCTGGCTGCGCCTGACTGGGACGGTGCTCACCGGTGCTGCCGCGCCCGGCTTGAAGACGGCCGCCGGGACCGTCCCTCCGCTGGACCGCCCGCGCATCGATTCCCCCCGCGCGCTCGAAGCCGCCCTTGCGGCCCGGCCGTCGCTCGGGCCGGGCTCGGACAAGGCCATCGGCTTCCATTTCAGCTACGGGTACGACGCGGCGAGCCGCCGGCCCGCGCTCGCCGTCATCGGGTCGGTGCGCGGAGCGCCGGCGCGCGTGCTGGTCGACCCGAATGATGGAAGCTTCCTCCGCGCGGAAGTGCTCGACGTGAGCGGCGGTCCCATGCTGGTAAGCACCGACGCCGGAGAGCACTGGGGCCCGGCCGCGCTCGAAGGCTTCCTCCGCGCGTTGGCGAGCGACCCTGGCCTCGGCGGCGAGGCGCCGCTCTACGCCGCCGTCTGGACCGGCGACGCCCTCGGACTCTGGCGGTCCATCGACGGCGGCCGCTCATGGATCCGCGCCGCGGCGCTCCCGCCGTCGGCGGGCCCCCTCGCCCACGCCGTCGCTGTCGGCGTGCTGGACGGAGCTGAGTCGGTCGTCGTGTCGACGAACAGCGGGCTGTGGGCGTACAGCGTCGCGAGCCAGCGCCTGGACGCGAGCGATGCTCCCGGGCTGGTGCTGGCGCTGGCCGTCGACGACAAGGGGCTCTGGCACGCGGTCGCCATGCGTCCCGGCGATCCCTCGTCGGCGCGGCACTACATGCGGGAGCCGGGAGTCGGTTCTCCTTGGAAAGAGGCCGGCCCAGAGCTCGCGACGGCGCTCACGGCCGGGGCGGACGTGCGTCCGTACCACCAGGCGTCCGGCGCCACGGCGGTCGCTGCGGACGGTTCGTTGGTTCGGGCAACGCCCGTCGGCATCGAACGCTCAGAAGACGGCGGCGCTTCGTGGCAGGTCGTCGCCCCCGGCTCGTACGAGTCCCTCACCGCCTCCCCCGACGGGCGCGTGCTGTACGCCGTGCGATATCCAGCTACCGTGGTCCGCAGCGCCGACGGGGGACGCACATGGGAAGATGTAGCGTCGTTGCCGACGGGTCTGCGACCACTCGCTACGTGAACGCCCCTTCGACCGGCTACGCGTTTGGGAGCTGGGGCGGCGCAACTCCGTGGCTCGGGGAGCTCACCCCCGGGACATTTTGCGAACCACTCGTCGTCGTGGTGCCCGAGCGACCCCGCGTCCTACTGGCCGTACGGGACGTGGATTTGGAATTTCAACCCGGCGCCGATGATGTTCCAGGGTGACGGGTCGGTCATGTTTCCGACAGCGTTTATGCTCAAAAACATCGGTGACCCATACTGCCAGCGTGGCTGGTACTGGGTAGACTTGCACTTTGGCCGCTACCGAAATCCATGGGATCCGTGCGCGTGCGGTAACGCGACAGCGTTCTGCTACGTGTCCCAGAACTTCGTCAACAATAGCCAAGACGCCCTCGCCTGGGAAGTGAGGAGCGTGGCCTCCTCAGGTCCCCCGTGACCATACGCGGCATGTCGGCAACGGAGCCGGTCGAATGGAGCGGAACTGTCGAACGGACGCACTCTCCGACCGTGAGCGCCAGGTATTGGAGCTGCTCGCGGCCGGACACCCTCTCAAGCAGGTCGCAGCGCTGCTCGGGGTGAACAGGCACACTGCCAGAGAATACGAGCGTCGAGCGCTTCGCAAGCTGGGAGTGCGCACCCCTGCGGCAGCTGCCGCGCGCATCGCTGTCCGTCAAGCAGTCCATCGCCGTCCGAACATCTCGGCGCGGGAGGCGGCGGTCGCCCTACTCGTTTCCGAAGGTCTCACGAACGCCGAGATTGCCCGGGCCCTCCGCTTGTCTGTCTTCGCCGTGCGAGACATCGTCAGCCGGCTCCTCCACAAGACGGGCTGCTCGACCCGGGTGGCGCTGGCGGCCTGGGCTGCAGGAACGTTGGAGGACGCCTACCCCCTCGCGGGCACCCGTGCCGGCACCGGCCGGCGGATGCTCCACCGCCGGAACCGCTCCACGATGCGGTCGCTTCCCTCGCGCCGCTGCTGCTCCTCGCGCATGCGCAGGAAATCCTCGCGCTGGCGGCCGCCGAGCTGGCTCTGGTGGCAGAGGATGGCCTCGACCTTCACGTGCCAGTAGTCCGTGATGTCGACCTCGTAGTCGGGGTCGGTGGCGCCCGCCAGCAGGACTTCGTTCACCTGGTGAGCCTCCAGGCCCTCCTCCTCGTGGCGGGGGTAGAAGAGCCGGTCGCGAACGAGGGGGTAGATGGCGTCGGCAGCGGCCATCCCCACGATCCGGTGGTCGCGATGGTTGAAGCTGTGGCGGAAGCCGTCCCAGGTGATGACCACCTCGGGGCGGTAGCGCCGCAGCAGGCGTACGATCTGCTCGCGCAGCTCGTGGTCGTCGGAGGTGAAGCCGTCGGGATACCCGAGGAAGATGCATTCCTTCACGCCGAGGACGCGGCAGGCCTGCCGCTGCTCCTCTTCACGGATGGCGGCGAGCTTCTCGGGGTGCATCGAGGGGTCGTGACTGCCCTTGTCCCCGTTCGTCACGACCACGTAACGCACCTCCCAGCCCTCGGCGCACCACTTGGCCACCGTCCCCCCGCAGAGGAACTCCGCGTCGTCGGGGTGGGCGACGATGACCATGGCGCTGGAAGGTCCGGTGATGGGAGGCGGCGGCTCGGGCGGGGCAGCGCCGCTCGGCGGCTGGGCCAGGATCGGTCGTTCCTCCTCCTTCGGTTGCGGCGGCGTCATAGCCGACCTCCCGCGAGGAGCGTGGCTTCGTAGATTTCGTCGCGGAAGCGGGCGCCGCGGCGGCGGCCGGACCGCAGGGCCTCGTAGAGCGACGCGACGCGCGCCGCCACGGAAGGCCAGCGGAAGCGCTCGGCGGCCCGCCGTCCCGCACGTCCGAAGTTCGCCCGGAGTTCCGGGTTCGCGAGGAGCACGTCGAGCTTTTCGGCGAAGGGCTCCGGACATCGCCACGGGATGAGGTAGCCCGTCACGCCGTCGATCACCGTTTCGGCGAGGCCGCCGACACGGGATGCGACCACCGGCGTCCCGCAGGCCATCGCCTCCACGGCCACGAGCCCGAAGCTCTCATAGTAGCTGGGCACGACGCAGACGTCGGCGGCGCTGTACAGCCAGGGGAGTTCAGCGTGGGGCATCGGCCCGGTGAAGCGGACGCGTTGCCCCACCCCGCGGTCGCGCGCCTGGGCTTCGAGCGCGGCGCGGTACGCCTCGGATTCGGTATCCCCGCCGACGATCCAGAGGAGCGCGTCCTGGCGCTGGAGCTGGGCGAAGGCGTCGATGAGGATATCGACGCCCTTCAGCGGTTCGAGCCGGCCGACCCATACGAGCAGGGGAAGCTCGGCCGGAACGCCCAACCGGGCGCGGGCCTGCGCGCGGTTCCGCGGGGCGAAGAGCTCCAGGTCGAGCCCGCAGGGGATGGTGACCAACCGCGAGGGGTCGGCGCCGTAATCGCGAACCAGGAGTTCCCGTTCGTGACGGCTGGCGGTGACCACGGCGTCCGCGCGCCGGGCCGCGAGCCGCTCCGCGGCGATGCGCCGGCGGGGCTCCGCCTCGCTGATGCGGGCGCGGTTCTTGACGGCGCCGAGGGTATGGAACATCACCGCGTAGGGTACCTCCCACGCCCGCGCCAGCGCCAACCCGATCCGGGCGCTCTGCCAGTAGTGGCTGTGGATGAGGTCGTAGCCGCGGCCTTCGCGCGCGGCGAAGGCGAGCGCTTCCCGCGTGAACTCGGCCCCGCAGCGGACGATCTCGTCCTTGGCCAGGGGGACGGGGGGGCCCGCCGCCAGCCGCAGCAGGCGCACGTTCGGTCCGAGCTGCTCAACCGGAGGGAGGTCGCCGTCCAGGCGGGTCATCACATCCACCTGGTAGCCGAGCGCTCCCAGCTCCCGGGTGAGTTCGAGCACGTAGACGTTCATACCGCCGGCGTCGCGCCCTCCGAGGGGGGCGAGCGGGCTGGTATGCACCGAAAGGTGGAGGATGCGCGTCACCGGCCGCCCTCACGCACGAGCTTCGAGCCGCAGGCGGTAGAGCTGGTAGGGTCGGCCGCCCATGCGCCGCTTGTACTCTTCGCCGCCGCGGAGGAAGTCGAAGAAGCGCTTCCCCCGCTCGGCGGCGCTGCGCAGGGCGTGGGCCTTGCAGACGAAGCCGGCGGCCAGGCGGCCGAATTGCGGGTCGTAGCCGGAGTTGTAGAGGAACGTGCCCTCGGCATTCTCCAGGCAGACGACCATGGCCGCGAGCTCGCCGCCGAGCCGCAGCTCGCCGAGGCGGGCGAAGCCCGCCCCCACGGCGGCCTGCACGGCCTCCCGGAAGAACGCCTCCCGTTCGGGCGTGAGGAAGCGCGCCTTTCCTTCGTGGCTGGCGCGCATCAGCCGGAAGAGGGCTTCGAGGGCGGGCCCGGCCGCTTCGGCGTCGGTGATCTCGGAGTAGCGAGCCCCTCCCGCCTGGGCGAAGTTGCGCATCTTGCGGCGCAGCTCGTGGCGGTCGTGCTTCGAAAGCCCGGCGAGGTACGCCTCCCAGCCGCCGCTGAGCTCTGCCCGTGGCGCAAGGACTTCGGGCTCTTCCGCGAAGCTCCAGCCGAGGCGCTCGGCCGCGGCCGCGAAGGCGGGCCGGAAGAGGGAATCCTCGGCGATGCCCCAAAGCTCGACGCGCCGGGTGAGGTCTTCACGCATCCATTCCAGGATGCCCTCGGCGGCTACCACCTCGTAGCCCGGGAGCGCCGCCAGGGGTGGGTAGTCGGTGACGTCCGGGTCGCCCAGAGCACGGGCGGTCTCGCGGTCGATTTCGAACGCCGCCGCCCCCACGAGACGGCCGTCGAGCCGTATCGAAAGGAAGACGGGCTCGCCGATGGGGTCCGCCCTGCGAAGCCATGCCCCCACCCATTCCGGCCTGGCGAAGGGGTGGGAAGCCGCGTCGTCGCAGAGGGCGGCCCATTCCGGCGCGAAGGCCGCGAAGTCGTTCGCATCGATGAGGGGCTCGGGGACCCCGCCGTGCAGGGCGTCGAGGGCGTTCGCGGCCGGCTCTTCCATCGCTGCCTCCCGCAGCGGAGCGTTCAGGCGGTGCCCCGCACCAGGGCGAGGAATTCGGACCGGGTGACAGCCGAGCGCCGGAACTGCCCGCGCATGGCGCTGGTCACCATCCGGCTGCCGGGCTTCTTCACGCCGCGCATCGTCATGCACAGGTGTTCGGCCTCGATGACCACCGCCACGCCGTCCGGCTCGAGTACCTCCATGATTGCCTCGGCGATTTGGCTGGTGAGCTTCTCCTGGATTTGCGGCCGGCGGGCGTACGCCTCCACCACGCGGGCAAGCTTACTGATGCCCACGACGCGCGACTCGGGCACGTACCCGACGTGGGCCTCGCCGTGGAAGGGGAGAAAGTGGTGCTCGCACATGCTGTAGAAGGGGATGTTGCGCAGGATGACCATCTCGTCGTGGGGCACTTCGAAGCCCACGCGGAGGTACTCCCGCGGGTCGATTGTCAGCCCCTCGAAGATCTCGGCATACATATCGGCGATTCGGCGCGGGGTATCGCGAAGTCCGTCGCGCGCCGGGTCCTCGCCGATGGCAAGAATGAGCTCCCGCACGGCCGCCTGGATGCGCTCGCGGTCGACGCCCTGTTCGGTGACGGCTCCGCGCCCATCGAGACCGATGGCCCGTGGCTCGAACGCCATGGTGAACCCCCCGAAACTCGCTCGTTCGATCCTAACAGACGCTGGGGCCGCCCCGTGTGGGGGCGATCACGGCCGGTCTCAGCCGGCGCGCCCTTCCCGCGCCCGGGGCGCCGGCTCCACCGACTCCAAGGGAGCGATGCCTGCCCGCACCGCGAAGCGGATGAGGTCGCCCCGCCGCCGAATTCCGAGCTTCTGAATGATCCGGGTGATGTGAGCCTCGACCGTCTTTACGGTGACGCCGAGCACCTCCGCGATCTCGCGGTTCGTGTACCCCTCGCCGATGAGCTGCAGGACTTCGCGCTCGCGCTGGGAGAGCCGGTCGAGGGCGCCCCATCCCGGCTTCTGGGCGCTCTGCAGGAGGTCCATGGCATCGAATCCGCCGAGGAGCTCGGCCGAGAAGTAGGTGTTGCCGTGTGCGACCGCCTGGATGGCAAGGATGAGCTCATCGATATCCGCGGATTTGCGTACGTAGCCCTGGGCGCCGGCGCGGACGGCCGCGAGCACCTGGGCGGTATCGCTGTACCCGCTGAGCATGATGACCCGCACGCCAGGCAGCTCGTGGTGGATCCGCGCGGCGGCCTCGACGCCGTTGAGGCCGGGCATCACGACGTCCATGAGCACGACGTCGGGGCGGAGGCGGCGTGCGAGGAGCACCGCCTCCCGTCCGTCGCCTGCTTCGCCCACCACGGCGATATCGGCCCGGCGGGCGAGGAGCGAGCGGAGACCCTGGCGGACGACGGCGTGGTCATCGACGAGGAGGACCCGGATGGGGGGCCGGGAGGCCCCGCCGGTGCCCCCGAACTCCTCACGGCTCATCGTCGGCATCGCGCGCTCCTCGGGGCTGAGCTGCCGCGGGGGTACTCTACCGCAGGGACCGGCGGCTGCCTACCCCCGGCTGTGGCCCGCAGGGCGTAGCGCTTCAGGCCGAAAGGAGCGCGCGCGTCATCCCGTCGAGCTCCCGCAAGGTCGCCTCACGGTCCCGGTCGCGCCACACGCCCAGGCCCAGGGCCGCCGAGGTGTAGGCGGTGAGGAGGGTGAGGGCGGTGATTTCGACCGGCACCTTCCGCAGCTCACCCTTCTCGATGCCGCGCCGCATGTCCTCGCAGAGGGCGTCGAAGAGCCAGTCGGCGGGGTTCACCGGCTGCGCGTGGCGCTCCCCGCGCTCGCCGCCATCCTCGCGGAAGGCCGAAGCGAGCAGCACGCGGTTCTCGTGCATGTACCGCGCCACCTCTTCGAGGGTGCGCACGACCCGCTCGATAGCCGGCGTCGTTCGGTCCACGGTCGCGCGGTACCGCTCGCGGGCCTCGAGCGCGTGGGTGCGGAGCACCTCCTGAAGCAGCTCGTGCTTCGAGCGGAAGTACCCGTACAGGGTGCCGACGCCCACATCGGCAAGGTCGGCGATTTCGATGATGGAGGTCTTGCCGAAGCCCTTTTCGCGAAAGAGCTTCGCGGCTGCTTCCAGGATCGCCCGCCGGGTGCGAAGCTTGCGGCGTTCCAAGCGGCTCTTCGGTACGACTTCGCCAGGGTTCGCCATTCGTTGTCACTCCGATAGATGGTCTCGCTGCGAACGTTCCCCGCCCCCGTTCGATCGCGAGGACAGCATACCGCCCGCTGGACAAACCGTCGAGAGTGCGCTCAGGATTCCAGCCAGCGAACGTCGCCGCACAGGTCGGGCGGGTGCTCGCGCGAGGCGAACACGGCGTACTCGGCCTTGCTCTCCCCTATCGTCGTCGTGGGGCCGTGCCCGGGATATACGACGGTGTCGTCCGGCAACGTGTACAGGTGCGTCACGATGGATGCGATCTCCTGCCTCAGGAGCTCCGGCGATTGTGAGCGTCCGGGCCCGCCGGGGAAGAGGGTATCGCCCACGAAGGCGCTCTTCCCGGCAACGTAAGCCGTGCTCCCCGGGGTGTGGCCCGGGACGCTCAGCACCCGGAACGTCACGTTGCCGACGTGAATCTCCTGCCCGTGGTGAACGGGCTCGTCGAGCTGACCCTCCTTCAGCCAGGGTTCAGCGGCGTCGGCGTAGAGGCGGCAGCCGAATCGAGCTTTCAAAGCGTCGATGCCGGCCGTATGGTCGCCGTGCGAATGGGTCAGGAGGATCTTCGCCGGGTGCACGCCGGCCGCCTCCGCGACAGCGATGGCCTTCTCCGGCTCGTCAGGGGCATCGATGAAGGCGGCCTCTCCCGTGGTGCGGTCTATCACGAGGTAGATGTTGTTCTGCCAGGCGCCCGCCGGCCCCGCGCGGAGGATGACGAGGTCACCGTCTTCGAATCGGTCCATGGCGCGCCTCCGAGATCGGGTGCTGCGGGGCCACTCTACCACCCTGTCCGGTCGCTCTTCACTGGTCCCGAGCCGGGGCGGGCGGCATCAGGGAGACTGCGCACACGAACCCATCCGCGCCGGCCAAGCCCCGCCTCCCGAGACGAAGGGAGCGATGAACGGCCGCGACGAGCCGCCCGCCGCATATCCCGGACGACCGGCCGGGAGCCTCCTCTTCCACGCGCCCATCAAGCCGCGGCATCAGTCGGGGTCCGGTGGGCACACGCCAGCCGGACCCTCGACAGCGCTATACCCTTCCGCGACCTGAAGGCGATTCGAACGCTCTCGCAAAGGAAGGCCGCCCGGACCGTGCATAGGAGGGCGACACCCGCCGGCAGCGGCCGCTTCGGGCACCCCAGGTGACCGCGACGCCCCATATGAATACCTCGCGCGAGCTGAACCCGGCCCCTACAAGCGCTCGCGTCGCGCAGCGCGATGGCTTCCGAGACCCAGCGGACGCGCTCGCAGCGGGGAGGCACCCACGGCGCTCACCCTCCGAGGCGGTGCTCAACACGCTCCTCCCGCTGGCTCGCCTCCGGCGCTTCGGGGTGCTCGGCCCGCGAGAGCGCTTCGTGGCGCTTCCGCCGCTCCTCCTCGGCGAGCCGCTCCCGCTCCTGGTACCACTCGGCAAGGGAGTCATCTCGCCACGCGGGTCGCTCGCTGCGGGGGTCGCTGGAGCGCCGGGCGAGCCGCCAGGCGACGATGCCGGAAATGAGCATCGCGGCCGGGAAGCCGATGAGCCGAAGGACGAGCAGCGCTCCCACTGTCATCCCTCCGATCGGCGCTCGCGAAGGGCACGGGCAGCGTGCATCTTCACGTGGTCGAGCATGCCCATGAGCCCCTGTCCCTTCCCCATCGAGATCTCGTTGCCGTAGATGCGGAAGATGACGTCGGGCGGCACGGCGAGCACCGACTCCAGCGGCTGGCC
>DAOUCS010000039.1:0-12365 GCA_034431815.1 Dehalococcoidia bacterium
CCCGGCGGGCGGCGCGCAGCCCGCCGTCCACCGCACCTCGTCCGCCTCGACCGTGTCCGCGAACAGCTCCTCTTCGGGGCCGATGACGACCACGTTCGCCGCCGCGTCGATGGCCGTGACGTACCGCGGCTCTCCGAGGGCGATGCCCAATCCGCGCCGCTGGCCGATGGTGTAGGCTGCCACGCCCTGGTGACGGCCCACCAGGCGGCCCTCCGAATCCACGATCGGCCCCGGGGCGGGAGGGACTCGCTCCGCCACGAAGCGGCGGTAGTCGTTCCCGGGCACGAAACAGATCTCCACGCTGTCGGGCTTGTCGGCCACGTCGAGCCCCAGACGGCGCGCGTGAGCGCGCACTTCGGCCTTCGTGAAGTCGCCGATGGGAAGGAGCAGTTTGGCGAGCTCCCGCTGGCCGAGCATGTAGAGCACGTAGGACTGGTCCTTCGCGGGGTCCTGCGCCCGCAGCAGCCGGTGGGGCGCGCCCCCTTCGCCGCTGACGACGCGCGCGTAGTGGCCGGTGGCCAGGAAGTCGGCCCCCAGGGCCTGAGCCCGCTCGAACAGGACGCGGAACTTGATGTGCTCGTTGCAGCGGATGCACGGGTTCGGGGTCCGGCCGGCAGCGTACTCGGCCACGAACGGCTCGACGACGAAGCGCCGGAACTCCTCTTCGAAGTTGAGCACGTAGTGGCGGATGCCGAGCTGACCCGCGGCGCGGCGGGCGTCGTCGATGTCTTCGACGCTGCAGCACTGCTGGCGGCCGCGGAACTCCTCCGGCCGGGGGATGGTCCACAGGCGCATCGTCACGCCGATGACCTCGTACCCCGCCTCGGCGAGGAGGGCCGCGGCGACGGTGCTGTCGACACCGCCGGACATGCCGACGACGACGCGGGGGCGGCTCATGGGAGGTTCGCTATAATCCTGTCACCCGGAACCGCCGGGACGAGGTGCAGCCGCTGGATTCGGAAGCGCTGGCCCACCGGGCGATCGACATCCTCTCCGATCGGCAGGCGTCCGATATCGCGCTGCTCGACATCTCGCGGGTGGTGACGTTCGCCGACTATTTCGTCATTGCGACGGCCGTCTCCCCGCTCCAGTATAAGGCCCTCATCGAACACCTGGAAAAGGAGCTGCGTCGGGAGGGCGCCGACCTGCGGGCTGTGGAGGGCACCCCGGACAGCGGCTGGGTGCTGCTCGACTTCGGCGACGTGGTCATCCACCTCTTCTCGCCGCCGCAGCGCGAATATTACCGGCTCGAAGAGCTGTGGAGCCGCGCCGCGCCGATCGTCCGCTTTACCTGAACGCGAGCGTTATACTGCCCCCACCGAGACTACTCACGCGCAGGGAGCGAACGGCATGGAGTATCGACGCCTCGGCCGCTCCGGCCTCGAAGTCTCCGTCGTCGGGCTGGGGTGCAACAACTTCGGCCGCCGCATCGGCCCCGAAGAGGCCCGCGCTGTCGTCGAGAAGGCGCTCGACCTCGGGATCAACTTCTTCGACACGGCCAACGTGTACGGAGGCGGCGGGCGCTCCGAGGAGATCCTCGGGGAAATCCTCCAGGGTCGGCGCCACCAAGTGGTCATCGCCACGAAGTTCGGCAACCCGATGGGCGAGGGCCCCATGCAGCGTGGCGGGAGCCGCCGCCACATCATGGAGCAGGTCGAAGCCTCGCTCCGCCGTCTGCGCACCGACTACATCGACCTGTACCAGATGCATGTCCCCGACCCGAACACCCCGATCGAGGAGACCCTCCGCGCCCTCGACGATCTGGTCCGGGCCGGCAAGGTGCGCTACATCGGCAGCTCCAACTTCGCAGGGTGGCAGGTCGTACAGGCCCACCTCATCGCCGAGCACCGCGGGCTGACCCCCTTCATTTCGGCCCAGAACGTGTACTCCCTTCTCGACCGCCGCATCGAGCGGGAGCTGGTCCCCGCCTGCCAGGCCTGCGGGGTCGGCATCCTGCCCTACTTCCCCCTGGCCAGCGGCCTGCTCACCGGCAAGTACCGCCGGGGCGAACCGCCCCCGCCGGGCACCCGCCTCGCCGCCTGGCCGGGTCCCGAGCGCATCCTCACCGACCGCAACTTCGACCTGGTCGAGAAGCTCACCGCCTTCGCCGAGGCCCGCGGCCACACGATTCTCGACCTCGCCATCGGGTGGCTCGCCTCCAAGCCGTACATCGGGTCCGTCATCGCGGGGGCGACCAAGCCCGAGCAGGTGGAGCAGAACGTCCGCGCCGCCGAGTGGCGGCTCACGCCCGAAGAGATGGCGGAGGTGGATGCACTGACCCAGCGGTGACCTCCGGGATCCGGAGCCGCGGGGCGGGCTCCCTCCGCCGGAGCGCCGCGGAGGCACCTGCATGACGAACTCAGCGCTCGACGACTACCGCCGGAGAAGGGACGCCTTCTTCCGCAACCACCCGTCCTCGCCGCTGGCCCCGGAGCAGCAGGCGCGCTTCACCGGCCTGAGCTACTTCCCCGAAAACCAGGAGCTCGTCTTCGTCCTCGAGCCAAAGCTGTTTCCCGAACCGGACTTCGTCACCCTGGCTACCACGGACGGGGGCGAACGCCGCTACCTCCGCTGGGCGCGGGTAACCTTCGCCGTGGCGGGCCGCACTGTCAGCCTAACGGTGTTCCGCGACCCGGAGACCGGCACGCTTTTCCTGCCCTTCACCGACGCCACTTCGGGTACGGAGACGTACGGCGCCGGGCGATACCTCGAACCCCGGCTGCTGCCCGACGGCCGCTTACTGCTGGATTTCAACTACGCCGAGAACCCGTACTGCAGCTACAACGACAACTGGGCCTGCGCCCTGCCGCCGCCCGAAAACCGCATCCCCGTCCCCATCCGCGCAGGGGAGCGCCGCTTCGAGGACCACGGCTGAACGCCGTGCCGGTGCAGCATCGCGGGATAGCTATACTGGCGGATAGCCGCCCGACGGCGGCTCGAGGGGCAATGCGTTGGCAGCTATCCGCGCTGAGAGGCTGACGAAGGTCTACCGGAGGGGCGGCGTCCGCGCCGTCGACGGCATCGACCTCGACGTCAGCGACGGGCAGATCTTCGCCTTCCTCGGCGAGAACGGCTCGGGGAAGACCACCACCGTCCGCATGCTCACCACCCTCCTCCGCCCCACCTCGGGACGGGCGTGGGTTGCCGGGTACGACGTCATCGAGCGCCCGGGCGACGTGCGCCGGGCGGCGGGCGTCGCCCTCCAGGAAGTCGGGCTCGACGACCTCCAAACAGGGCGGGAGCTCTTGGAGCTGCAGGCCCGGCTCTTCGGCCTCCCGCGGGGCGAAGCTCGGCGCCGCGCCGCGGAACTGCTGGCCGTCGTCGGGCTCGAAGCCGTGGCCGATCGGCGCCTCGGCACCTACTCCGGAGGCATGCGCCGCCGGCTCGATCTGGCGGCCGCGCTCGTCCACCGGCCGCGCGTCCTCTTCCTCGACGAGCCCACGACCGGCCTCGACCCCGGTTCCCGCGAGAACGTGTGGCAGTACATCCGCTCCATCAACCGCGACCAGGGCGTCACTGTCTTCCTCACCACGCAGTACCTGGAGGAGGCCGACCGCCTCGCCGACGAGGTCGCCATCATCCATCGCGGCCGGATCGTCGCCCAGGGCAGTCCCGAGACGTTGAAGTCGAGCATCGGCGCCGATGTCATCGCCGTCGAGCTCGGCGAGGAGCCCTCCGCCGTCGAACGCGCGCTCCAGGTGCTGGCGAACCTACCGGCTGCGGCCGACCGGCGCGTGGCCGACGGTTACCTCTACCTCTACGTTCGCGACGGAGCGCGTCTCGTGCCCCGCGTGGTCCTCAATCTGGAGCGGGCGGGCCTGCGGCCGCGTTCGGTGACCCTCGCCCGCCCGACCCTCGACGACGTCTTCCTCCGCATCACGGGGCACCATCTCGCTGCTGGGCTGCCCGTCCCCACGGGCGACGGCGCCTCGGAGCCCCACGCCAGCGTTGAGACATCGAACCCCCAGGCCCGGGAGGACCGCAGGTGAACACACTCCGCGCTACTTGGCTCCTCACCGTCCGGGCCCTTCTCGAGATCGTGCGCCAGCCGGTGAACGAAGTGGGCAACCTCGTCATTCCGCTGTTCTTCTTCGCCGTGACGGTCGGGGCCGTCGGACGGGTAGCCGAGCGTGCCTTCGGGATCGACAACTTCACCGGCTTCCAAATGCCGGTCGCCGTGCTCAACGCGGCCGCAAGCGGCACCGCAGGGCTAGCCATCACCCAGGATGTGGTAAGCGGCTACTTCGAGAAGCTGCTGCTGACGCCGGCGCCCCGCTTCGCAGTCGTGTTCGGGCGCGTCATGGCCGACGGCGTGAAGGCTGCCGCCCTCGGAGCGCTCATCGCCGGCATCGGCCTGCTCGTCGGGTCGGGGTTTGCCGCGGGGCCGCTTGGGTTCCTCCTCCTCGTGGGAATGGCCGGAACGTTCGGGTTCGTCTTCTCGGCCTTCGGGGTGGCCTTCGGACTCCGGACTGGCAGCCCGCAGGCAGCACAGCTCTCCTTCCTCCTCTTCTTCCCGCTGCTCTTCCTCTCGCCCGCCTTCGCGCCGAAGGAGATCTTCGCGCCCTGGTTGCGCTTCGCCGCCACGATCAACCCGGTCACGTACGTGCTGGAGGGCATGCGCTCGCTCGTCCTCGATGGTTGGGACGTCGCGGCCCTCGTCCGGGCGTTCGCCGCTATCGCCGGCATCGGTGCGTTCACCCTGAGCCTGACGGCCTGGGCGCTGCGTTCCCGCGGCTGAAGGCGGGCCTGCGGGTGGCCGCGAGGGCGGATGCGGCTGTGGCGCCGAGGAAGAGGGTCACGGACGCGACGTTCAGGACCGCTCCGGTCTCGCGGAGCGCCGCCTCGCCCGCGATGTCCCCGACCACGCGGACGGCAAGCCCTGCCTGCAGGAGCAGGAGCTGCGCGTAGAACCCGCGCCGATACGGCACGCGCACCCCGAGCACCCCCGGCAGGATGATGAGCGCGTGCCCGAACACCATCGCCATGACGAAGCCAAGGAAGAAGGCGTGCAGCATGGCGTCGTAGCGGAGGCCGGCGGCGAACTCCTCCGGCCAGAGCGCAAGCAGCCCCCCTGACGCCGCAAGCCACCCGAACCCGCTGAGGAGGCAGGCCGCGATGTAGCGCGCCTGGCCCGACGTGCGGATGGTCCGTCGGGCGACGTCGTAACGGGCGAGCCAGAGCGCAAGCGCTGCGAGGCCGAGGCCCTGCACCCGCACGCCCATCTTCAGGTCTGCGACGGTGATGAGAGCGCCGGCCGCCACGAGGCCAGCCGCAGGAGCGAAGAGGAGCACCGCCCGCCATCCCGGTGCCCGGAACCGCCCCAGCTCGAGGCGTTCGCCCGCGATGGTGAGAGCCAGGAAGGCCGTCCACCAGGGCACCAGTTCGACCGTCCCCCCGCCGGTAATCCCGTGGAGGGCGGACCCCAGCCAGGCGGCGGCTCCGGCGAGGAGGACGGCAGCGCTCGCCTCCGGCCGAAGGCGGAGGACCTCGGCGAACACCGCCGCGAGCACGCCCGCCGCGATGGCAAAGGCAGCTGAAGCCGTTTGCGGGCTTCCCCAGGCGAGGAGCAGCACGGCACCCGCCGCCGACGCCAGCGGCCCCAGCCAGGCCCACCACCGCCCCAGACCCACCACCCGCTCGACGGCGATGAGCGTGCCCAGGAACCCCGAGACCATCAGCGGGCCGTGGCGAAGGGGTGCGGCCTCGGGCAAACCGGGTATCTCGAGCCCCGCGCGCACGAGTCCGGCAGCCATTCCGACGAGGAGGGCCGCACCTCCGGCGGCCATCGCGGGCATACGGAGAAGCGCCATCGGAGGGGAGCCGTAGGACTCCGACTGTTTCATCGGCTCGAGGCTACGGCACGGGGTCCCCGCCTGCAGCGGCCGGACGGGGAAGGCCAGATGGGTCGGACGGCCAATGGGCGCCGTTCAGGCAGCGCGGCGCGGTCGCTGCCTCCTCTCCAGTCGGTCGGCGAGCTCGTTCGCCACCCGGATGGCTTTCGCGAGGGAGACGTACACGCCCGCCTCCCACTGGTCGCGGAGGCGGCGGGCTTCGGCGATAAGGCGTTCGGGCTCGGGCTTCTCGTCGGCCATGGCGCGCCGTCGTTCTCAGGCTCTCGCCTTCAGGATCGGCCGGAGTGTTCACCGCCTTGAGGCCGGATTTCATCCCAGGCAGCCACCAGCTCGGCAAAGCGGTGCCGAACGGCCTCCCCAACCTCAGGC
Organism: Dehalococcoidia bacterium; assembly: GCA_034431815.1. Taxonomy (GTDB): domain Bacteria; phylum Chloroflexota; class Dehalococcoidia; order Tepidiformales; family Tepidiformaceae; genus HRBIN29. The sequence continues at coordinate 6,222 of DAOUCS010000039.1, forward strand.
GGGATGAGGGCGCCGAAGAACCGCAGGCGAAGCTCCAGGTACTCGACAGCCGCAGCCGCGCTGGTCACGTCATCGTTCTCGGCCGCCTCTGCCGCGAGGGCCACGGCGAGCCCGCCGGGGTCGGCAGCGGCCGCCTGGGCGACGCGCGCGGAATCAGCTTCGCGCGGGAGACCGAGAAGGCGGGCAAGCTGGCGCGTCCGCTCGTCGGCCGACATGGGGCCTTAGCGGGCGGTCTCTTGCCGCTCCCGTTCGCCCGAAGGCTTGATCTTGCTGTAGCAGGAGCTGCAGTACACCGGGCGTTCCCCCCGGGGCACGAACGGCACCTCCGTCATCTGGCCGCACTCAGCGCAGGCCGCGGGGTGCATCTGACGGGGCGTCTTTCCGCCGAAGCTGGCGAAGTTGCCGTACCGGACGTAGCCGTCCTGCGCCTCCAGGCTGCTGGCGCTCTGCTTCCGAGCCGAGCGGCAGGCCGGGCACCGGCTGGGCTGGTTCATCAGCCCCTTGTTCGCGTAAAACTCCTGTTCTCCGGCGGTGAACACAAAGACGGTGCCGCAATCGCGGCAGGTGATCTGCTTATCGGCAAATGCCAATGCTCCCGGACTCCTTCCCGTACTCCGCTCGCAGCGGGCCTCCCCTCCAGCGTACCAGATACGCCAGAAGGGCATAGCGCCCCATTACGCTTCCGCCGCCACGCCCTCGGCGAGGGGAATGGCGACCGTGAAGCACGTCCCGATGCCGACCGTAGAGCGAACGCGGATGCCTCCGCCGTGGCGGCGGACGATGCCCAACACGCTCGCCAAACCGAGTCCGCGTCCGGCGAACTTCGTCGAGAAGAACGGATCGAAGATGCGCCCCAGGCGGTCGGCAGGGATGCCGGGCCCTGTGTCCTCCACCTCGACCATCCCGAAGCGGCCGGGACGCGCCGCACCGGGCGGAGCCCAGCCCTCGGCGGCCAGCTGTGCCGCTGTGAGCTCGGCCACGCCTGTGCGGACGGTGACCCGGCCGCGCGCGCCCGCCAGCGCCTCCCGCGCGTTCGCGAGCAGATTCACGAGCACCCGCGAGAGGGCGTGCTCGTCGCCGCGGACTACGACCGGCTCGGCGGCCAGCTCGAGCACGAGGCGGACGTTCAGCTCCATGGTGCCCCGCACGATCGCCGCTGCCTCCTGGGCTACGGCGTTCAGGTCGCAGCGGCCCTGGACAGGCTCGCCTACCCCGGCGAAGTCGAGCATCTGACGGACGAGGCCGGCAGCCCTCCTCGCCGCCGCCTCGATATCTTCGAGGGCCTGGACAGCCTCGCTGTTCTCCCCGCCCAGCGCTGCCCGGGCGATGCCGGCGTTGCCGAGGATGGCCGTGAGCAGGTTGTTGAAGTCGTGGGCGACGCCCGCGGCCATCACCGTGAGGCTTTCGAACTTCCGCCGTTCGAGCTCCGTCTCCCGGGCAAGGAACTCAGCGGTGGCGTCGGTGATCGCGCCGACCATTCGCACCGCCCGGCCCTCACCGTCGCGAAGGGCATAGGCACGCTCGCGGACGTAGCGGTAGGTTCCGTCGGCGTGGCGGTACCGGTACTCGCCCTGCCAGATCGTCCCCCGCTCGGCGTGAAACCGGCCGAGCGATGCCCGCAGGACGTCCGCATCCCCCGGATGGACGTGGATGAACCACGTGGGCCAGTCGGGGAGATCCTCCGGCCGATAGCCGAAGACCTCGGTGAGGCCCCGCGACCACACGATGCGGTCGGTTTCGGCGGTCCATTCGTATACGGCGGCGAACTGCGCTTCGGCCACCAGGCGGTACCGCTCCTCGCTCTCCCGGAGCTGCTCTTCGGCGCGGCGCCGGCCCGTCACGTCCTGGTAGGTGCCGACGAAGAGCTTCGGGACCCCGTTCCGATGCCGTCCGAACACGCTGGCGTGGATGGCGACCCAGCGCCACTCCCCCTGGAAGTTGCGCACGCGGATTTCGCAGGAATAGCCGTCGATCTCCCCGCGAAAGGCGGCTTCGACGAGCCCGCGCGCCGCCTCACGGTCGTCTGGATGGACAGACTCCAGCCACTCGGTGAAGCTCGCGCCGCGGACCGGGTCGACGGCGAACACCGGGTCCGTCTCGTACTCGATCCGGAGATGCTCGGACTTCACGTCGAAGGTCCAGAAGCCCAGCTGCGCGGCCTGTCGGGCGAGGCGAAGGCGTTCCTCGCGTTCGGCGAGCGCCTCCCGTGCGCGGCGCTCCGCCTCGATGTCCCAGAACGTGGCCAGGACGGCGCCGACGCGGGGGTCGTGAAGTAGGTTCCGTGCTGCCACGCGCAGCCACCGGTACGACCCGTCGGCGCGGAGGGCGCGGACTTCGAACGAGGCAGCCCCCCCGGGGGCCGCGAGCAGCTGCCGAAACGAAGCCTGCACCGAAGCGACGTCGTCCGAATGGACGAAATCGAACGCGGAGCGGCTGACCCGCTCGGCTGGGTCGCTCCCCAAGACCCGCAGGAGGGACGGGGTTATGTAGCGGATCGTCCCATCGGCCTCGACGAGCGCGACGGCCTCCCGCGTCTCCTCGAGGATGGCGAGGAGCGTCTCCGGCGGGATTCCCGGGCCGGATGGCGGCTGTCCGTCGGGCGTCGCTGCTTCCACCTCGCCTCGCCGGTACGACTTCTATCCAGGAAGTCTACGTCTCCGTTACAAGGAGCGATTCAGGGGATTCCCCGATCTGTACCGGATGCAACGACCGCGGCACGCCGCGTAGGCTGAAGACGTCCGTGACGCCGAACGTCTGGCGCGAGAGCAGCTTCATCGTCCGTCAGGCCGAGCCCGCCGATGCCCCGGCGGCCGCCGCCGTCATCCGTGAAGCATACGGAGAGCTCTTGCAGGCGTGCCCGGCCGCGGACGAGGCCGCCGAGGCCGAGCGTCTGGCGATGCTCATCCAGACGGGCGCTGCCGTGCTCATCGCGGAAGGGGCTCGGGCGGTCGCGGGGGTCGCTTCGTGGCGCGTCGACGATGGTGCGGCCTGGGTCGATTTCGCCGCCTCGGTTCGCCCAATGGCGGGGCGGGCGCTCGTCCGGACCATCGAGCGCCGGGCCCAAGACCGGGGGCTCCGCCTGGCCCGCATCGCCGTGGTCGAAGGCTCGCGGGCGGAAGCCGCGTTCCTCTTTTGGGGGTACACGCCGGTCGCCCGCCGCGAAGGCGCTAAGCGTCCGCTGCTCGTCCTCGAACGGCGCCTGCCGCTCCTCACCGTGCGCGAGGTTCGCCGCAGCGACGCCGAAGCCGTCGCTGCACTCACCGGCCGGGACCCGTGGTTCTTCGCCGAGCTGGCCCGGCCCGGGTGGTACGCCGCTGCCGACGGCGAGCGGGTCGTGGGCGCCGTGTGGGCCGAGAGGCGGGAGGCCGGCTGGCGCGTCGGCGGCCCGGTCCTCCGAGAGGAGTACCGCGGGCGCGGGCTTGAGCTGTGGATGCTCGAACGCGTCGCGCAGTACTCCGCCATGCACGGCGCCCGCCACATCGCCGTCGCGGCGAGCCCGCTGCTGGTGCCGCTCGCCCGCGAACTCGAGGATCGCGGCTGGCAGCGGGAAGGCGACGTGTTCGTCCGCGACCTCGTCGCCTTCCCGCCCCTGCTGGAAACGCTCGTGTAGGCCGTCCCGGTTCAGGCCGCCTTCTGTCCGAGCTTCTGCAGTGCCCGCACGAGCGAGCCGGGGATGCGGGCGTAGGCGTTCCCCTGGTCCATCAACCGCTCGGCCTCGGCCTTGCGGCCCATGAGGGCAAGCGAAAGCACCTTCGCCGCCTCCTGGTGGAACTGCTGGTGCAGCTCCCGGATCTCCCCGACGAGCGGGTCGCCCGGGAAGCGGACCATCGCGTCCCCGTAGATCCACTGGCCGAGCACGCATGCGTTATCGACCTTCACCTGGTCGACGCTCCACTCGCTCTTCCCGGTTTCGATGGCCTGCCGAAGCCGGACTTTCCACTGTCCGTGGGCAGCGATGGCTTTCGTGACGAGCGCTTCGAGTTCGGACACGGTGCGAACCTCCCCGTCGCGTGATGTTCCGGTGAGGATCGTCGGCACCGCGCCGGTTCGTCTTGAGCGCTCACTCCGCGCCGCCAGAGATGCCCGCCGGTGTCGGGGGATGCGCCGGCTGGCGCTTCCTAATCAGGGCCGAACCGACGAACGCCACGAGGAGCACCGCAACGATGAAGGCGAGCGAGATGCCGGGATGCACCTTGTAGAAATCCGACGCGAGCATCTTCCCGCCGACGAAGATGAGGATGACCGCTAGCGCCGGCCGCAGCAGGGCGATGGAGCGCAGGTATCCCGCCACCACGAAGTACAGCGCCCGAAGGCCGAGGATGGCGAAGATGTTCGACGTGAACACAATGAAGGGGTCGTCGGTGATGGCGTAGATGGCCGGCACCGAATCGACAGCGAACGCGAGGTCGGTCATCTCGATGAAGATGAGCACGAGGAACAGGGGCGTGGCGTAGCGCACGCCGTGCTCCCGCACGAAGAACTTTTGGCCGCGATAGCCGTCGGTCACGGGGAAGATGCGCCGGGCGATGCGCAGCACGCGGCTGCGGCGCAGGTCCGGCTCGTGCTGCTCCTCGCGCAGGAAGCGGATTCCGGTGAACACCAGGAACGCCCCGAAGAGGTAGACGGTGAAATGGAGCGTGGAGAGCAGAAAGCCTGCAAAAGCAATGAGGATGGCGCGCATCACCAGCGCGCCTACGATGCCCCAGAAGAGCACGCGGTGCTGGTAAGCGGGCGGCACCGCGAACGCAGAGAAGATAAGCACGAAGACGAAGATGTTGTCGACGCTCAGCGACTTCTCGACGATGTAGCCGGTGGTCCAACGGAGCCCGTCGTCGAAGCCGCGCACAAGGTAGACGCCGGCGTTGAAGATGAGCGCCAGGCCGATCCACACAACGCTCCAAATGAGCGCCTCCTTGCGGCCGACTTCGTGGGCTTCGCGGTGGAAGACGCCCAGGTCGATTGCCAGCAGAACGCCGACCAGGGCGAGGAACCCTGCCCAAGGGGCAACGGTCATCAGGATGTCCATCGGCTAATCCCCGAACTCGAACAGGTCGCCCAGCTTCTTCCACCAGGGTTTCTTCTTCGGCGGGCGGCCGTACCACGCTCCGCGCTCGTAGCGGCGGCGCTCCTCCCACTCGTTGTCCCAGTCGTCCTCGTCCCAGTCGCTCCGGCGGCGGGGGGCAACGCGCTCGTCCCAACCCTCGTCATCCTCGTAGCGCCGCGGCGGCCGCGTGGCGCGCGCCCCCCGCGGCTCTAGTTGCACGTCCTCCCATTGGCGAGGGCGCTTCCGTCGCGGAGGCTCCCTCTCGTCGTCGTATTCGTAGCGGTACCGCTTCTTTCGGTGTTCGAAGAGGGCTTCGAAGCGTTCGTCGAGCATCGTGGTAACGCTCCGAGCATGCGCAGGTGCGGCCCGGGTACAAAAAACGACCCTGGCCGCAACCACGCGGTGGTGTGGCCAGGGTCTCACCGACGAGACCAGTGCTCGCGGCCGGCCGGCGCCGGGGCGGCGCGTCCTGACGACCGGCCTCGGCCCTCGCGGGGCCGCGGGTACTCCCCCTGTCGTCCCGAGGCTACGGCCGGGGGTCCAGCTGCGTCAACCAGGAGCAGGGCGGGGAAGGCACGCATGGCTGCCGATGATCTGGGCGTGGCGAAAATCGGGTACGGCATCCTGGCCCTCGCGGTCACCCTGCCGGCGTTCCTCTACGCCGTCGATTGGGGCGGCCTCGAACTCCCCTTCCTCGCCCCGGCTCCCACCGAGCCTGCGTCGCTCGCCGTTCTGGGGACGCCTGCGCCTCCGCCCGAGGCACCGCTCGATCCTGCGGCGCTCTTCGCTGGGGCGGAAGGCGCCGACCCGCTGAGTCCGGCGCTCTGGCAGCCCACCGCCCAGCTCCTGGCGGCCGCCGGCACCCCCGAAGGCTGGACGGCGGTGTGCCGGGCGTTCGGCGCCGCCGCGGGCACGGAGCGCGCGGCGGCGCCGCTGCCCGGCGCCCTGGCCTGCAGCGCCGACCCATCCCTCCTCCCCCTGCAGCGGCTGGCCGCACTCATCCTCGAGGCGAAGGCGCACCTCGCCCTCTGGCTCCGCGGCGCCTCAGGGAGCAGCAGCGCGGCGGTGGCCGCCCGCCAGGGCGCAATTCGGGGCGCCTG
>DAOUCS010000040.1:0-6454 GCA_034431815.1 Dehalococcoidia bacterium
CGTCCCCGACGCCAACTCCGCGTCCGGCGCCGCCGACGCCAACGCCGGCGCCCCAGCCGACGCCGACCCCGGCGCCCGCTCCGCAGGCGACCCAGCCCCCAGCCGGCGGCTCGACGATTGTCGAGCTCACGGCGCAGAACTTCGCCTTCAGCCGGGGGCGGATTGAAGTGCCGGCCGGGGCACAGGTGACGGTCCGCCTGCGAAACGCCGACGGTGTACCGCACAACTTCGCTGCCTACACGAACGCCCAAGCTATCCAGGGCATCGCTTCGAGCCCCGCCGCCCAGCCGGGCGCCACCGTGGAGGTGACTTTCACCGCACCGAGCCAGCCCGGCGAGTACTTCTTCCGCTGCAACTTCCACCCCGACTTCATGACCGGGACGCTGGTTGTCCGGTAGAGACGCGATACTCGGCCAGCTGGGAGCCCAGGTCGAGCTGGCTCCGCAGCGAGTCGAACGCGAGGGCAACGTCGGCTGGACGAGGCGCGGGAGAGGTCGCATCTTCTCCGCTTCCAGGTCGCTGCCACATCCGAGCTTGGAGAGCTGTGGCGGAGCAGGCCACGGGACCGTGGATTCGACCCATTCTGGTCCGGGCCGGTTCTACAGGATGCCGAAGGCGTTGCCACCGCGGAGGGTTTCGATGATGCCGGCGGTCGCTGCGCGATTCGAGGCCGGGCCGCCCGACGGACCCTTCGGCGCAGCAGCCTCCGACAGCGGTGCCTCGAAGGGATGCCAGCTCGGGCCGCCAGACCGACGACTACGAATCGGAGCGCCGTCCATTCCCCTCGCGTGGGCGCAGGGGTCGCCGCGCGGGCACGGGCCCTCATCGAAGCGCGTCGTACCGGCTCTCCGCCGTACGTGACGTCAGGAACTACCCTACTTGGCCGTTCGCACCTCCTGCGGTAGACATGGTGCGTCCTATGGCACGCCAGGGCCCGGGTGACGACCTGCTCCTCTCGCTCGCCCAGCTCGCTATCGAGCGGCGGTCGCTCGGAGAGGTGTTCGGGGCGTTCGCGTCGCGCCTCGTCGAGGGCGCAGCGGTGGACTACGCATCCCTGCTCGCGCGGGACATCGAACGGGGAACCTGGCGTGTAGTGGCCGTCTATCCGGAGGAGCGTGCGCGGGACGTCGGCGGGGTGCCGCGGGTCCGGGCCGAGGATCTCGAGCCCCTTCGGCTTCGCCCTGAAGGGCTGCTCTACCGCACCGAAGGCGATGCTCCCGTGTTGGAGCTCGTCCGGCAGTTCGGCCTGCAGTGGGCATGGTCCTGCCTGCTGACGCTCGAAGAGGAAGTGTTCGGGGCGTTCACTGTCGCTCGCCGTTCCCCCGAGCCCTTCACCGAAGAGGAGCAGTGCTTCCTGCGGGCGGCGACGCGATTTCTTTCCCATGCGCTGCGCGAAGAGGTGCGGCTCGCGATCGCGCAGCGGTGGGCGAACCGCTCCCGGCTGCTGAACGACGTGTCGATCCTCCTCGGCGGCGGCGCGCCGGTCGAGACGCTGTTCGTGGAGCTCGCGGGCCGCGGCCGCGACGAGCTCCCCTTTGACTTCCTCCTCCTCTTCCGCGCTATCGAGGGGCAGCTGCGCGCCTCGGCAGCCTATCCTGGAACCGTCCGGCCGTGGTCGCATCTGGCGCGTCAGGAGTCGACCTGGCTCGAGCGGCGGGTGGCGCTCCTGCACGGGCCGGAGGTTGCGGCGGCGGACGACCTGCCGGAAGGTATCGGCCGGCGGCTCGACGGCCAGGGAATCCGCAAAGTTTGGCTCGGCCGACTCGATGACCCGGAGGGGACCCTCGGCGCGCTCGTCGTCGGTTGGCGCTCCGAACGGCGGCCCACGCCGACCGAGGACTGGTTCGTGCGCACGCTGGCGACGCTCATCTCCCAAGCGCTGAGCCGCGAGCGCGCCCTGGCGCGGGCGAGGCTCGAGGCCGAGCAGCGCGAGGTGCTAGCCCGGGCCGCCGCCGTTGCGGCCGCGCACTCCACGACGGAGGAGACGGTGCGGTCATTGGCCCGCACGGTCGGCCGGGTGGTCCCGCGGCCCGTCATCGGCTGGGCTTTCGTCGGCGAACCTGCGTTTCGGCTTGCGGGTGCCCGGAGCGCAACTCTCGGCGTCCTCCCGCGGGAAGCCCTCCCGGGTCTTCCCCTTACGGGTGACATCGTTTTCTCCTTCGATGCCCTGCCGCTGGGGCTCGCGGCAGCCGGGGTGCGTTCGTCCAGCGTGGCGGTCGTCGCCGCATCGTCGGGCGGCGAACTCGTCGGACATCTGCTGGCCGCCTCGCGCGCCTCCGGGTTCCGCTTCGACGAACGCACCGTCGGGCTCGTTTCCCTGGTGGCGAACGTGGTCGCCCCCGCGCTCCGGAACGCCCGCCTGGCGGAAGACGCCGACCGCCTCCGGCGGACGATGGAGGTTATCCTCGAGTCGCTTCCTGAGGGCATCCTCCTGCTGGACAAGGATGTGCGGCTCGTGTGGGCGAACGCCGGCGGCCGCTTCATCGCCGACCTCGTCGACCCGGAGCGGGTGCTCCGCGGCGTCGAGGCCCACCGCTCTCGACTGCCCAAGGAGGTGGGCGATGCTTTGGCCGCAGCTCTCCACGAGCGTCGCCGCGCGACGGGACGCGGCTCGTGGGTCATCGGCGGCCGCCAACGGTGGTGGAACTTCGAGCTCGTGCCTCTCGACCATCCGGAATTCCCGGTGTTGTGCGTCGCCACCGATGTCACGGCCGAGGTGGAGGCGAAGGAGCGGGAGGAGCGCCATCGCGAAGAGATGGAGCTAGCCTCCCGCCTCGCCACCATCGGCGAGATCGTGAGCGGCGTCGCCCACGAGCTGAACAACCCCCTCACGTCGGTCCTAGGGTTCGCCGAACTGGCCGCACAGAGCCCAGCCGGAGCCGGCGTGCGCGAAGAGCTGGAGCTCATCCGCCGCGAGGCGCTCCGCGCGCGGAACATCGTCCGCGACCTCCTCTTCATCGCCCGGCCGGGCACGCCCGAGCGGAAGCCGTTCGACCTCCGCGACGTGGTCGACCACGTCGTGCGGCTCAGGGAGGCAGGCTGGCGCCAGGGCGGGCTCACGCACGAGGTGGACGTCCAGGTTTCGCACCCGGTGGTCGGCTCCGAAGGACAGGTGACCCAAGTCCTCCTCAACTTGGTGACGAACGCGGAGCAGGCGCTCGAAGGCCGAGCCGGTGCCCGCCTCTGGATCCGGGCCTGGGAGGAGGGGGACCACGCGGTCGTGGAAGTGGGCGACAACGGTCCTGGCGTTCCGCCCGAATCGCGCGACCGGATCTTCGAGCCATTCTTCACCACGAAGGCGGGACGGGGCACCGGGCTGGGGCTCAGCCTATCCCGGAGCATTGTGGAATCACATGGCGGCCGGATCTGGCTCGAAAACGAGCTCGGGGCGACCTGCTTCCGCTTCACGCTTCCGCTGGCCGCCAGCGACGCTGAGCCGGAGGAGGGCACACGGGACGGCCGCGGAAACGCCGGGCGGTGCCGGGTCCTCGTGGTGGACGACGAGCCGGGAATCCGGCGAATGGCGGAGCGGCTGCTCGCTTCGGCGGGACACCAGGTGCGCTGCGCCGCCACGGTGGGCGAGGCGGCGGCGGCCGTGCGCGAGTGGAAACCCGACGCGGTTCTCTGCGACTACCGCCTCCAAGGCGAGACCGCCGACGCGGTGCTCAAGGAGCTCCGGGGGATAGACCCGGCGTACGTAGGGCGGGTTCTCCTCGTGACGGGGGCGACGTCGGACCGCGGGGTGGTGGAGCTCGCCGAGCGGTACGGCCTCTCCGTGTTGGCGAAGCCCTTCGGCCGCGAGGAGCTGCTGGCGGCCATCGCCGCTTTCACGCCCCGGGTCGACCCCGGCCCACGAGCGGACCGCCCGGCTGACATGCCCGGCAGAAACTGGTGACGCGGCCGCCGGCGGTGATTTCGCTGATGGGTGTTCCGCAGCGCGGACATGGCTGCCCGCCGCGGCGGTGGACGCGTAGGAACTCCCGCCGTTCGTCGTAGTCGAGGCGGCCGCTGCGGATCATGGCGGCGGCAGCGAGGGGCTCGGCCCAGGCCATGACCACCCGCCCCGCTCGGAAGAGGGCTCTGAGCTGAGCGTCGCTCAGGCCAGTCCGGGGCGTGAAGGGGTTGATGCCCGCCTCCCAGAGGATCTCGTCCGCGTAGGCGTTGCCGATTCCCTGCACGAACTTCGGGTTGGTCAGCACCGCCTTGATGGAACCGCGAAAGCGCCGGATGCGATCGATCCAGGCGTCCTCATCGAGGGCGGAATCGAGGAAGTCCGGGCCCGCATCGCTCCACCCCGGGATTCGCGCGAGGCCGTCGGCTGGCAGGAAGTAGACCTTTCCCATCACGCGATCGTCGACGTAGCGGAGGTCGTTTCCCCCTTCGATGGCCACCCGCAGGCAGGTCCGCTTGGCAAGAGGCTCGTTCGAGGGCAGGTATTCGAATCGGCCGGTAAGCATGGGGTTGACGGCGAGGACCATCCCGCTGGCGAACGGAAAGAGGAGGAATTTCCCGTGCCGCAGGGGCGTGCCGAACACATCGCCGGGAAGGCGCTCCCGCAGCTCGGCGGCGGGCGTACGGAAGACGGGCGGGATGCGCGGCTCGGCGGCCTCCACCCGGCGGCCGGGGAGCCGCTCGGCGAGAAAGCTTCGAATCGCCTCCAGTTCCGGGATTTCGGGCATGAGCGGTCGGCTACCGTCGCAGGGCGCGGGGGAGCGCCTCGGGGTTGACGCAGGCGGGAGGCTCGCGCCCGGCGAGCACGGCGAGGAGGTTCTCGACGGCTAGGTCGAGCATGGCGGCGCGCGTCTCGGCCGTCGCCGACCCGACGTGCGGGAGGAGGATGAGGTTCGGCGCGCGGAGGACGGGGTCGTCGGGCGGGGGTGGTTCGGTCTCGAGCACGTCGAGGGCAGCTCCGGCGATGCGCCCCGCCCGGAGGGCCGCGACGAGCGCCGCCTGGTCGACGACTGCCCCTCGGGACGTGTTCACGAGTACGGCTGTCGGCTTCATCTGGGCGAGCTCCCGTTCGCCGATGATGCCGGCGGTGGAGGGATTGAGGTCGACGTGGAGCGTGACCGCGTCCGCTTCGGCGAGGAGGCTCTCGAGCGAGGGAGCGCGCTCGGCGGGGTCGCCCGCGTCGGCGCGGGTGTCGAACCAGCGGATGCGCATGCCGAAAGCGCGGGCGCGGCCGGCCACGGCTCTGCCGATGCGCCCCATGCCCACGATGCCGAGGGTCTTGCCGCGCAGGTCCCACCCGAGCGGAGGCGGCGGCAGGCGGGCGGGCCAGCCCTCGCGGGCGTAGGCGGCGTTGTCGAAGAGGCGCCGGGCGAGGGCGAGGAGGAGTGCCAGCGTCAGGTCGGCGACCGCGTCGGTGAGGACGTCGGGCGTATTGCACACAGCGATGCCCCGTCGGGTGGCGGCGCCGACGTCGAAGAGGTCGTAGCCCACGCCGAATCCTGAGATCACGCGGAGGCGGGGCGCGGCCTCGAGGATGTCGGCCGTGACTGGCGTTTGGTTGGAAAGGAGGAGGCCCTCGGCGTCGGCGAGGGCGCCGATGAGCTCGGCGCGGGAGGGCGGCCAGCGCAGGGAGCGGACGTCGCAGGCGGAGGCGATGCGGCGGATGGCATCCTCGGGCACGGGGAGGGCGACGACAGCGGCCGGCCGGTCCACGCGGGGAGTGTACTCCGCGCGCTGCGACTCGGGGATCTGCGGCCCGCCCCACGGAGTCCCGCGCGATTGTTCCTGAGGCGACTCGTGTGGGCGGGTGCCTGCGAGCCCGTACTGGCGTTTCTCGACGCTCGGGACGACCCCGAAATAAACATAGCGCGACACGGGCGCAGGCCCGGTGACGGTCCTAGCTTTAGCCCGTCGGCACTATCGAAGTGCGCGACGCGCCCCCCGCGCTGTCACGAATCCATCGCGACGCTACACCGAATCTGGCAGGGAGGCTTCGGACATTCGCCACGGAGCTGCGCGAACATCACGGGGGCGCACGCACGCCACCAAACCGGCCACGCTCCGGAAGCGACCTCCTCCGGCTTGCCGAACCCGCGGCCGGAATCGCCGCGGGAACGTGTCCGTGGAGCCTGGGGCAGAGACCTACGGCGAATGCCCGGCACGCCAACCGGTAAGCTGGCGTGTCGTGCGGGCTCGAGTGCCCGGAGCCGTAGTCCGCTCGGGGCACGTACACCGAGGAAGGCGACAGCTCGCGCCCGGACTGGCCCCGCCCGAACATTCGCCGTGCGAGGCCCTGCGGTCAGGGGCTGCCGGGAAACGCAGGTTCCGGCGCGACGGCCGGGTCGCGGGCGGCGATGAGGTCGGCGAGGGTGGCGTACGCCGCGTCGAGCTGCGCCAGCGTCCTCGCGGCGTCTCCCTTCAGGTACGCGCCATCGAGTGCCGCGTGGCATGCCTCTGCGACCGGACCGGCCTCGCTGTGCGCCTCGGGGAGGACGGCGCAGGC
>DAOUCS010000041.1:0-9419 GCA_034431815.1 Dehalococcoidia bacterium
CACCGCGGGCCAGAAGCCGTCGAGCCGGGCGTCAACTCCTTCGAGCTGGTCGGCGATCGCAACCGCCGCCGCGAGGAGGCCGGCGTTCAGCACGAGGAGGAAGAGCCCGAGCGTCGCCACTGTCGCTGGAAGCGTGAGTAGTACCAGGACGGGTCGCACGAACGCGTTCAGAAGCCCGAGGAGCAGTGCAACGGCGAGCGTCGAGGGCCAGCCGCCCAAGGAGAAGCCGCCTACGAAGGAGTCGGCGGCCCACACTGCCGCCGCCGTGACCGCCCAGCGCAGGAGGAAGCCTGCCAGTCCGTCGCCGGCAGGCCCGTCTTTGCTCTCCAGGCGGATGAACACGGCGGGCATCGCCCGGATTCTCTCACGCCCTCCGCCCTTCGTCACCGATAGGCGTTCGAGGTGACGAATCGCAGGCGCATTTGGTAGAATTTGTGCATTCATATTCGCATTTCCCGAGCGTGCCGATGACTGCTGAGCCCGTGTCCCAGGAGCGCATCGTCGATATCGAGGCGGAGATGCGCTCCTCGTATCTCGACTACGCGATGAGCGTGATCGTGTCGCGCGCGCTCCCCGACGTGCGCGACGGCTTGAAGCCGGTTCAGCGGCGGATCATCTGGGGCATGTTCGACGGCGGCGCTCGCGCCGGTTCCCCGTATCGGAAGTCGGCGGGAATCGTCGGCGATGTGATGGGTCGGTACCACCCCCATGGCGACGCCCCGGTGTACGAGGCGCTCGTTCACCTCGCCCAGCCCTTCTCGATGCGCTACCCGCTGGTCGACGGACAGGGCAACTTCGGCTCAATCGATGGCGACGCACCCGCTGCCCAGCGGTACACGGAAGCCCGCCTCTCCCCCATCGCCGAAGAGCTCCTGGCCGACATCGACCAGAACACGGTCGACTTCCAGGACAACTACGACGGCCGATTCCGCGAGCCGGTCGTGCTGCCGGCGCGCATTCCGAACCTATTGCTCAACGGGGCGGACGGCATCGCGGTGGGCATGGCCACGAAAATTCCCCCGCACAACCTCGGCGAACTCTGCGACGCCATCGCGATGCTCATCGATAACCCCGAGGCGACCCTCGATGACCTCCTCACCGTTGTCAAGGGCCCGGACTTCCCGACCGCCGGGATCGCTCTTGTGGGGAAGGACCGCGAACAGGTGCGCCTCGCCTATGGCGAGGGTCACGGGCGCATCACCATGCTCGCCCGCACCCGCATCGAGGACACGGGCAAGGGCCGCACGCAGCTCGTCATCACTGAGCTTCCCTTCCAGGTGAAGAAGTCGCAGCTCATCGAGCGCATCGCCGACCTCGTCCGGGAGAAGAAGCTCGACGGCATCACCGACATTCGCGACGAAAGCGACCGCGAGGGCCTCCGGGTGGTCATCGAGCTGAAGCGAGAGAGTTCGGCCGAACAGGTCCGCAACTTCCTCTTCAAGCACACGGCCCTGCGCTCCACCTTCGCCGTCAACATGATGGTGATCGTCGACGGCGCTCCCCGCCGCATCGGGTTGAAGCGCGCCCTCGAGCTCTTCATCGACCACCGCCGCGAGGTCATCCGGCGTCGCTCCGAGTTCCAGCTCCAGCAGGCGCGCGAGCGGGAGCACATCCTGGCCGGCCTCCTGAGCGCCATCGAGATGCTCGATTTGGTCATCGCCACCATCCGAGGAGCTGACTCCGCGGCCCACGCCAGGGAGCTTCTCCAGGGGAAGGCGCCACTTCCCGAGCGCGTCCTCGAGCTGGCCCGCGAGCGGCGCGTGCGCGTGAGGGAGGCGAACCCCTTCTCATTCAGCGAGGCCCAGGCCAACGCCATCCTTGATATGCAGCTCCGCCGGCTGGCCGCCCTCGAGCGCCAAACCCTCGAGAAGGAGTACCGCGAAGTCATCGAGCGGATTGCCTACCTCGAAGACCTTCTGGCCAACCCGCGGAAGATCGACTTCCTCATCAAGGAAGACGTCCTCGAACTGAAGAAGAAGTACGGCGACCCGCGCCGCACCGAGATCGTGGACGCTGAGCCCGAGGAGTTCCGCGAGGAGGACCTAGTCCCCGACGAGGAGTGCGTCATCACCCTCAGCCGGACTGGCAAGGTGAAGCGGATGGCGCTCGACCGGTTCCGCAGCCAGCGGCGGGGCGGCGTCGGGGTGCGGGGCGCCAGCATCCGCGAAGAGGATGCTGTCCTCCGGCTCACGGTCTGCCGCACGCACGACAACCTGCTCATCTTTACCGACCGCGGGAAGGTGTACCAGGTTCGCGCCTACGAGGTCCCCGACCTCAGCCGCGACGCCCAGGGTGTCTCCATCCGGAACCTCGTCGATATCGACCCGAACGAATCCGTCACGACGCTGCTTGCCGTGCGCGACTACTCGCGCGATTACCTCCTGCTCGTCACCCGCAACGGCCTCGTGAAGAAGACGCCGCTGCGCGAATTCGAAGAAGTGCGCCGCAACGGGAAGATCGCCTTCCGACTCGACGGCGCCGAGGACGGAAACGGGCGGGGCGCCGGTGCCGAAGACGCCCTCATCGCGGCCCGCTTGGCGACCAACGACACGCATGTCCTCCTCGTCTCCAGCAACGGGTACGCGATCCGCTTCCGCATCGACGACCTGCGCGAGGCCAGCCGCATGAGCGGCGGCGTCCGCGGCATGCGCCTCGCCCCCGGCGCTCATATCGTGGGCGCCGAAACCATCGAAGACGGCGAGGACCTCCTCGTCGTCACCGCGCGCGGGTTGGGCAAGCGCACGGCCGTCGACGAGTACCCGGTCCAGGGCCGCGGCGGCCAGGGCGTCAAGACTCTCCGGCTGACCGATCGCACGGGGCCAATCGCCGCCTGCCGCCTGGTTCGCGAAGGTCAGGAGCTGCTGGTCATCTCGCGGGACGGCGTCGTGATCCGGACCGACGTCGCGAGCATCAGCCGCCAGGGCCGCGATACGCAGGGCGTGCGCATCATGCAGGTGGGCGAGAACGACACCGTAGCCGCGATCGCCGTCATCAGTGTCGGCGATGTCCCAGCGAACGGTCGCCGGAACTCCCGCGCTCGGGCGAACGGCCGCAGCGGGAGGTAGGAGGCGCTCAGCCCTCCAGGCCCAACAGCTCCTCCAGGCCCACGACCAAGTGGTCGAGCTCCATCACGCGCCGCACGGCCAGCAGCACACCGGGCATGAACGAGTCGCGCCCGGTGGAGTCGTGACGAATGGTCAGCGTCTGGCCCGTGCCGCCGAATATCACCTCCTGGTGCGCCACGAGCCCTGGAAGGCGGACGGCGTGGATGGTCACGCCGCCCAGCTCCGCGCCGCGGGAGCCTGAAAGCGGTTCGCGCTCCGGCACATTCCGCACGAATGGCCGGCCGCGGGCGGCGACCATCGCCTCTGCCGTCGCCTTCGCTGTGCCGCTCGGCGCATCGGCTTTCCCCTCGTGGTGGAGTTCGATGATCTCGGCCGAGTCGAAGAACTTCGCCGCCTGCCGCGCGAAGTGCATCATCAGCACCGCGCCGAGGGCGAAGTTCGGCGCGAGCACGGCCCCGAGGCGGCGCTGTGCGCATTCGTTGCGCAGCCGCTCCAGGAATGCTTGGTCGAGCCCCGTCGTGCCGATCACGAGCCGTACCCCGTGCTCCAGCGCCGCCTCGGCCAGCGCCGGTGTCCAGGCGGCGTTCGTGAAGTCGATGACGACCTGGGGTTGCATCGCCGCGAGTCCCTCGGACGCCGAGCGGTACACCGGGAGGCCCTCCAGCTCGGACGCGGTGGCGAGCCCGTCGAGGAACCCCGTTAGCTCCATGTCGGCGGACCCGCGGACAGCCCGGGCGGATTCGCGGCCCATCCGACCGGTACCGGAAACGGCGACGCGGATACGTCCCACGGCCGCGATTCTAGCGCAGCTTCGGCGCGGCTTGCGCGGGCGGCTCGGCCTCCGCGGGCGTCTCGGCTGCCGCGGAATCAGGCGGCGGGGTTGGCTCGGGCGGGGGCGGCCAGTAGTAGTCGAGCACGACGCGGCCGGCCGCGGCTGCCGGCAGTGCCAGCAGAACGCCGGCGATCCCGAGCAGCTCTGCGCCCACCAGGACCGCGAGCAGCACCACCAGCTGAGGCACGTTCAGGGTTCGGCTGTACACCTTCGGCACGAGGTACCGGTCCTCGAACTGCTGATACGCCAGCAGCAGGCCCAGGACGATGGCAGCCTGCGTCGGCGATTCCTGGAAGGCGGCCAGGCTCGCCGGCACGATGGCGATGAACGCTCCGACCAGCGGAATGACGTCAGCGAAAGCCGCCAGAATCCCGAACGCCAGCGGATTCGGAACGCCCACGGCCGCCAGAACCACGGTGGTGTACACGCCGATCACCGCCGACGTGACGAGCTGCCCTCGGACGTAGCCCCCTACTACCCGGGAGAGCTCCTTCAGGAAGTGCTGCGCGTCCGGCTGGCGGCGTTCGGGGACAAACCGCAAAACGAACGCTCGCAGCCGGCGGGCGTCCATCAGGAGGTAGGCGGTGAGCACGAGCACCGTCACGGTGGAGAAAAGGGCATAGGCCACCCGCTGCCCGTAGGTAAGCGCGAGCCGCCCGCTCACGACTTCCGTCCAGTCGATTTCGCGGGCGCGCCGCTCCAGCTCCCAATCGGATGTATCGAACCCGAAGTCGGCCCCGAGCTGCTCGACGTCGGCTGCGTACTCGGGAAGGTTCGCGCGGAGGTCCTGCACCTCCTCGTAGACGGCGGGTGCGACGGTTGCGAACATGCCGGCAACGGCGAGCAGGATTCCGAACAGGAGCAGCAGCACCGCCGCAGCCCTCGGCACGCCCCGGCTTTCCAGCCAGCCGACGGCGGGGGCCAACGCTGCCATGAAGATGAATGCGGCGAGGACCAGCAGGACGAGCCCCCATAGCTGCCACAGCGCCCAGATCGACAGCCCCGCAGCTACGGCGGCGAGCAGTCCCCGGCCGCTGATCTCGATTCGAACCACCCTCTCCTCGATCGTTCGGTGTGGCCGAAAGCCTACCCGCCAGCCCGTGCTCGCTCAACGAGATGATGTGCGGCGCACCATTGCTCCTCACCCCAGCGGCCGATATCCTGACGTTTCTCGAGACCGCTCCGGTTTCGTGCCCCACCATGCTTCCCGCGGAACGTGAACAGGTGACGAATCCCCAATCGGCCGACACCATGACCCCGGAAGAACGCGCTCGGCGGCGCCGGCAGCTTACCGAACAAGCCGTCAAGCTTGCCATCGAGAGCCGCTGGGAAGAGGCGGTGCGCCTCAACCAGGAGTACGTTCGCCTCTTCGAAAACGACCCAGAAGGGTACAACCGCCTCGGAAAGGCGCTCTCGGAGCTCGGCCGCATCGCCGAGGCGAAGGCGGCCTACGCGCGCGCGCTCGAGCTCGACCCCGCGAACATCATCGCGAAGAAGAACCTCGACCGCCTCGCCGCGCTCGAGGCCAGCCAGGCATCGCCGACGCTGCAGACGCGGGTCTCGCGCGGGGCGTTCATTGAAGAAACGGGCAAATCGGCGGTGGCGGTCCTGCACGCCGTCGACCGCAGCAAGGCCAACCTCCTTGATGCCGGCGACCCGGTGGAGCTCCGCGTGGCCGGGAACGCGGTCAACGCGTATCTCCCGACTGGCGAGTATCTCGGCATGGTGGAGCCTCGCATCGGGCTTCGGCTCGCCCGGCTCATGCGCGGCGGAAACCGGTACTCGGCCAAGCTCGTGGCTGCCAGCGGCGACGTGCGCATCATGATCCGCGAGGAGTTCCAGCACCCCTCACAAATCGGGAAGGTAAGCTTCCCGCACGCACGGCCGACGGACATCCGCGCCTACACGCGCCCGGAGCTCGTGCGCGCAGACGAGGAAATCGAGCTCTTCGAAGAGGACGAGGAGGACATCATCGAGGAGGAGGAGGCGGCGGCGGAGGACCGCTCCCTCGACGAGGACGCGGAGGAGAGCTGGAGCGACGAATCCGAGGCAGAGAACCCCGTCGTCGACGTGGTCGATGAGCTTCCGCTCGACGATGAGGAGTAGCACCGCCTCAGATGACGCTGCGCGGGCACCCTAAGAGCTGGACACCCGGTCCGGCGGGGCCTCGCGGGTACGGGAGGCGAAGGTCGGGCGCAAACCCTGCCACGCGCACTTCTTTCACCGCGAGCGGCTCGCCTGTCGCCTGATCGACGAACCCGATCCGCAAGGCGAACGGCCCGGGCCCGAGGGGCAACGCTTGGTCGCCGCTGGCGAGCGCGATCTGGAAGCAGAACACCCCGTTGTAGTCGCGAGCAGTGCCCCCCGACCACGAGTAGACCGGGTCGCCCCCGCTCAAAAGCCACATCTCCATGCTCGCGCCGGGCCGGGCGATGATCTGGGTTACCACCTGGATGGAAGGCACGCCGTTCTCGAGCTTCGAAAAGCGGGCGTTACCGAGGTCGAATGACCATCCCGGTGCCTCCGCCGTGAGCGGAAGGGGCGGGGGAACCGAGCCCAGACGCGCCTCTCCCTCGGCGGTGCCGAGGAGCGCAATGGCCGAGGGGGAAGTCACGTACGAGGCGTCGGGCTTCTCACATCCGCCGAGGAGGAGGGCCACCCAGGCCAATGCCGCCAGGGCGGCCCTCGTCATGAGCCTTGGTCGCCGGCCCTCTCCCACGCGCTCAGGGTCGCAACCGGCTGCCCGGTTCGTCCAGGCTACTGGGACGTGGCGGCCGCGGCTCCCCGCCGCCGCTTCTGGGCCGAGAGCATACGGTTGAGTGCCATCATGTAGGCCCGAGCACTGGCGACGATGATGTCCGTGTCGGACGCTCGTCCGGAGTAGGTCTGGCCGTCTTCATCGATGCGGATGGTTACCTCGCCCTGGGCGTCGATTCCCTCCGTCACGCTCTTCACGCTGAACTCGGTGAGCTTCGGCTGCAGGCCGGTGATGCGGTTCATCGCCCGGTAGACGGCGTCGACCGGCCCTGTGCCCGTCGCGGCGTCCACCCTGACGTTCCCCTCGGGGTCGATGAGCCGGAGGGTGGCCGTCGGGGTGGTGTGGTCGCCGGCGGATACCTGCACGAGGTCGAGCTTCCAGCCGCCGCCATCCTCGCCTGCAATCTGTTCGTTGACGATGGCCTCCAAGTCCCGGTCGTCGATATCGATTTTCTTATCGGCCAGCGCCTTGAAGGCGGCGAAGGCCCGGTTCAGCTCCTCATCCGTGAGCTCGTAGCCGAGCTGCTGAAGAT
The DNA here is from genome assembly GCA_034431815.1 of Dehalococcoidia bacterium. Taxonomy (GTDB): domain Bacteria; phylum Chloroflexota; class Dehalococcoidia; order Tepidiformales; family Tepidiformaceae; genus HRBIN29. The sequence continues at coordinate 7,188 of DAOUCS010000041.1, forward strand.
GGTTCTTGAACGCATGCCGGCCGGACAGCTTCCCGAGCACGAGCTGCGTGCCCTGCGGGATGCCGATTTCGGCCGGGTCCATGATCTCCCACGTCTCCCGCAGCTTCAGGATGCCGTCCTGGTGGATGCCCGAGCCGTGCCGGAAGGCGTTCTTCCCGACGATGGCCTTGTTCCACTGGACCGGCATCCCCGAAAGGCGCTCCACCAACTTGCTCGCCCGGTAGATCTCCCGGGTGTTGATGTCGGTGTAGAAGGGGAAGAAATCCTTCCTCGTCTTGATGGCCATCACCACTTCTTCGAGCGAGGTGTTCCCTGCGCGCTCGCCGATGCCGTTGATGGTGACTTCTACCTGGCGCGCGCCGTGCTGGATGGCTGTGAGCGAGTTCGCCGTCGCCAAGCCCAGGTCGTTCTGGCCGTGGAAGCTCACGCGCACCTTGTGGATGTTCGGCACGTTTTCGAACAGCGCGTCGAAGAACGCGCCCAGCTCTTCAGGGATGGCGTACCCCACTGAGTCGGGGATGTTGATAGTCGTCGCCCCGGCGTCGATGCACCGCCGCACGATTTCGAAGATGAAGCGCGGGTCGGCCCGGGTCGCGTCCATAGGGCTGAATTCCACGTTGCTCGTGTAGCGCGCTGCGTAGCGCACCATCTCCTCTGCCTGGAGGAGCACCTCCTCCCGGTTCTTCCGGAGCTGGTGCGCCATCTGGATATCGCTGCTGTTGATGAACACATGGATGCGCGGCTCGGCCGCATGGCGCACCGCCTCCCAGGCGGTGTCGATATCCGCTGGGACGGCCCGCGCCAGCGCGCAGATCTGCGGCCCGCGAACCTCTTTCGCGATAAGCGAGACCGCCTCGAGGTCGCCCGGCGTGGAGCAGGGGAACCCGGCTTCGATGACGTCGACGTTGAGCCGCTCGAGCTGGCGAGCGATCTCCAGCTTCTCGGCCGGGGTGAAGGCGACGCCTGCGGATTGTTCACCATCCCGGAGCGTCGTATCGAAGATGTAGATCTTTTCCATCGCGGCTCCTCCTCGGGAAACGCAGGTTGCTCTGTATTCGTTGCTGGCATTGGGGACGTTCGGCGCTGCACTGCCGTGCCGAAAAGAGCGGGCAACGCCGTCACGAGGGAACGGGCACCGGCGGGGGAACGGCCGCTGCCCTACGCGCGGAAACCGAGCACGCGCCCCGGTGAGTCCGGGGCGGGGGCACCTTCCTTTCGTCGCGCGTCGCGGGGTTGCACGCCTCCAGTGTGGCGAAGCCGGCTCCCTCGCGCAACAGGGAGTTCCCCGAACCCTATCATGGCTTCGTGTACCTCGCGGAACGCTCCCGCGCGGCCTGGGCTGCCATCGCGCCGCGGTTCGGCGGCTACGGGTTCGTGGGCCCCGAAACCCCAGCCTTCCGCTGCCTCGCTTCAGCGTGTCCGGCGAACTGCTGCCGACCCTTCACCGTGGCTCTCGATGCGGAGGACCTCGACCGCTTCGTCCGGGTCTCCCGCCTCCCTGTCGAGTCCGTGGTCGAGTGTGAAGGGGGTGTTCCCGTCGTGCTGCCGTTGGCGGAGCCGTACGTGCTCGCCCGGGAAGGCGGCGCCTGCCGATTCCTGGGCGCCGATGGCCGCTGTACTCAGTACGAAGCTCGCCCCACGGCCTGCCGCCTCTATCCGTACCAGGTTGTGCTCGTCGACGAGCATTCGGGCCGGCTCGCCGCTCCCTCGCCGGAGCGTGTCCGCGAGGCCACAGCTGCCCTCGAGGGCACCGGAGGGGGTGGGACGGTTCCCGTCCTGCTCTTCCACCGCGCGTGCCCCGGATTTGTCGGGGAGCCGCTCGGCGAGGTTGCCTGGCGACGGCTCGTCCGCGACACGCTGAACCTTCAGTTCCGCCGGACGCTTGCGGAGCAGCCCGCATGAGCCTCCGCGCCTGGAGCCTTCTGGGGGCGGTGGCGGGCGTGTGGGGGGCGTCGTTCCTCTTCATCCGGGTGCTCCTGAACCACGGCGTGGAACCTGAGGGCGTTGCTTTCGCTCGAACGGCCCTGGGAGCTCTCGGCCTGATGCCGCTCGTTGCACTGCGCCGGGCTGACCTGCCCCGCGGGAAGTGGCCGTGGGCGAAGCTGGGCCTGTTGGCAGCGTTCAATTTCGCCCTGCCCTGGTCGCTCATCGCCTACGCGCAGCAGTTCGTCACCAGCGGGATGGCTGCAATCGGCAACGCCTCGATGCCGCTCTGGACGGCGCTACTCGCCG
>DAOUCS010000042.1:0-25026 GCA_034431815.1 Dehalococcoidia bacterium
ACGGAGCGGCTGAGGATGACGTCGCCCGGCCGGAGCGACGGGTCGAGCCCCCCGCACCAGCCGGCAATCAGCACCGCCTGGGGCCGCTCGGTTTCGAGCAAGCGGGCGAGGCCGGCCCGAGCACCAGCGCCTGCGCCGCAGACGCGGGCCCCCCGGATAGCTCTGGCTTCTCGCTCCGTCGGCGCGACGATGAGGATGCTCATGCGCTCGGCTCGCGCGCGCCGATGGTGCTCACTGCCGCGCGAATCCCTTCCAGCGGGCTGGCGATGGTTTCCCGCACGGCCGTCGCCTCGTAGCCGCAGTGCGCCATGCAGTTCGTGCACCGGGCGTCGCGGCCGTAGCCGTAGCGGTCCCACTCGGTATCCTCGATGAGCTCAGCGAAGCTCTTCACGTAGCCGTCGGCGATGAGGTAACAGGGGCGCTGCCACCCCAGCACGGTGCGCGTGGGGTTGCCCCACGCGGTGCATTGCATCGCCCGCTTCCCTTGGAGGAACTCGAGGAAGGCTGGCGTGTGGAAGAAGCGCCACCGCTTCGCTTCGGGGAACGAGAGGATCTTCCGGAAGGTTGCGATCATCTCCGGCCGGCGCAGGAACACCGACTGGTTCGGCGCCTTCGGGTAGTCGTACCCCGGAGAGACCATCATGCCGTCGACCTTCAGGTCGTCCATGAGGAAGTTGAAGAGCTGCCGCATCTGCTCCGGGGAGCTGTCGGCGTACACGGTCGTGTTCGTGGACACCCGGAACCCTCGGCGCTTCGCCTCGCGGATGGCGGCCACGGCCTTATCGAAGACGCCTTTCCGGTCGACCATCGCGTCGTGCAGCTCACGAAGCCCGTCGAGGTGGACGCTGATGGTGAGGTATTTCGAGGGCTTCAGCTTCGGCAGCCGGCGTTCGAGCAGGATGGCGTTCGTGCAGAGGTAGACGTACTTCTTCCGCGCCACCAGCCCTTCCACAATGCGGTCGATCTCCGGGTGGATGAGCGGCTCGCCGCCGGCGATGGACACCACCGGTGCGCCGCACTCCTCGGCAGCCGCCCAGCATTCCTCGGGCGAGAGGCGCATATCGAGGATGTGCTCCGGGTGCTGGATCTTCCCGCAGCCGGCGCATTCCAGGTTGCAGCGCCAGAGCGGCTCGAGCATGAGCACGAGGGGGTACCGTTTTCGCCCCTTCAGCCGCTGACGGAGGATGTACGTCGCCACGGCGATCGCCTGGCTGGTGGGGATGCCCATCTCACACCTCCTGGGCGGCGCGTGCCCCCTCGGTCGCCCTCATGCGATTGTGTAGCAGACGAGCGGCAAGAATACCACTCCGCACCGCCGATTCCATCGTTGCCGGCCAGCCGGTGTCGACGTACGCACCGGCGAGGACGACGTTCCGCAGGGGCGTCGCCGGGCCAGGCCGCCGGAGCCCCGGAGCGGGCACGAACGTCGCCGCCGGTTCCTTCACGACGACGCAGCGGAGGAGGCGAACCCCGGCGGGCGGGCGGAGGACAGCCTCCATCGCCTCCAGCGTCCGGCGCTGCAAGGCCGACTTCGGGAGCTCTACTTCCTCGCGCGCGCCGCTGAGCGAAACCACCACGTGCTGGCGCTCCTCGCCCGGCGGCGAGGCACGGAAGAGCCACTGCAGGTGGGGGTGAAGCGTCGCTACGAGCCGGCGCCGCAGCACCGGACGGTCGAACCACAGATGCATGTTCACGATGGGCGCCGAGGCGATCCGGGCGAGGCCGCCGAGCGGCGGCTGCACCCGCAGTGACTCGGGGAAGAGGCCCGCCGCCGCTTCGTGGGGCACCGCCACCACAGCGCCGTCGACCGGAATCCGTCGTCCGCCGGCGACGACGGCCACGGCGGATTCGCCCGCGGCCTCCAGCTGCTCGGCGGCGGTGCGGAGCAAGGCCACGCCGCCGTGTTCGCGCACGAAGGCAAGGGCCGGCTCCACGTGCAGGCGGCTCAGCCCCACATCGGGAATGCCCAGCGCCGCAGATTCGCTCGACCGCAGGAGGGCTTCGCGGAACACGAAGAGCGCGTCGGCGGCCGACGCCTCCTCGGCGCGGCAGTTGAGCGTGGGAAGGGTCACGAACTCCCAGAATCGCTCCACCGCCCCCGGCGGCTGCCGTTGGGCACGGAGCCATTCGCCGAAGGAGACGTCCCGGAGGTCGAGGCGCTCGGTTTCAGGCATGCGCCAGACGCGCAGGAGCGCCGTCGCGATCGCCGCTTTTTCGCTCACCGTGAGGTGCGGGTACCTGAGGAAGGCGCGAGCCAAATGGAACGGCACCGGGGCGGGGTCGGCCCACAACCGGCCCAGGCGTCCGTCCGTCCCAACTACGCTCACCGACAGACGGGGCTGCACCATCGCGAGGTGCTCCGTCCCGAGGCGGCGGAGGAAGTTCCGGTAGGCGACGGTGCAGCGCATGAAGACGTGCTGGCCGTTGTCGACCTCGTCCCCGGTCACGTCGTCGACGAACGAGTAGGTCTTGCCTCCCGCCCAGGGGCGCTTCTCGAACAGGATGACCTCATGTCCGAGCGACGCGAGTTCGCACGCCGCCGCCAGCCCTGCGAGCCCGGCGCCGATGACCGCGACCTTCATCGGGCTCGAACGAACGCGGCCCGCAGGCAGAGCCAGCCGACGAGCGCCAGCTTTTCGGGCGCCGAGAGGGCCACCCGTTCCGAGAGGACGTCGTACCGCCGGCGGGCGATCCGGTCGAGAATGGCGGCGTAGACGCCCTGGAGGACGTTCACGCACATGCGCGGGCGAAGATCGAGCAGGGGCAGCAGCTCCCTGCCGCGTCGGTAGTAGAGCCGCGCCCGGTGGTGGTAGTGCTTCATGAGCGCCACGAAACGCTCGTCGTACGTGCCGGCCAGGATGTCCTCCGGCGTGAGCCCGAAGCGGGCGAGTTCCTCGCGCGGGAAGTAGACGCGGCCGCGGGCGGCGTCTTCGCGGACGTCGCGCATGATGTTGACGAGCTGCAGGGCGATGCCGAGGTCGGTGGCGGTCTTCTCGGCCTTCTCGCCGCCGCGAGCCCCGAAGATCGCCGTGCAGATGAGCCCCACCATCGAGGCCACGTGGTAGCAGTACTCCCGCAGCTCGGGCCACGTCTCGTACCGGGTACGCTTGAGGTCCATCTCCACGCCATCGACCAGCCGCTCGAAGTACTCCAGCGGGATGGCGAAGCGGTCGAGGGCGGCGCCCAGCGCGGAAAATAGCGGGCCTTCGCGCACGCCAGCCTTCGCCAGATAGAGCCGAGCCCGCGCGTCCTCGAGGAGGCGGCGCTGTTCGCCGGGATCGTCGAGTTCGTCGACGATGTCATCGACGTAGCCGCTGAAGGCGTAGGCGGCATAGATGGCCGACCGCTGGTCACTCGGCAACACCGCGAAGGCGTAGTAGAAGTTCTTCGCGCGCTCTTTCGTGTAGGCGCGGCACCACTCGGCAGCATCAGCCTCGGACCAGGCACCCTGGAGGGGAACGCGTTCGGCCAGGGTGAGCGCCGATGCCATCGCCGCGCCTCCTTCCTTCATCCGGCGGCGAGCAGCCGGATCCCTTCGCGCATCGCCAGCCATGCCTTTCGCCAGCGGGGGATCGCCGGGCGCTCGCTGAGCGTGTCGTAACACCGAGCAGCGATAGCGTCGAGCACCGCTTCACCGCCAAGCCTGAAGAGCCGCACGTCGAGCCGGACGCGCCGGTCGACCAGCGCCTCCAGCGCTGCTCCCCGGCGGAAGTACTCCCGTGTCCGCTGGACTTCGAACCGCATGAGCAGCCGGAACGACCCGGTGACGCGCCGGGCGAGGACGTCTTCCTCGCGCACGCCGAAGGCAGCCAGATCTTCGAGCGGCAGGTAGATGCGCCCCTTTTCGAGATCGCGGCTCACGTCCTGCCAGAAGTTCGCCAGCTGGAGCCCGATGCAGATGTCGTCAGCGAGCCGGCCCCGCTCCTCGTCCCGGTACCCAAGGAGCGCCAGCACCATCCGGCCGACCGGCGTAGCCGAGTAGCTGCAATAGTCGAGCAGCTCGCCGAAGGTGGCGAAACGCTGCTTCCGCTGGTCGATGCGGTTGGCTTCGATGAGGCGCAGGAACAGATCCTCCGGGATCGAAAACTGCGCCATGGTGTGGCGAAGCGCCGCGAATACCGGACGGCGGGCACGCCCCTCGACTGAGGCGCGGAACTCCTGTTCCCAGGCATCGAGGAGAGCGAGGCGGTCGCCCTCGGCCTCGTCGCCCAGGTCGTCGGTCATCCGGCAGAAGGCGTAAACAGCGGCGAAATGGGGACGGAGCTCCCGGGGAAGCAGCCAGGAGATGACGGTAAAGTTCTCCTGGTTCGCCGCGGCAAAGGAACGGCACCACTCATACGCCGCCGTCAGGCTCTCACCCGACGCGGCGACCGGCGGGGCAGCGTTCACGACCATGGGTCGCACCCCGGAAGGTGAATGGGATTTCCCCGCAGGAGGCGCCGATACCGGCCCAGCGCCCAGAGCGGCCAGTACAGCCGATAGTAGTGATACTTCAGCATGAAATCGCGCGGGAAACCGGTTCCGGTGAAGTACGGCTCCTCCCATTCGCCGTTCGCTTCCTGCGTCCGAACAAGGTAATCGACGCCTCGGCGTACGGCGTCGCTCTCCGTCTCGCCAGCAGCCATGAGGGCGAGGAGCGCCCAGGCCGTCTGGGATGCCGTGCTCGGGCCGACACCGGCGAGGGCCGGGTCGTCGTACGAGGCGCAGGTTTCTCCCCAGCCGCCATCGGGATTCTGATGCGTCTCCAGCCAGCGCACGGCCTTCCGGAAGGGCGCCGAACGGCGGTCCTCGCCGACGGCAGCGAGCGCCGGCAGGACCGCTCCGAGCCCGTACAGGTAGTTCACCCCCCATCGCCCGAACCAGGAGCCGTCGGGGCACTGGGTGCGGTACAAGTAGCGCAGCGCCCGCCGCACCGCCGGGTCGCGCCGGGAGGCCCCTTGCAGCGCCAACCATTCGACGACGTGCGCCGTTACATCTTCGGACGGGGGGTCGATGACCTCCCCGAAGTCGCAAAACGGGATCTCGGCCATGAAGCGCTTGGTGTTGTCCTTGTCGAAGGCCCCCCAGCCGCCGTTCGCGGACTGCATGGCGCGGAGCCAGGCCGTGGCGCGCGCGTTGAGCGGTCCGAGGTCGCGTCCGAGCTTGACGAGGCGGAGGGCGATGAGCACCTCCGCCGTGTCGTCGGTGTCCGGATACCAGTCATTGGCGAACTCGAACGCCCAGCCGCTGGGCTCCACCCCCGGCACCTTGACCGTCCAGTCGCCCGGAAAGCGGATCTCGCGCTCGGCGAGCCAGTCGGCGGCGCGCACGAGACGCGGATGGTCGGCGGGGACGCCGGCTTCGCGCAGCCCGGTGATCATAAGGGCCGTGTCCCAGACGGGCGATACGCACGGCTGCACGGTGAACCAGCGCTCGTCTTCAAGGGCGAAGTCCACCAGGAGGCCGCGGATCGCCTTCGCGATCACCGGGTGGTCGAGGCTGTAGCCGCGGCAGCGCAGGGCGATGATGGAGTACACCCACGGGGGCTGAATGCCGCCCCATGAGCCGTCAGCCTCTTGGTGGGCGACGATCCACCGCTCGCACGCCGCAAGGGCGCGTTCGCGCCATGGGTGCGGCGGTAGCCGGTCGGCTGCCCGCAAGACGTAGTCCACGGCGAGGAAGAAGTTCTTCCACGAAAGGAGCCGCTCACCCCGTTGGTACCGAATCCGGCTCCGATCGCGCGGGTCGAGGTACAGCTCCTGGACGCCTTCCTCGGGAGCGATCCCGACGACCGGCTTGTAGTGCCACACGACGAGGATGGCGACGATCGTAGCCCGCGCCCAGGAGGCGAACTCGTAGATGTTGAAGGGGAATCGAGGCGGCAGCCAGATGATCTCGGGCGGCATGGCCGGCAGGGCCCGCCAGTCGAATTGGCCGAAGAGCGCGAGCCACAGCTTCGTGAAGACGCGCGCGGCGCCGATGCCGCCGTGGTCGAGGATCCAGCGGCGGGCGCGGGCCATCGGCGGGGAATCGGGGTCGTAGCCGGCGAGCTTGAGGGCGAAATACGCCTCGATGGTGACGCTAATGTCGCCCGGCCCGCCGTAGTAGATGGCCCAGGAGCCGTCCTCGCGCTGGTGGTCGAGCAGGTATCGAACGATCTTCCGCCAGCGCGACTCGTCGCGCAGGCCGAGGAACCGTTCGAGCATCAGGTGCTCGGAGACCATGGTGACGTTCGATTCGAGCTCGGCCCACCAGTAGCCGTCGGGGTGCTGGATTACGAACATCCGCGCCACCGCCCGCTCGAGCGCCGCGTCAAGACGTTCGGCGAGGCCGTCACGGGAGCGCCCGGCTAGGCGGGCAGTGCGGGGAGCGGCTGGGGCCGGGTCGGTCATCGGGTGCCCTCGTTCGTTCCCGGGATGCCGCTGGCGGCGAATTTCACGCCAAGACGGATGCCAAGGGCATCCGCTGCATTTCGTGTGAGAGTATGATGCGAGCGAAGGGCCGAGGGCAACACAGAAGAGCACCAGGGAAGGAGGTGCGGCCATGCGCGTCATCCTCGCCAACCCCCGGGGCTTCTGCGCCGGGGTGAACATGGCCATCGAGAGCCTGGATTTGGCGTTGAAGCTGTACGGGCCGCCTGTCTACGTCTACCACGAAATCGTGCACAACAAGGTGGTCGTCCGCCGGTTCGAGCGCCGCGGCGCCATCTTCGTGGACGATATCGAGGCGGTGCCCGAGGGGGCGAACGTGCTCTTCAGCGCCCACGGCGTCTCGCCCGCGGTGCGCGAGGCCGCCCGCCGGCGGAAGCTGAACGTTATCGATGCCACCTGCCCCCTGGTTGCGAAGGTTCACTCCGAAGCCAGGCGGTTCGCCGCCCAAGGGCGGCCGATCCTCCTCCTCGGCCACGCCGGCCATGACGAGGTTGTCGGCACCATGGGCGAAGCTCCTGACCAGATCACGCTCGTCGAAGACGAGAAGGACGTCGACCGCATCGAGCTGCCGCCCGGCAGCCGGCCGGTGTACCTGATGCAGACGACGCTCAGCATCGACGAGGCGAAGCGGATCGTGGAGCGCCTCCGGCAGCGCTTCCCGGACATCGCCGGTCCGGCCAAGGACGACATCTGCTACGCCACCCAGAACCGCCAGGAGGCGATCCACGAATTGGCCCCTGAAGCCGACCTCGTCATCGTGCTTGGCAGCCAGAACAGCTCCAACAGCCGGCGGCTGGCCGAAATCGCCCAAGCGCTGGGCAAGCCCGCCTACCTCATCGACAGCATCCACGAGGCAGACCCCTCCTGGTTCGAAGGGGTCGAAACCGTGGTGGTCACCGCGGGGGCCAGCGCGCCCGAAGACGTCGTCGACGAATGCGTCGCCTATCTGCAGGAGCGGTACGGCGCCCAGCTCGAGGAACGGGTCATCCGAACCGAAGACATGGAGTTCCAGCTTCCGGCGGAGCTGCGCCGTCAGCTCCGGAAACGGGAGCTCGAAGCAGCGGCCCGGGGCAATCCCTAGTCCCGGCGCTGCCGTTTCGCCCACCAGGCAGCCGCCCGGTCGGGGAGGGAGGGAAACGCCTCGGCCGCGGCGACCGCCACCCGGAAGCCCGGCACGGTGTACACCTCCGGCCTCGGGTCGCGCACCGAACGAAGGATCGCCCGCGCGACTGCCGACGGCCGCTGGGCCGGACCGATGGGCCGCGGCCGGTAGGAGCCAACCACGTGCGACCGCTCGAAAAACTTCGTCCGGGTCGAGCCGGGCAGGATGAGCGATGCCGTGACCCCGCTGCCGGCCAGTTCGGCGCGGAGCGCTTGCACGAGGGCCGTGAGCGCGAACTTTGTCGCGGCATACGGACCGTGGAACGGCCACGAACGCTTCCCGACCACGGACCCGACGACGGCGATGTGGCCTTGGCCAGCCGCGCGCATATGCGGCACCGCCATCTGGATTGGATGGAGCACCCCCATGACGTTCGTGCGCCAGAGGGCCTCGAACTCCTCCGGCGGAACGTCCTCGACCCTCGCGTAGAGGCCGACCCCCGCGTTCGCCACCAGCACGTCGATGCGTCCGAAGCGCTCGAGCGCCGCGGTGATTGCCGCCGCCACTTGGGAGCGGTCGCTCACATCGCAGGGTGCGGCGACGGCGGGTGACCCTGTCCTCGCCTCGATTGCGCCGGCCACTGCCTCCAGCCGCTCGCGGGTACGGGCAGCGAGGACCACCGCATACCCTTGGCGTGCGAACAGGGCAGCTGCGGCGCGGCCGATGCCGCTGCTCGCACCGGTGATGAACGCGACGGGCCGTTCCATGGGCCTCCCCCGGCATAGCGCTGCGGATTCGCGGCCTTCATACTAGCGCGCGGAACCCCACGCGAATCATTTGCTTCGCACGAAGGAGGACACGATGACCCTCCCGAGCCTGCGGGGCCGGGCCGCCGTTGCCGGCATCGGGGAGCTGAAGCCCACCCGATACGCCGAAGGGCGGACCGTCCCGCACCTCATGCTGGAAGCCGCGCGCCTGGCGATGCTCGACGCCCGGATGCAGCCGGCCGACATCGATGGGTTGCTGGTCGCGCCCGCGCTCATGGGAGCCCCGGTGACGTTCGCCTCGATGATGGCGGAGTACCTGGGGCTGCAGCCGCACTACCTGGACATCGTGGACACGGGCGGCGCCTCGGCCGCTAGCCAGTTCATCCGTGCGGCGGCCGCCGTGGCCACGGGCCTCTGCCAGGCAGTGCTCTGCCTCACCGCCGACGCCCTCGACCCTTCGACGTTCTACACACGCGGCGCCACGATGATGGGCCTCCCGGGCGCCGAGTTCGAGCGGCCGTACGGGCCAATGGGGGCGAATTCCAGCTACGCGCTCATCGCCCAGCGGCACATGTACGAATTCGGCACGACCAGCGAACAGCTGGCGAAGATCGCCGTCGAGCAGCGGACGAACGCCTGCGCCAACCCCATGGCCATCTTCTACGGCCAGCCCATCACCATCGACGACGTCCTCAACTCCCCCCTTGTCGTCGATCCGCTGCACCTGCTCGAGATCGTGATGCCGTGCACGGGCGGCGCGGCGTTCATCGTGACCACGCCCGAGCGGGCCCGCGAGAGCGGCCACCCGGTCGTCGCGCTGCTGGGGGCTGGGGAGGCGTGCACGCATGCGAGCATCACCTACCGCACGCCGATGACCACCTCGCCGATCGTGGAGAGCGCGAGGAGGGCGTTCGAGATGGCGGGCGTCGTGCCCGCGAACATCGACCTCGTCTCTGTCTACGACTGCTACACCATCACGGTGGTCATCACGCTGGAGGACGCGGGGTTCTGCGAGAAGGGCCGGGGCGGTCCCTTCGTGGCGGAGCACGACCTCACCTACCGCGGAGACTTGCCCCTGAACACCCACGGCGGGCAGCTCAGCTTCGGGCAGCCGGGGCTGGCCGGAGGCGCGTCGCACATCACCGAGGCCGTCCGGCAGCTGCGCGGCGAGGCGGGCGAACGCCAGGTGCCGAATTGCGAGCTTGCCTTCGTGAACGGAAACGGCGGAATCCTTTCGGAGCAGGCATCGCTCGTCCTTGGGAGGATCGCATGACCCAGACAGCGGAGTACAGCAAGCCGCTTCCCCGGCCGACGCTCATCAGCAAGCCCTTCTGGGACGGGCTGCGCGAGGAGAAGCTGCTCGTGCAGCGGTGCCGCGCCTGCGGCCGCCTGCAGCACTACCCGAGGCCCCACTGCATCGTCTGCCTCTCCCAGGACCTCGAATGGGCTGAGATGTCCGGCCGGGGCACGGTGTACTCGTTCACCATCGTGCGTCGGGCGGCGCACCCTGCTTTCGCCGCGGACGTCCCGTACGTGCTTGCGGTGATCGAGTTGGACGAGGGCCCCCACATGACGGGCAACGTGGTGGCCATACCGGCGGAAGAGGTGCGAATTGGCCTGCCGGTGACAGCGGTCTTCGACCGCGTCACACCCGAGGTGACCCTGTTGAAATGGCGGCCCTCCCGCTGATACCGGAGCGTTCGACCGTTTGAGCGCCCAGGCCGGCGGGCGTACACTGCGGCCGCATGGTCGCCGCGCCGGCGGAGGCGGCACCGCTCTTCGCACAACTTCAGGAGGTAACGAGGACACCATGGGACGATTGGATGGACGCGTGTGCGTCGTTACCGGCGCAGGCCGCGGTATCGGCGCGGCCATCGCCAAGCGGCTCGCGGCCGAAGGGGCCGCTGTCGTCGTGAACGACCTCGGCGTCAACGTCGACGGCACGGGGCAGGACCAGGGCCCGGCGGCCCAGGTGGTGGAAGAGATCCGTAAGGCCGGCGGGACGGCGGTCGCCAACTTCGACAACGTCGCCGACCACGAAGCCGCCGAGAACATCGTCCGGACAGCGCTGAACGAGTTCGGCCGGCTCGATGTGCTCATCAACGTCGCCGGCATCCTCCGCGACCGCATGGTCTTCAACATGACCGAGGAGGAATGGGACGCGGTCATTGCCGTCCACCTGAAGGGAACCTTCAACACGACGAAGTTCGCCTCGATTTATTGGCGCACGGCCCGCGAGGGCCATTACCGGCTCATCAACTTCACCTCCGTATCCGGCCTGCACGGCGCAGCCGGCCAGCCCAACTACGCCGCCGCGAAGATGGGGATCGTGGGCTTCACCTACTCGTGCGCGAATGCCCTCGCCCGCTACGGCGTAACCTCGAACTGCATCTCCCCAGCCGCCGCCACGCGCATGACGGCCACCATCCCCCAGACGCGGCCCGGCGGCGCGCCGACGATCCGCGAGGACGACCCGCGGATGTCGCCCGACAACGTCGCCATTCCCGTCGTCTACCTCGCCAGCAAAGAGTCGGACTGGCTGAACGGCCGTATCATCCACGTCCGCGGGTACGACATCGCCCTCTACAACACGCCGGAGGTCATTCGCCAAATCACCTCGCGCGAGCCGTGGACGGTGGACGATTGCTTCCGGATGATGGAGCAAGTGTTCCGACCCGCCGTCGAGGGGCGACCGGCGTTCCCACCCGCTGCACAGCCCCAACAACAGCAGGAACAGCCCGCGCAGGCGTAACCGCCGGGCGGCGAACCTCCCAGGGCGGGCGGCGTGCCCGCCCTGGACGCATTCCGAGAGGAGAGCATGGTCGACTCCACCGCCGAGGCCCAGGCACCGATCGAGCTGCCGGCTCGCGCCCTGGAGCCAGGGCTCGAGTGGCGGGTGATCGTGCGCTTCTCCGAGATCGCCCTCAAAGGCCGGAACAAGGAGTGGTTCATGCGCGCCCTCCGCGACAACACGGAGCGCGCCCTTGCCGGCCTGCCGGTTTCGAGGGTCACCATCCGCCCGAACCGCTGCTTCGTCTATCTGGACGACGTCCGCGCCTGGCCCGAAGTGCGGAAGCGGCTGCGGTGGGTCTTCGGCGTCACCAACTTCTCCCTTGCACTGCGGACCAAGCCGAATGTCGAGGCCCTGGCCGACGCCTTCGACGTGCTCGTCGGCGAGCCTCCAGCCTCGTTTTGCGTCCGCGCCCAGCGGGGCGAGAAGTCGTTCCCCCTCACGACGCCGGAAATCGAGCGGGCGGTGGGTGCCGCCATCCTCCGCCGGCATCCCATGACGGTCGATCTTCGCCATCCGGAGCTGACGTTCGGCGTCGAAATTCAGCGGGAGGGGGCCTTCGCCTTCGTCACGCACGAGGAGGGGCCCGGAGGACTTCCTGTGGGCACCTCGGGCCGAGTCGCCGTGCTCCTTTCGGGAGGAATCGACTCGCCGGTCGCCGCGTACCGGCTCATGCAGCGCGGCTGTCGGGTGGTCTTCGTCCACTTCACGTCGTTCCCGTTCACCGACCCCTCCTCGTGGGAGAAGTGTCGCGAGCTGGTGAAGCTACTCACGCGCCACCAGTTCGAATCCCGGCTGTACGCGTGTCAGTTCGGTTACGTCCAGCAGCGCATCGTCGTCGCCGTTCCTGCCGAGCTTCGCATCATCGCCTATCGGCGCATGATGCTCCGCATCGCCGAGGCGATCGCCCGGCGCGAGCGGTGCGGGGCGCTGGGCACCGGCGAGAGTCTCGGGCAGGTGGGGTCGCAGACGCTGACGAACATGGCGACGATCGGCCGCGCTGCAGGCTTGCTCGTGCTGCGGCCGCTGGTGGCGTGGAGCAAATCCGAGATCTCCGCCGAAGCGCAGCGCATCGGGACGTACGAGATCTCCATCGAGCCCGACATGGACTGCTGCCAATTCCTCGTCCCTCCCCGGGTTTCTACCCACGCCACCGCCGAGGAGATGGAAGCGGTGGAGCAGGAGCTGGATGTGCCAGGGCTCATCGAGCTGGCCCTGTCCCACACCGAGGTCGAGGAATTCCGATGGCCGGAAAGCGCTCCGTCGCCCTCGTAATTTGGCAGCAAGGCGGGGAGCGGGTGCTCGCCGTGCTGCGGCCGAACCGTCCCGATGACGAGTTCCCCGGAATGTGGGGGCTCCCGGCCCTAACGCTGCGGCCCGGCGAGGACCCCCCGAGCGGCGCGGTGCGCTGCGGGCGCGAGAAGCTCGGCATCGAGGTCGCCCCCGTGGCCATCCTCGGAGAAACGCGGGGCGAACGCCCGGCAGGGCCCCTGGTGCTGACCCTGGTCGAGGCCCGCGCCCTGAGCTGGCCCCCGCGTCTGCCCGACCCCGCGCTCGACCCGCGCGTGACCCTCTACGAAGGCTGGGCTTGGAAGCGCCCCGAGGAGCTCCGCCCGACGGCCGAGGCCGGCTCGCTTTGCTGCCGCCTCCTGCTCGAATGCGTGGAGGACGTCTGACGCGGCCTTCGCGGCGCTTGAGGGGCGCTCGGCAGCGGAGTACGCTCGGCGCGTCACTCTGGGGTGTCGTGCTGTGTCCTACCGGCTGCTGTGGGCCCTGGCGGGGGTCGGAGTGCTCCTGCAAGTCACCGGATTCACCGTCGACGCTCTCCTCCATGCGCGCGATCCCGGCCTCGCGGAGCGGGAAAGCGTCTTCAGCCTCTCCAATCCCGGCCACGCCTTGGTCGGGGCCGGGCTCGCCCTCGCCAGCGCCGCCCTTGCGGCAGGCGCCGTGCGCTGGGCGAGCGAGCGGCCCGGCACCCCTCCGCGCGCCGGCCGCGCCATGCGTCTGGCAGCGCTGCCGATCCTCGCCTTCGCGGCCGCGGCCTCGCTCTGGCTCGGCGCCGCGGTAGGCCAGCATCCCCATCCGAGCGAGGCCGGCGCGGACCCGAGCGACAGCCACACGTACGAATCTCAGGCTGCCGCGGCCGTGGTACAGGGAGGAGCACGAACCGGAACCGCAGCTCAAGCGGCCCACAACGGCGACTCCCACGACCATGCCGACGGCGGAGGCAACGCTGGTACGGGGTCCGGCTCGGCCCACTTCCACGGCCACGAGGTCGCAGTGACGGCCAGTCAGCTCCGCGCGGCGGCCGACTTCCATGCCCGCGTGGTGGAGGCCACCCCGAGGTACGAGGACATCACGGTGGCCCTGGCGGCCGGCTACGTGCAAATCACGCAAGACCTTCCCGGCATCGCGGCGCACTTCTATCACCCCGGGTACGCCCGCGACGGCGAGCTGATGAACCCCGACAAGCCGGAGACGCTGCTCTACACGAAACGCCTCGACGGCACGTGGAGGCTCGTCGGCGTGATGTTCACCAGCGAGCACGTGACCGACACCCCGCCGTTCTACTTCGGCCCTCTCGACGTGTGGCACCGACACGAAAACCTCTGCTTCCTCCCCGGCGGGCGGGTGAGCGTCACGCCGAACGCTGCCGCCTGTTCGGGACTGTTCGTCGCGGTGACGCCTTGGAACCTCCACGTGTGGATCGTCGAGGGCAATTCGGGCGTGTTCGCGCACGACCTCGACCTCATCGACCCCGGGCTATTCCCTGGGGCGGTGCTGCCCGCCGCGGCCGAGGTCCGTGCTGCCGGACAGCGGTAGCGCTGGTATCGTTAAGGCGGCCAGCCGGCCGCTTGCCCGCTCCCGCAAGAGCCAGCGGAGGAACGCGTTCACGCACGCCGGGTCGAGCTGCGTCCCCGCGACGCGGCGGAGCTCCTCCACCGCCTCATCGACAGAACGTGCCGGACGGTACGCCCGCGTGGACGTGAGGGCATCGAATGTGTCGGCCACGGCCACAACTCGTGCTTCGATGGGAATGGCCTCTCCCGCAAGGCCGTCGGGGTAGCCGCGGCCGTCGTACCGCTCGTGGTGGGCGCGGACAACGCGGGCAACGTCGGCCAGAGCCCGGGACTGAAGCGCGATCTGCTCCCCGCGGACAGTGTGGTGCTTTACGCGCTCGAACTCTTCCGGTGTCAGCGGGCCGGGCTTCAGCAGAATCCGGTCCGGCACGACGAGCTTTCCGATGTCGTGGATGCGGCCGGCGGTCTCGGCGATAGCGACGCTGCGCGGCGGCAAGGCCAGCTCCCGCGCCAACGCCCCGGCGTAGTACGCGACGCGCGACATGTGGTTCCGCGTGTACACATCCTTCATGCCGATCGCGTCTTCGAGCTCCTCGAGGGCGGCGGGATCGGGGATGACGAGCGCATCGAGGCGTTCCCGGAGAGCCAGCGCCTTCGGAACGATGGCGAGCGAGCGCCGCTGCCATCCCTCGATGCCCCAGCCGACGGCAACGGCGGCGAACGCGGCCAGCATGAGGGCGTGGTACGACCACCAGCGCAGCTCCCAGAGGGAGCCGATCAGCATCGCCACTTGGCTTTGCGCGAGCAGGACAAGCCCGAGCGTCATCGCGAGCTGGCCGGTCGTCTCCGTGAGCCGCCAGGCGCGCCAGTACCGCCACGCAGCCCATCCCAGAAGGATGATGACCGCTGCCCCCACGCCCACATCCGCCGCCCGCGTCCGGGGCACGCGCCCCAGCCATGCAGGCTCGAGCATCGCCACCGCGAAGTAGCCCGAAACCGCCGCCGCGTACAGTGCCACCGCCCGCCCGGGACGCCGGGAGACCACGCGCCACAAGGCGCTGCGCTCGGGAAGAACGGCCGCTCCGACCGCAACCGCAGCAGCCAGGAGGCTGAGCGGCGCCGAGAGGAGCACAGCGTGCGGCTCCCCGTGGGACTCGACGAGGAAGCCCGGCGTCGAGAGCCCGTGGGCGAGAAAGATCCCCGCCAGCCCCATGAAGCCCGCGGCGATGAACGCGTTCCGCGGGTCGCGGGCGCTGCGCACAGCGAGGACGATGGCAGTCGAAACGGCCACCGCAGCGGCGCAGGTTGCGGAAACTGCGTAGAAGTGGAACGTCGGCGCGACGATGCGCAGATCTGCCTCTCGCCAACCCGAAAGCACTGCCAGGAAGAGCAAAGGCGCTGCCCCCGCGGCGGCCGCGATCACGCTCCTGGCGCGCGGAAATACGCGGCTGCGATACCTGCCCATCGCTCGGAAGTATCGGCACTTGGTCCTAACGTCTGGAGGGTTCGAGCGAGCGGCCGTTCGCTCTTGGCTCCCGGAATCAGAGCATCGCCTTCACCCGCTCGGCTAGCGAGCGGGTGAAGCCGACCGTCGCCGCGATTTCGTCGATGCTCGCCTCGCGGATGGCGCGCACGGAGCCGAACTTCCGCAGGAGCGCCTTCTTCCGCTTCGGGCCAATCCCCGGGATGGCGTCGAGGGCCGACTGCGTCGCTGCCTTGCCGCGCACCTTGCGGTGGTACATCAGCGCGAAGCGGTGTGCCTCGTCGCGGATCCGCTGCACCAAGAACAGGGCTTCCGACCCGCGCGGGAGCACGAGCGGCTCGTCCTCCCCCGGGAGGTACAGCTCCTCGTGCCGCTTGGCCAGCGCCACCACCGGGATGTCGTGCGCTCCGACGTCACGCATCGCCTGGAGCGCCGCATTCAGCTGACCCTTCCCGCCGTCGACAATGACCAAGTCCGGAAGCTCCCAGGCGTCCGTGGGACGCTCAGTGTCTTCGGCACGGGCGGCCCGCCGGAATCGCCGGCGGAGCACCTCGGCCATGGTGGCGAAGTCGTCCGCACCCGTGACGGTCTTGACCCTGAACCGCCGGTACTGGCTTGGCGCGGGCTTGCCGTCGACGAAAACGACCATGCTCGAAACGGCGGCCGTACCCTGGATGTTCGAGTTGTCGTAGCACTCGATCCGGCGGGGAATGTCCGGGAGCGCCAGCTCCTCCCGGAGCTGCTCCAACGCGCGCTCGGTCTTCGTCGAATCCGAGAGCCACTTCACTTGGAGGAGCGAGAGCGTCTCCTTCGCGTTCTCTCCGGCGAGTGCCGTGAGGCGGCGTTTCTCGCCCCGCTGCGGTACGCGCACCTCCACGCGCGCGCCGCGCCGCGCGGCGAGCATCGCCTCCAGTTCCGCCCGGTCGGCGGGTTCGAACGGCACGCAGACGAGGCGGGGGATGTACTGCGCGCCCTCGTAGTACTGCTGGAGGAAGCTCCCCAGGACGGCCGCGTCAGGCTCGCCGGTGACGCCCTCGAGGACGAAGTGGTCCCGGCCGATCATCTGGGTTCCGCGGACGAAGAACACCTGTACGCAGGCGTGATCGCCGTCGCGAGCGAGCCCGAAGATGTCCGCGTCCTCGTCCTTCGTCGTCGCTACGGTCTGACGCTCGATGGTCCGCTCGATGGCGCGAATCTGGTCGCGGATCATCGCCGCGCGCTCGAAGTCGAGCCGCTCGGCCGCTTCCTCCATTTGGCGGGTGAGGCGGCCGAGGACATCGCCGGCTCGGCCTTCGAGGAAGAGGATGACCTGGTGGATGACCTCGTCGTACTCCTCCTTCGTGCAGTAGCCGGCGCAGGGCGCGATGCAGCGCTTGATGTAGTAATCGAGGCAAGGGCGCGGGTCCTTGCCGGTGATCTCTTTCGTGCACGACCGCCACGGGAAGAGTTTCTTCACCAGGTCGAGGGTGGAGCGGACCGAGCTGGCGCTGGCGAAAGGGCCGAAGTAGCGCGCCCCATCCCGTTCCACCCGCCGAACGATCGCCACCCGAGGCCACGGGTTCTGGACGTCGATGCGAAGGTACGGGTACCGCTTGTCGTCCTTGAGGCGGATGTTGAAGAAGGGCTGGTGGCGCTTGATGAGGGCGGCTTCGAGCAGCAGCGCCTCGGCAGCGTTGGTCGTGACGATGTACTCGAGGTCGTCGATCTGCTGGCGGAGCGCGTACGTCTTCGGTTCGAGCGAGTGCGGCGCCCCGAAGTACGACCGCACGCGGTCGCGGAGGCGGGCTGCTTTGCCGACGTAGATGACCTCACCTTTCGCGTTCCGGAAGAGGTAGACCCCGGGACGCGCCGGGAGCGCATCGAGCTGGGCGCGCAGCTTCTCCGAAACCGCGGACGAAACAGCCATTCCGATCCGTAGTGTAGCGGGGTCCGACCGCCGGCCCGCCTACTCCCAGACCGCCACAGGGTTGAGGCTCACGCCTTCGTCGTAGGCGTCGATGCCTTCGGCGCGCTTGAGCGCATTCACGGCGAGGTAGGTGAAAGGCGTGGCGAGCGCTTCGAAGGCTACCTTGAAGCTCCACTGTTTCCAGATCAGGGCCCACACGTCGACGCCGGGCTGCCCGGCGAAGGCGATGGTGATGAAGATGGCCGAATCGAGCCCTTGACCCACCACCGTCGAGCCGATGGTGCGCGTCCATAGCAGCCGCCCGCGCGTGAGCAGCTTCATGCGGGAGAGGATCATCGAGTTCGAGAATTCGCCGGCCAGGTACGCCGTGAAGCTGGCGAGGACGATGCGCCACGTCTGCCCGAGGATCGCCTCGTACGCCTCTTGGTTGCCCCAGAAGGGGGCGCTCGGGAGCTGCTGGGCCGCTGCGATGGCGCCCACCGCCACCGCGTTGGCGAGGAACGCGGACCAGATGATCCGCCGGGCGACGGCGTAGCCGTACACCTCGGTGAGGACGTCGCCCAGGATGTAGGAGACCGGAAACACGACCACCGCCGCCGGCAGGTAGTAGTCGGGAATCGGGCCGGAGACGGCGCTGAAGTCGGCGATCTTGACCGCGATGATGTTCGAAACGATGAGGGTGCCCGTGAACAGGCTCGCCACGAGCAGGAGGAACCGCCCCTGAGCAGCCGTGCGCGCCTCGGTACTCATCGTTTGCCAAGTGTCCGGCTCGAGCCCGCCCACCGTAAAGCTCCCGAGCCGTCGAGAGGGGTTTTCGACGCTCAGGGGTTTACGGCTAGCTCGGCCGCAGCCCAAAATGGCCCGCTGGCAGCCCGATTCGGAAGGAGAAGAGGAAGGCAGGTTCGATGAGCAAGAAGACGCCCCGCTACGTGAGCGACTGGCAGCGGTACTACCGAGAGCACCTCGTTTCGGCCGAGGAGGCGGTGAAGGCGGTCCAATCGGGGGACATCGTCGCCATTCCCATCTTTCCGCCGCGCTCGCTGCTTCAGCCGCTCTTCGCGCGGAAGGAGGAGCTCCGCAACGTCACCCTCCGGCTGCTCGCGCCCGCCACCGACCCTGGGTGGTTCCAGCCGGGTAGCGAAGAATCGTTCAACATCGAGTTCGAGTTGTACATCGGGGATTTCGCCCGCTTCGTGATGGACGAACGGCGGGGCACGTACCTCCCCGACCTCTTCTCGCTGATGTTCAAGGGGTACGACGAGCGCCCGGGGGAGACCCCCGAAGCCGATGTCGTCCTCGTCTCGGTGTCGCCTCCGAACGCGCAGGGGTACGTGCACTTCGGCGTGCACAACTGGATGAAGCGGGCCTACGTGCGCCGCGTCCGGACGGCCATCGCCGAAGTGGACCCGACCCTCATCCCGGTCCACGGCGATGTGTGGGCCCACGTCTCCGAATTCGACTACTTCGTAGAGTACACACCGCCGGCGTTCGGCCAGCCGGAGTTCGAAGCCCTCATCGCCGGCCTGCCGGAGGAACGGAAGCAGGCATGGCGCGCGCTTGCGCAGGAGGCAGGCGTCCAGGCCCTCGCCCCCCTAGCGGGTGTGCTCACGGCCATTTCGCCCGAAGACGCCCGCCGCTTCCTCGGCCTCGTACCGCCCTCGGAAGAGGTGAAGGCGATCGCCGGCTACCTCTCCACCCTCATCCGCGACGGGGATTGCATCCAGATCGGCACCGGCGAGCCGTCGCGGCTCATGCCGAACCTCGGCGTGTTCGATAACCGGGTCGATCTCGGGCTCCACACGGAGCTCGGTTCCCCGGGTCTCGGGCGCCTCGTGAAGGAAGGCGTCATCAACGGCAAGCGAAAGACCATCAACCGTGGCAAGGCGGTCGCCACGGCCTGGACCGGCTGCGACCTGAACGACTTCGCCATCATCGCCGACAACCCGGCTTTCGAGCTGTACGACCCGGACTACGTGCTGAACCTCCGGACGCTGGCCCAGATCGAGAACTTCGTCGCGATCAACAACGCCGTGACCATCGACTTCTTCGGGCAAATCAACTCGGAATCCCGCTTCGGCCCCAACATGATCAACGGCACGGGCGGGCAGCCCGAAATGCACATCGGCGGCATCATCTCGAAGGGCGGCCGATCCATCACCCTGCTGCCGTCGACGGCGCTCGGCGGCTCCGTATCCCGGATCGTGCCGGTGATGGATGCGGGGTCGATCGTCACCATCCCCCGCTACTTCGCCGATATCGTCATCACCGAGTACGGCATTGCGCGGCTCTGGGGGAAGAACCACCGCCAGCGCGCCGAGGAGCTCATCTCCATCGCCCATCCGGACTTCCGGGCCGAGCTGCGGAAGGAGCTTCAGCGGCTGATGTACCCGTAGCGGCGCGCCACCGGCACGGGATCGGTCCCCGGGCAGCTGGAGGTGGAGATGGCGGACGACGCGGCGGGCTGCCGGTAACCACGCCCGCCGGCGGCAACACCGAACAAGTCCCGCGAAGTGCGCGTAGGCGGCGGCGAAGCTGTTCGCCACCGCCTGCCTGTTCGCGACAAGTGTCGAGACGAGCGTTACTTCGGCACCTTCGCTCCCGCTTTCGCCTGCTGGACGAATCGAACGAAGACCTCGGCTTCGTCCCACTTCTCGTCAGAGGGTTCATACCAATCGAAAGCCAGCTCAAGGCGCTTCCCGCCCTCGCCGCGTCCCCGAACGTAGAGATAGTGACGATGTTGCAGCGAAGGGCCGTACGAGCGCGAGCTCCCGCCGAGAGCGTAGAGGCTCTCCATCACCAGCTGCCCGATGACGAAGGGCTTCCAGTCTGGACGGGGTAGCGAGACCTCGGCCTGGACATACCCCAGCGGCATGATGAAGTAGTAGTCCGGTTGGCCGGTCCAGGTGCTCTTCCAGGACCGGTAAACCCAGCCCACCAAGTAGTCGGGTGTGAGGCGCACGTACGAGTCGGTCAGCCCGTCGATGAACGACTCGCTGAGCTGCGCGATGAAAGCCCTAACTTCAGGCGTCATCTGCTCGGTCTCGATACGGCGAATCCGCCGGAACGCCGGCTGCGGCGGGCGATCCCAGGGGTAGCGCTCGAACAGTTGGAGGAGGGTGTTCTGAGCGCGATTGCGCCACAGGGTGTCCAGCAGGGAGAAGAGGAAATCTCTGGCCGCGGGGTCGTCGGCATCCATTTCGAAGCCCCACACCCCCTCGGTGGAGGTGATCGCCGCCTCCGAGACGAAGTAGGGCGCAGTGAAGAGATGCAGCACCTCGTCGCGGGATACGCCGGGGAAGTGAGTGATCTCGCCGGAGGGGGAGAGCGTGAGGCTGGCGTGCTCTTGCCCCGGGCCGCTCGTCCCGGCGGCGATAGCCACCCGGTGAGGCCGTGAGAAGTCGATTTCCCGCCACCTTTTCCCGGTACGGCATCGCAGACGGTCCCTTTCTAGCACAAGCTCCCCATGCTTGCCCCCCGCCAGCCGCCGGAGCGAGCCGTATGTGGCTACAGCCGCCGTTAACCCCGTGACGATAGCAGGCACGATGGCCAACACCGGCAACCAGCCAGGAACACCCCAGCGAAGGCTCACCAGGCCGGGAATACCGAGCCATACGACGAAGAAGACGAGCAGAAAGAGCCCCGTCGGGATGAGCACGGTGAACCGCGCAGAGGTGTACGGAGCGGTGACGCGTCTCGCCATTGGCACCTCCATATCCGCGGGTCGCGCGAACGGTTGCCCCACCTGCATGTGCGGCGCAAGGGCCGCACGGCCTCGATTTGCCTCTCGGCACCTCTCCACGACAACGGTCTTTGCCCCGCGCCTTGGGCGGACAGCGGCACGCATGCCGGTTCCTCCCTTCGGGCACCTAGGATTGAGACCACCCCTGCATCTGCGCATGCCCTGCTCCAGTGGGTGCCGCCGCGGCGTTGAGACTGCGGGCCGAGCGACGCTATCGCCCATCCCGACTCCCGACCCGTGAGCGTCGGCAGCTCATGTACCCCAAGCGGCGCGTCACGCCAGGGCCGCTTCAGCCGTCGCCGGGCAGCTCCAGGTGGAAGTGGTGGAAGAGGCGGTGGATGACCGGCGCGAAGAACACG
Source organism: Dehalococcoidia bacterium (assembly GCA_034431815.1). Taxonomy (GTDB): domain Bacteria; phylum Chloroflexota; class Dehalococcoidia; order Tepidiformales; family Tepidiformaceae; genus HRBIN29. The sequence continues at coordinate 21,359 of DAOUCS010000042.1, forward strand.
CCGGCAGCGACAAGGAAGACAACCCCTGCGAAGAGGGCGTAAGCGGCGGCGAACAGCTTCGCCGCCGTTCCTTCGAGCGGATGGACCGGCCCCATCCCACCGAGGATCATCGCTGCCTCGAGCACAGAATCCACCCAGCCAAGACCCGCGACAATGTGATACCCGGCAACGCCCGCGCCGAGCGACACGCCCACGATCGCTCCGGCAGCGAGCGCGAACCGGAGCCAGCGGACGAGAAAGGCGCCGAAAGGCAGTAGCGGCTCGTGGCGCCGCTCGAACATCGCGCCGCTGAGAAGCTCAGGCGCGCTCGGGCGCGAGGGCGCGCACCCCGTCCCGGACGGCCATGGTCACCCTTGCGCGGAGCGGTTCGCGGCAGGCCCGCACTAGCACGCTATCGACGACATCGGCGATGCCCCGTGCGTGCGCCTGCTCGCGGACGTAGGCGACCGTTCTAGAGAGCGTAGCCTCGAGGCCGGGCCACGCTTCGCAGCGGAGCACGCGAAGATGCCGCGTCGCCTCGTTCCATTCGAAGGTGAGCCGGGGACGAGACCCCGGCCCGACCGAAATGCGGACGTAGCCGCCGAGATACTGCTTGGAGAGATGGAGTCCCTTCCGGGTGGCGTCGATGTTGGCGCGTTGGAGCCCGTCCCAGAGCTCGCCGAGCGCGAGCAGGAGACGGAATGCGACGTCGGACGTTTCCGCACGCACAGGCTCGTTACTCCCCTCAGCGTTTGGGGCGGCCGCCCGCCGTCCCCGCGCCGATTCTACGCGTACCCTGGCAAGCGAGCCAGAGGCGGTCTATGGGAGCGATAGATGGGACGATAGGAATTCCCAAACCATTAGGGCCGGAGATACGTTGCAAGCGCGCGCTCCAGCGGTGTGAGTTCGAGCCCGAACGCTTCGCGCAAGGGACCGATATCGGCGACGGCGTCCTGCGTGATGAAGTCGATGGCGTCCGGCGTTAGCGGCCGTCCCGGGAGATGTTGAACGACCGCAGCGGCAGCCTTCATGAGCGGTGCCGGCTGGTGGAGGAGGAAGCGCCGTTTGCCTGCCACCCTGAGCGCCGTGCGGATGACCTCATCCATCGTCAGAACGTCGGGCCCTCCGATTTCGAACACCGCGTTCATCGGTCCGCGCTCCACGGCTGCCACGACGTGCGCGGCCACGTCGTCCACGAAGACCGGGTTGACGCGAGTCTTCCCGTCGCCGATGACGGGCACGAAGGGAAGGAAGCGGGCGAAGGCGAGGAAGCGGTTCAGGGAGTTGTCGCCCGGCCCGTAAACCCAGCTCGGCCGGAACACGGTATACCCAAGTCCCGACTGGGCGATGTACTGTTCCTCCTCCCACTTGAACCGGAACCAGTGAAAGCGGGCGTTCGGCGCCGCGCCGACCCCCGAGAGGTCGATGTAGTGGCGAACGCCGGCGCTCCGGGCTTCGTCCACCAGGTTCTTCGTTCCGCCCAGGTCGACGCGCTCGAAGGTCCATCCCTTCTTCGGGTTCTCGATCGGTGAGTTCGGGAACTGAGCCGCATCGACCACCACATCGAACCCGCCGAGCTTCCCGCGAAGCGACGCGCGGTCAGTGATGTCGGCCGCCACGTGCGGCAGGTGAGCGAGGGCAGGGCGCGGGCGTCGCGAGAAGATCGCCACGCGGTGCCCGGCGCCGAGAAGTCGCTTGGCCACTGCGCTGCCGATGAAACCTGTTCCGCCTGCGACGATAACGTTCACCCGGTACTCCCGATTCGCCGAGGATTCCCTTCATTATCCCCTGCGGCGGCCCCTGCGCCACCGTAAGCCGGCTTGCGCCGGAGTGCACCGCCGCGGCGAATCGCACCGCTGTCATCGCGGACGGTGATACATGACAACGAGGCCACGTTGACACCGCCCGCCCGATGGGTGCATCCTACCGCCCGGTAACCCGAGGAGGAGGGAGGAGATTCATGAACAAGATCAATTGGCGTGCGCTCCTTGGCATGTTCGCCGTGGCGGCGGTGGTCTTCGCTGCCGCCGCATGCGGCGATGATGACGAGGAGGGCGAAGGCCCCAGCGGTGAAGCCGGCCAGCCGAGGCAGGGGGGCGAAATCGTCGTCCAATACCTCGAGTTCCAGTCATTCGATCCGCACTACTCGTCCTTCGCTCAGGACATCGGCCATCAGACCTTCGTCTTCCGCGGCCTCTACAAGCTGAACAAGGACAACGAGCCCGTTCCCGAGATGGCTGCCGACATGCCGCAGATTTCGGCGGACGGCAAGACCTATACCGTGAAGATCAAGCCCGGCCTCAAGTGGTCGGACGGTGACGACCTGAAGGCCGAGGACTTCGTGGCAGGAATCGAGCGGACCTGCAACCCCGACAACGCCGGCGAGTACCAGTACATCCTCTCGAACATTGTCGGGTGCGACGACTACTACGCCGCGACCGATAAGTCGGCGTCCGAAAAGGCCGCGCTGCGGGAGAAGCTCGGGGTTCGCGCCATCGACGACACGACGATCGAGTTCAAACTGCAGCAGCCGCAGCCGACCTTCACCACCATCCTCACGATGTGGATGACCTGGCCGGTGCCGGTCCACATCGTTCCCGACGGGTCGACCCCGTGGCCGGAGGACCCGACGAAGCTCGCGTTCAACGGGCCCTTCGTCGTCTCCGAATACGTCCCAAAGGAGCGGATGGTCTTCACCCGGAACCCGAACTACGCCGGCCAGCCCGCCTACCTCGACAAGATCACCTTCCGCTACATCGAAGACAACGTGCAGTCGAACAACGCCTTCCGGGCGGGCGAGCTGCACATGGCCCTGGCGGACGCTACCAACCTGAAGTCGCTGCAGCAGGAGTTCCCGGATAAGCTGCTCAGCTACGTGACGCCGACCACGATCGGCTTGGAGATGCAGCTGAAGAAGAAGCCGCTCGATAACCTCAACGTGCGGCTCGCCCTCTCCCGCGCCATCGACCGGAAGGCGCTTGCCGAAAATGTGCTCCAGGGCGCGGTGACGCCGACGACGACGTGGGTTCCGCCCGAGGTGCTCGGCCTTGACCCGAACGCCACGGATATCTTCGAGGAGCAGATCGGCTTCAATCCGGAGAAGGCGAAGGAGGCGCTGGCCGCGGCCGGCTACCCGAACGGCCAGGGCTTCCCGACCCTGAGCATCCTTATCCGCGATTCCGCGGGCGCTCGGGCGACGGCCGAGTTCCTCAAGGAGCAGTTCAAGACCATTCTCAACATCGACGTGAACATCGAAATCGTCGACGCGCCAACGCGCTCGAAGCGGTTCACCGAGGGGCAGTTCGAGCTCTTCCCCGGCGGCTGGCACCAGGACTACCCCGACCCGGAAAACTGGATCATTGGCCTCTTCGATACGGGCGGGACGTTGAACAACTACAACTGCAGCGATCCTGAAATCGATGCCCTCATCGAACAGGCCCGCTACAACACGAACGACCGGGAGCGCCGCGAGCAGTACAGGAAGGTGAACGAGCTCATCAGCACCCGCATCTGCGGCGTGGCACCGATGTACCACTCGCTCAACCACGTGCTCATCGACCCGCGTCTCAAGGGCGTCCGCGAGAACGCCACCTCCCAGGACCGCGTCCTTGCCGGCGACTGGGCACCCGAGCTCTGGTGGCTGAGCGAGTAACGCTCCGCGCCGAAGACCGCGAGTGGGGGAGCAGCGC
>DAOUCS010000043.1:0-13260 GCA_034431815.1 Dehalococcoidia bacterium
ACGAGGAACTCGTCGCCGCTGGTGATCATCCGCTTCGCCCCCGCCGGATTTCGGCCCGATTGTACGGGAACAAGCTTGTCCCGCGGGCGTATGCTGGAGACGAGCCGTACGACAGATTGCGGTATGCGAGAAAGGGAGGTCAGCCATGGCGCTACTGGATCGCGCGAAGTCGCTAGCTGGGACGCTGAGCAGAACTGCCCAGAAGGGCGCCACACGGGCGAAGCTGGAGCTTGAGATCCGGAATTTAGAAGGGAAGCTGAAGAACGAGTACGCGCAGCTCGGGCGGGCTGCGTACACGCAGCTGAAGGCAGGCGAGCCCGCGTCGCCGAGCCATCCTGACATCGCCGCCAGTATCCGGGCGATCGACGAGCTGCAGGCCGAGCTCGACGAGGCCCGCCAGGCCATCGCCAACCTCGGGAGCGAAGAGGAAAGCAGGAGCTCTGAGGCCGCCGGCTCCGGGTCAGAGGGCTAGCGGAGAACCTCCCAGAGCGGACGGACGGCCTGGAAGGCAGCAACGCCGAGGGAGGCGACGGCGAGGAAGGCAGGCAGGGCGTACCACCACTCCAGCCGCTGGCAATCGAACGCCAGTGCGGGCAGTGCGAGCCCGGCCGCGGCCGCGACCGCGCAGAGGAGTGCGCGGTTCGCGACCGACTCAGGCGGCCAGAGATGGGCTCCGCCGCCCATCAGGAGGAGAGCCGCAAGGGAGGCGCCCGCCGCAGCGGCCATCGTCCGGCGAAGCCCGACATCTTCTTCGCGGTTCGAGGCCGCCGCGGCCGCCGCAAGCCCAGCAACGAGGGCCGCCCACGCTGCCGCCCAGGGTGACGACGGCGGCGCCGCTCCCAAGAACGGCGGCACCACGCCGCCCAGCACGGCCCACGCCGCGAGCGCGGCAGGCGGCCAGGGCATCGGACCGGCACGCTCCGCTCGAGCCATCGGACGCCTCCCAGGGAAGAAGACGACCGAGGAGCGGCGATTGTTCCGAGCCGCTTCCCGCGCGTACGATACCCGGCGTGGCGGAGGCAGCCGCAGCGCCCACGCTCGAACGGGAACGCGCCGCCTGGGACGCCGGTGCGCGTTGGGTGGCAGGCGTCGACGAAGTGGGCGTGGGAGCGATGGCCGGGCCCGTGACGGCAGCGGCCGTCGCGCTCCCCGCTGACGCCCAATTCCGCTGGTTCGCCGACGTGCGGGACTCGAAGCTGCTGCCGCCGCGGGCGCGCGAGCGGCTCGCTGCGGAGATCGGGTCGACCGTGCCCTGGGCGCTGGGCTGGGCGTCGGCGCGTGAGGTGGACGAACTCGGGCTCACCGAGGCGCGGCGCCGGGCAGCCCTCCGCGCCCTGGAGGCGCTGGGGCTCTCGCCCGACGCCGTGATATCCGATGCGCTGACGCTTCCGGTGCGGGGAAATGTAGCGCTCGTGGATGCGGACGCGCTGTGTGTCTCGGTCGCGGCCGCCTCGATCCTTGCGAAGGTGGCGCGCGATGCGCACATGGTGGAGCTTTGCGAGCGACTGCCGGGGTACGCCTTCTGCCGCCACAAGGGTTACGTGACTGCCGAACACAAGCTGCTCCTGGCGCGCCGCGGCCCCAGTGCGGAACACCGGCAGCGGTTCGCGCCCGTGAGCCAGTTGGCGCTGCCGTGGTGACGAGCCGGCAGCGACTGGGTGCCTTCGCCGAGCGGGTCGCTCGGCGCTTCCTAGAGGCCCGGGGCTACGAGTTCATCGAGGCGAACGTGCGCCTGAGCCCGGGCGAGCTCGACCTCGTCATGCGCGACGGCGATGAGTTCGTTGCCGTCGAGGTGCGGGCACGGCGGGACGCCGAAGGCGCGGCAGCGGAGTCGGTCGGCCGGCGGAAACTGCAACGGCTGTGGCGCTGCGCAGCAGCCTATGCCGAGGCCCGAGGCGTCCCGCTCGAGCGCATGCGCGTGGAGCTGGTGGCGGTGGAGCTGTCGGCGAGGGGGAAGGTCGAGCGCGTGGAGCATTTCACCGCGCTCGAGATCCCCGATGAAGACCCGGGAGCGTGGTAGGATCGCGACGATACCGCTCCTCGAGCATCCGCCATGCCGATCTACGAGTTCCGGTGCAGCGACTGCGGCAAGATCACGAACTACTTCACGCGGAAGATCGATACCGAGGTTCGCCCACCGTGCGAGCACTGCGGGAGCGCGAACACGGCGCGCATGATGTCGCGGTTCGGCCGCCGGTACACACAACAGGACATCCTCGAGCGGTACGGGGACCCTGCAGAGGGGGACCTGGGCCCCGACGCCTACCGCGACCCCCGGCAGATCGGCCGCTGGGTAGAGAAGAAGTTCGAAGAGTACGGCATGGACCTGCCGGAAGGCGCCCGGGAGCTCATCGACGCGGCGCGCGAGGGGGAGTTCCCTGAGCCGGTCAAGGACTTGTGAGGTGACCGCTCCCCTGCCCGATACCTCGCCGCTCGACGAGGTGATCCCCCGCATCGTTGCGAATTTCGCTGAAAAGCACGCCGCGCGCGAGCTGGCGTTGGGGGCGGCGCGGGCGATCATCCGCGCCAGCGCGACGGCGATCCGCGCCATTCATCGAAAGGACTTTGAGGCTGCGCGCGAACGGTTGGCGGAGGCGCGGCGGCTCAACGCGGAGGCGATAGCCGCCCTTGCACCGCATCCCGACGTGTACCACGCGGGGTTCCTCCACGACGCGCAGAAGGAACTGGCCGAGGCCGAAGCCGTCTATGCGCTGGCGACGGGCGGGCCCCTTCCTACCCCCGAGGGGGTGAACGTGGAGTACGCCGCGTACCTCAATGGCCTCGGCGAGGCTATCGGCGAGGCACGGAGGATGATCCTCGACCGGCTGCGCGAGGGCTCCTACGGCGGCTGCGAGGCGCTCTTAGCCGCCATGGACGACATCTACGCCGCCCTGGCCTCCATCGACGTGCCGGACGCCCTCACCGGGAACCTGCGGCGCACCCTCGACGCGGCCAGAGGCATCCTGGAGCGCACCAGGGGCGACCTGACGATGGCCATCGTCCAACGGAGGGTGGCGGAGGCGCTCCGCGCCGAGCTTCCTCCGACTTCAGCGGACTAGCCCGGTTCCCCGGAAGACTGGGGCGCGGCGAGGCGCCGAACCACCGCCTCGGTGAACCTACGCGTATCGAGACCGCCGCCGAGGTCAGGCGTGCGCTCGCCAGCGGCGATCGCATCGCGCAAGGATTCCACGACGCGGCGGCCGAGTTCGTCGAACCCGCAGAATTGCAGGAGGTAGGCGTAGGCCTCGAAGGCGCCCGCCGGGTTGGCGATGCCCTTGCCGGCGATATCCGGAGCGGTGCCGCCCGCGGGGTCGAAGATGCCGATCAGCGGCTGATGGCTGGGCGACAGCGCGTACGACGCGCTCGCCCCCAGCCCCACAGAGCCGATCAGGCCGTACACCATGTCGCTGAGGAAATCGCCGTACTCGTTCGGCGTCACGATGACGTCGTACCGCTGCGGGGAGATGATGAGCTTCGCGAGGAGGGCATCGAAGAGCTCTGCCCGATGCTCCACGTTCCGGTACTCGCGGGCGACTTCTGCCACAACCTCCTCGAAGAGCCCGTCGGTGGCGACCTGGATCGTCCACTTGCTCGTGGAGACGACGCGCCGGCGGTGGCGCTCGGCCAACCGGAAGGCGAAGTGCGCCGCGTGCTCCACCGGCGCCCGTTCGATAACCCGGATCGCGACGGCCGAGTGGTGGCCGATGCGCCGGCCGGCGTCTTCGTACGTCCCGCCTGTGGCCACGCGCACGACGTGGAGGTCGATGGTACCGGTGTAGTTCTTAGACACGCCCGGATAGGAGCGGCACGGCCGATGAATGACCGAGAGGTCGAGCCGTTCGCGAAGGAGTTGGTTGGGCGAGACCGTCTTCGTGACCGTGGGGTACTTCATCGCCGCGCCGAGGGCGCGGATGGCTTCGAGCGCCTCATCGATGACGGTGGGGCGGCTCTCCCTCGCCTCCAGGCTCCAGTCCACCGGCCTAAACGTGACGGGAGAGGCAAGCGCTTCGTTGAGTGCGTGGACCGCTTCCCGGAGTTCCGCCGCGATTCCGTCACCCAGGAGTTCGACGACTTCGGGCACGGCTCCAGTATGCACCGGAGAGGCTACGCAGGGGTCGGCCCGAAGGCCGTCCTCTCGGCCGGCACGACATCGCGGAAGAGGAAGCGCCCTTCGCGGAGGTCGCGCTCGCCGACGACGACGTCGAGCGGTCGGCCAAAGGTGGGGCCGCCGATGACACGGGTGTGGAATTCCCCGCGCTCGCCGCAGGGGTCGACGCCAGGCGGCAGGTCAGCGAGGAATGACGCGTCGTACGTTCGGCCGGCGAATTCGGGCGCGAGCTGCTGCGTGTCGACGCAGGTGACCACGGCACGGAAGCCGCGCTCGATGACCTCACGGGCGAGGGCGGGGCTGGGTTCGCCCCACAAGGGAAAGACGACCTCCCAACCGGCGCCGAGCAGGCGTTCCTCGCGGCAGCGGCGGACGTCTTCGAGGAAGATGCCGCCGAAGGCGAAGGTGTGGATGCCTCCCCGGGCGAAGCCATCCAGGGCTGCCGTCATCGCTGTTTCGTAGGCCTCGTTGGGGCACGGACCGGGGAGTTCGAGGACGTCGGCCTGGGGCTCCAACACCTAACGCCTGATACCCTGGAGGCTTGCGCGCTGGTAGCGAACGTTCACCGTGGCGAGGAGCGACACGACCTCGTACCGCGGACCGGCCATGAGGCGCGCCAGGGCGAGGGCGCTGTCCTTGCCGCCACTGAAGGAGAGGACCACAGGAGTGCGCACAGCGGCATGGTAGCAGCCGGGCAGGCGCGAATTTCCCGTAAGTTTGCACGCTGGTAGACTCGCGCGTGCCTTCACGGGCCGGGGCTCCGCTTCCGGCCGCTCAAAGGCTTCAGCGTTCCCCGCACCACACTACGGAGAGGGGTTAGCAGGCCATGGTGTTGCTGTGGATTGCCCTGGCGGCGGGCGTCCTGGCGCTCGCGTTCTCGGCGGCCGTCGCACGGCAGGTGCTGCGCCACGATACGGGCACCGAGCGCATGCGGGAGATCGCCTCCGCGATCCAGGAGGGAGCCCGTGCGTTCCTCCTGCGCGAGTACCAGTTCCTCACGGCGTTCGTCGTGGTGGTGGCGGTCATCCTGGCGGTTTTCATCGACTACGACGTGCTCGACCGCTTCGGGCCGCAGCACGGGAAGCTGACCGACTGGCCCCGGACAGCCATCGCCTACGTGCTCGGCGCCATCGCCTCGGCCACGGCCGGATACGTGGGCATGTACGTCGCGGTGCGGGCGAACGTGCGCACGGCGGCACGGGCGCGGGAAGGGCTGAACCCGGCTCTCCGGGTGGCTTTCTCGTCCGGCGCGGTGATGGGGATCACTGTCACTGGCATCAGCCTGGCGCTGCTTGCCCTCATCTACCTGGTGGTCCAGGACGTGCAGCCGCTCACCGGCTTCGCCTTCGGAGCGTCCTCCATTGCGCTGTTCGCCCGCGTCGGTGGCGGCATCTACACGAAGGCCGCTGATGTGGGGGCTGACCTCGTCGGGAAGGTGGAGGCCGGCATCCCCGAGGACGACCCGCGGAATCCGGCGACCATCGCCGACAACGTGGGCGACAACGTCGGCGACGTCGCGGGTATGGGCGCCGACCTCTTCGAGTCGTACACGGGGTCGATTGTGGCGACAATGGCGCTGGCCTCGGTGGCGGTCTCGGGGGCGACCAAATTCAGCGAGAACGCACCCTTCTCGGCGGGTGCACTGACGGACTGGAAGTCCGACCCGTTCATGCTGCCGCTGCTCATCATGGGCATCGGCATCTTCGCCTCGATCATCGGAACGTTCCTCGTGCGGACGAGCGAGAACGCCACCATGGGGCGGCTGCTCTGGGCCCTTCGCACCGGCATCTTCTCGGCGAGCGGGCTCGTGGTGGTTGGGACGGCGGCGGCGATCGCCGTGATCGACCTGCCCTGGAGCCTCTTCTGGTCGATGGTGATCGGCCTCGTCGCCGGCCAGGTTATCGGAACGGCGACGGAGTACTTCACGGCCTACGAATTCCGGCCGACGCAGTCGCTGGCGAAGCAGGCAGAAACCGGCGCAGCGACGGTCATCATCGGCGGCCTTGGCCTCGGGATGCTTTCGACGGCCGTGCCGCTGCTGGTGATCGTGGCCGCCATCTGGTCCACCTATGAGCTCGCGGGGCTTTACGGCATCGCCTTGTCGGCGGTCGGGATGCTGGCACCGCTTGGAATCACCTTGGCGACGGACGCCTACGGGCCGGTGGCCGATAACGCGGGCGGCATCGCCGAACAAGCACACCTACCGCCGGAAGTGCGCCAGCGAACGGACGCGCTCGACAGCCTGGGGAACACGACCGCCGCCACCGGGAAGGGCTTCGCCATCGGGTCGGCGGTGCTCACCGCCCTTGCCCTCATGGTGACGTACGCCACCGTCGCCGACCTCGACGCGATCGACGTCCTCCGGCACGACGTTATCATCGGCATCCTCATTGGCGGCCTGATGCCGTTCGTGTTCGCAGCGCTGGCGATGGGGGCGGTGGGCAGAGCCGCGATGGCAATGGTTCAGGAAGTGCGCCGCCAGTTCCGAGAGATTCCGGGCATCATGGAAGGCACTGCGCGCCCGGACTATGCGCGCGCAGTGAAGATCTCCACCGACGGCGCCATCCGGGAGATGATTCTTCCGGGCATCCTCGCCGTGGCGGTCCCCATCATCGTCGGGGCTGCCATCGACGCTCAGGCGCTGGGCGGACTCCTCATCGGGTCTATCGCTTCCGGCTCGGTCCTGGCGCTGATGATGGCGAACGCAGGCGGCGCCTGGGACAACGCGAAGAAGTTTATCGAGGCAGGGCATTTCGGCGGCAAGGGCTCGGATGCCCACAAGGCGGCGGTCGTCGGCGACACGGTCGGCGACCCGTTCAAGGACACGGCCGGTCCCTCGATGAACATCCTCCTGAAGCTGATGTCGATCGTCGCGGTGGTGTTCGGCCCGCTGTTCATCGGCTAGGTCTGCCGAGACCGCACGCCCGAGGGGGCCCCGCCCTTCCGGGGCCCCCTCCGCGTTGAGGACGACCCCCGGTTGCAGCGCCGGACGCGGCCCGCCACGATGCACCCGACAGCACGTGGAGGGCACTGTTCGATGTGGATTCGCTTGCGCCAGATCGCAATGGTCGTGGCCGACCTGAACCGCGTCGTCGACGACCTCCGGCACGTCTTCGGCCTGGAGGTGGCCCACATTGACCCAGGGGTCGAGGTGTTCGGGCTGGAGAACCGAATCCTCCCCATCGGCAGCCAGTTTCTGGAGGTGCTGACGCCCATTCGGGAGGACACGGCCGGGGGGCGGTACATGGCGCGCCGCGGCGGCGACACCGGCTACATGGTCATCTGTCAGACCGACGACCACGCCTCATTCAAGGCGCGGATGCGGCAGCTCGGCATCCGGTCGGCGTGGGAGCGCGACGGGGCCGCCTACTCGCTGCTCCAGCTCCACCCAAAGGACACCGGGGGGTCCTTCCTCGAGGTGGACTGGACCGAAGGAGGCGAGGATCCCTCCGGGCCCTGGCCTCCTGCCGGCGACCACTGGCAGCAGCACGTCCGCACCGAGATCGTCCGGGCGATCACGGCTGCAGAGATACAGTCGCCCGCGCCCGAGCCGCTGGCGGAGCGCTGGGCCTCGATTTTGGGCCTGCCGCTCGACCGGGGACCGGGGGGCGAACCGACCATCCGCCTCGAGAACGCCGACCTCCGATTTGTGCTGCCGCCGGACGGCCGCCCGGAAGGGCTCGGAGGCATCGACCTGGACGCCGCCGACGCTGGGAAGGCGCTCGCCCGAGCCCGCGAGCGCGGGCTTCCGGTAGAGGGGTCGACCGTCCTCCTGGGCGGGATGCGCTTCCGCCTGGTGCGGGGGCGTGCCGGCGTCTGAGACATCGACTGCGCGTAAGTTCGTGAAGAAATTCCTTATCGGGGGTTGACATGCCCCGGCCGAGGCTGGTAGGGTGCGCGCTGGCAGGCGGAAGCCTGCGCGCGCTCGGCAACGAGACAACCGTGTACTGCTGAATGCGCCCTCGGGCGCAGCGGGGGACCCACCGCGTGGGGTGAATTCGGCGAGGCCGCCGATAGGGTGCCCTTCCACCCGAACCCGTCAGCTAACCCCGTAAGCAGTCGGAAGGCCCTGCGAGCGGGTCGCTCGCCGCGAGGGCTTTTTTGCTGTCCTCGACAACGCACCACATCGCGACGCGGAAGGAGGATCTCAGTATGCCTGCACTCCAGGAGGCGCCGCCGAAGCAGTGCCCGAAGTGCCGCGGCTCGATGATCATCGAGCGGGACTGGCACGGGACCTACGGAAGCTGCATCATGTGCGGCTACGTTCACGAAGTGCTGACGCGGCCTCCCATTGATATCGCGGCGGAAGAGGCGGCACTCCCGCAGCGGCAGCGGCGCCGGCAACCGTCCCACGGGAAACTTCGCCTGTAGACAGCCGCGGCGACTTCCCCACATTCAGCGAAGCCCGGCCCCAGCGCCGGGCTTCGGCGTTTCCCCGCGTGGGGGATGCCCGGCATGAAATCATGGCAGAGGACAAGGGTCGTAACGGGAGGATCCGGTAGGAGAATCAGGGTTTCCCAGGATTCGATCGCCTTCTCCCAGGGATAGACTCCCACTTGCTCGCTGTGAAACCCCGAGGGACCGGGCGTGCCGGCCCCGACGGACCCGAGGAGAGGAGTCGAATCGCATGGCAACGCTAAGCACAACTCGTCAGACCGCCAGCACACCGGTGACCGCGCCGGGCGCGAATCCCCGCAGTGCGCGCCGCATCCGCATCCTCCTCGTCGATGACCACGCGGTCATCCGGCAGGCGCTGCGCATGCTCCTGGAAGCCCAACCCGAGGTGGAAGTCGTCGCCGACGTCGAAAACGGCCGCGAGGCGGTGCAGGTCGCCGAGCGGCTTCGCCCCGACGTTGTCCTGATGGACGTGGTGATGCCGGGCCTCAACGGGCTCGAGGCCACGCGCCAAATCCGCAAGGTCTCGCCGTCGACGCGGGTGGTGATGTTGAGCGGCTTCGTGGACGAAGACCAGCTCCTCGAGGCGATCCGCGCGGGCGCGTCGGGATACCTCATCAAACGCTCGGACGTGTCCGAGCTGGTGCTCGCTATTCAGACCGTGCACCGGGGCAACAGCTACTTCTCGAGCGCGCTGAGCGAGGGGTTCGACCTCACGGAGGTCCTCTACCAGGCGAAGCGCGCCGAGCCAAAGAGCAGCACGGACCCCCTGACGCCGCGGGAGCGGGAAGTGCTGCAGCTCATCGCCGAGGGGTACACGAACCAGGGAATCGCCCGCGAGCTCTTCATCAGCGTGAAGACGGTGGAGGCCCACAAGGCGCACATCATGGCGAAGCTGCATGCCCGGAACCGGGCCGACCTCATCCGCTACGCCATTCGGAAGGGCATCGTGCGGCTGGAGAGCGCCGACGAAGGCCAGCGGATGCTCGACCTGGACGCGTTGGCCGGGTAGGGACGTCACCGGAGACCGAAGATGAGCCGGCCGGGTTCCCCCGGCCGGCTTTCCGTTTCAGCGCGGCGCGGGCGCTGCTCGGTGGATCGCGGGCGAAGGTTCGGGAGCGCGGGACCGCTTCCTCGGGGAACGCGGGCGCCGCAGCGGGGAGTTCCCCGATAACCGGCGGGGAAGGTGGGGCCTAGCGTGGGTGGCAGCACGCCCGCGAGGGAGCGCCATGGTAGAGCTGACGCGCATCGACGGGACGCGGTTCTATCTGAACTCGGACCTCATCGAGGTCATCGAGGCGAACCACGACACCCACATCACCCTCACGAACGGCCACCGCTACATCTGCTCCGAGCCGCCGGAGGTCATCGTGGAGCGAATCGCGGAATTCCGCCGGCGCAGCACGGGGTTCGTGGTGCGGAGGGCGAGCTAGATGGACCTGGCCACCGTCCTGGGGCTCGGCATCGCGGTCGTCGGCATTATCGGCGGCAATATCGTCGAGGGCGGCAACCCCATGAAGCTCATCAACATCCCGGGCTTCATGATCGTGGTTCTCGGCACTCTCGGCGCGACGATGGTCTCGCAGCCGCTGGCCATCATGCTCGGGCTTCCCAAGGCGATCATGAAGGCCTTCTTTGGGCCGAAGGACCACGACCCCGCGGCCATTGTCGACCTCCTGGTGAGCATGGCCGACCGGGCCCGGCGCGAGGGGCTGCTCGCGCTCGAAAGCGAGATCGAGAAGATTCATGACCCGTTTTTGCGGAAGGGAACCCAGCTCATGATCGACGGCACCGACCCAGAGTTGCTGCGCCAGATCATGGAAATCGAAGCCGAGGCGATGAAGCACCGGCACCATGGGCACTACCACGCGCTTGAGTTCATGGGCGGAATTGCGCCAACCATCGGGGTTCTTGGCGCGGTCATGGGCCTCATGTCCGTGATGCAGCACCTCGACGAGCCGGACCAAATTGGGCCGGGAATCGCGACCGCATTCGTGGCAACTTTCTACGGCGTCTTCACCGCGAATGTACTCTACCTTCCGCTCGCAAAGAAGCTGGAAGTGGTGAGCAAACACGAACAGGAAATGCTGAACCTCATCATCGAAGGACTTATGTCGATCCAAGCCGGCGATAACCCGCGCATCGTGCGCGAGAAGCTGGAAGGCTTCCTCAGCCCGGTGCAGCGGAAGTCGTCGCAAGAGCACGAGCCGGCAGCGGCGGCAGCCCGGGAGGCAGCATGAGCCGGAAAGCTCAGGAGGAAGCGAAGAAGGAAAACCACGAGCGATGGATCGTCAGCTACGCAGACATGATCACGCTCCTGCTGGCGGCCTTCGTCGTCCTGTACGCCATGAGCAACCCCGACGTGACCAAGCTGGAGCGGGTCCGCGAATCCATCGAGGAAGCGTTCAGCCCGAACGTGCTTCGTGGCAGCTTCGGAGCCTCACCTATCTTCGAAGGCGGGGCGGGCGGCCTCGTTCCGACGTTGGCCGAGCTCCGCTCCCGCGACCTGGTCAAGCTCACCGACCAACTCGGCGAGGCAGCACGGCGGCTGGGAGCGGTTTCCGGCATCCAAATCCGGAGCGATGAGGAGACGATCACGGTGAGCCTCGCCGACAACCTCCTCTTCGATTCCGGCAGCGCCGAGCTGCGGCCCGGTTCGCAGCAGGTCCTTTCCGCCGTGGCGGCCCTGCTCCGCGACCTGCCCAACCAGCTCCGCATCGAGGGCCACACCGACAACGTGCCCGTGAACAACCCCGAGTATCCCACCAACTGGGAGCTCTCGGCAGCGCGAGCGACCGCGGTCGCGCGCTACCTCATCGAGCGGGAGGGGATTCCGCCGGAACGCATCTCCATTGCCGGCTTCGCCGACACGCGCCCCATTGCCGACAACTCGACACCTGAAGGCCGCGCCCTCAACCGCCGCGCCGACATCGTCATCCTCTACCCGTCCGAGGACGACCTCCAGCGGGCGCTGGGCGGGCGGGCAGCGGCGACCCCGACCCCGACGCATGCGGAGGGCCACCGATGAAACTGAACGTCAAGGTCCTGGCGGTGGCCGGCGTCCTGCTGGCCGGCGGCTTCTGGTTCTTCGTGAAGCCGAACTACCTCGATGCGAAGGTACCCCCCGTATACACGGAGGAGCAGCTCGCCGCTGCGCCGCGGCCCACTGTACGCCTCGAAGAGCGGGTGCTGAACCTGAAGGCCCCGCCGACGGCTCCGCATTACGTCAAGACGATCATCGCCCTGGAGTTCGAGGATCCCACGCACGCCTGGATCGGCCTGAAGGGCGAGGCGCTGGCGAAGAAGAACGAGGAATTCGCCAAAGAGCTGGAGCCCGAGCTCCACCGCATCTGGGACGTTATTACCTCGGTCATCGGGGCCAAGACCATCGATGAGGTCTCGACAAGCGAGGGGCGCGAGGCGCTCAAGGAGGAGCTCAGGGAAGCACTGAACCACGTGCTCCACGACCACAAGGTGGAGCGGGTCTATTTCGACACGTTCGTGACTCAGTAGCCAAGGAGGCGGGCGATGGGCAGCCCGAAGCAAGTCGTTGCGCAGCTCCTTTCGGAAGCCCAGGCCGAAACGCTGGCGCAGGCGGGGCGCGCCCTGTGGGAGGCCGCCACTGCGACGCTCCAAACGGTCTTCGGCGAACCGGTGCGCCTCGAATCGGCCGAAGGCCTGCTCCTCATGCCCGACGAGGCAGCGGGGCGGCTCCCTGCACGCCACCTCGTGGTTCCGCTCGAGATCACGACGACCTCCGACCAGGCCGCAAGCTGCTTCCTGTTCCTCGAAACCGATGGGGCAGCCCGCGCGCTGGGTTCGGAGGCCGACGACCCCGACGACCAGGAGCAGCAGACCATCGTCGTCGCGTCCACGATCCTCGGCCAGGTGCTCCAGTCCCTCAACGCAAAGGTTCTGGCCCCAACTCCGGCCGGCCTGGTCGCTGCGCTGGACGACGTCTTGGCGAACACGGGAGCGGCGCTCCTCTCTTCGGTCGAAGATCCCGGACTCTGGCTCACCCTTACCCTTGCCCGGGAGCGGCCGCTCACGGCCTACCTGTTCGTTCCGGGGACCGCGCTGGACATCGTGGCCAACGGCTGGGGAAGCGTCAGCGCAGCGAGCGACGCACAGGGGGCGGCGCCGGCGTTCTCGCTCAGCCAGGAGGAGATCGACGAGGCCGAGTTGGTCGAGGAGCCGCCTCAGTCCTCACTTCCCCCGAAGGAGCCGACGCCGATTTCCAGCGTCGTGGCTCAGAAGGCGCAATTCGCCCCTCTGCCGCCGCCTCCCCCCACGCAGCAGCGGCAGCGGCTCGACCTCATCGCCGACCTTCAGCTCGAAGTGACGGTGGAGCTGGGGCGCACCTCCATGACGGTCGCGGAGGTCCTCGGGCTAGGGCCGGGTTCGGTCATCGAGCTGGAGCGCATCGCGGGGGAGCCGGTCGACATCCTCGTCAACGACCGGCTCATCGCCCGGGGCGAGGTGGTGGTGGTCGATGAGAACTTCGGCGTGCGCATCGTCGAGGTGGTGAAGAAGGGCTCAGAGCGGCCCCTGGAGGAGGCGAGCTGATGGAAGAGCGGCATCGCCGCCGGCTGGTGTGGATCGCAGGCGTCGCGGGTGTGCTGGTACTCCTGCTCGTTGTCCTGACGGCCGCCTTGCCGAGCGGCGACGAGGAGGCGCCCCTGGCTGTCGCGCCCCCGGCCATCACCCCCGCCAATGTCCCCCAGGAGCCTGTCGGAACCTCAGCGGGGGGATTCTCG
>DAOUCS010000044.1:0-2367 GCA_034431815.1 Dehalococcoidia bacterium
GCGGCGGGCCGGGGCCCGCCGCGCGGCCTCAGGCGAAGAGAGGCTGCGGGTCTCAGGCCGCCCGCCGGATGCGCCGGGCGAATCGGGCGAGGAAGCTCTCCGCATCGCTCGCCGGGAGCGGCCGGGCGAAGAGGAACCCCTGGCCCAAATCGCACCGCAGCCGTTGCAGCCGCGAAAGCTGATCCGGATCCTCGATCCCCTCCGCGACCAGCTCCAGCCGCAGCGTTCGGCCGAGTTCGATGATCGCGTGCGTGATCTCCCGGTCGACCCCGTCGCCGGTGAGGTCCTCGATGAACGTCCGGTCGATCTTTAGCAGGTCGAAGGGGAAGCGACGCAAGTAGGAGAGGGAGGAGCTGCCCGTGCCGAAGTCGTCGATGGCGAGGCGGATGCCCAGCTCTTTCAGCTTCGTGAGGCGCTCCAGCACGAGGTCCGGGTCCATGACGAGCACGCTCTCGGTGAGCTCGAGGATGAGCCGGCTCGGGTCGAAGCCGCTCTCCCCGACGATGCGCGTGACGTCGGCGACGAAGTTCGGATGCTGCACCTGCCGCGCCGAGATGTTGACGCTCATCGTCCACGGCCCGGTCTCGGGGTGCGCCGCGGTCCATCTCGCGGCCTGCTCGCACGCCTGCTGGAGCACCCACGCCCCGATGGGAACGATGGCGCCCGATTGCTCGGCCAGGGGGATAAATTCCGCGGGCGAGATGAGCCCCCGCTCCCGGTGGCGCCAGCGCAGGAGCGCCTCGAATCCGTAGATCTGCCGCCCCCGCAGCCGCACCAGGGGCTGGTAGGCGAGGAAGAGCTCGCCCCGAGCGATGGCCTGATGGAGGTCGGCCACCAGCTCGGTGTGGGCGGCCACCTGCGCTTGCATCCGCTGCTCGAAGACTTCGTAGGTGCCCTTGCCCCGCGCCTTCGCGACGTACATGGCCACGTCGGCGCTCTGCATCAGCGACTCGGCGTCCACGCCGGCGCCGTTGTGGCCGCTGATGGCGATCCCTGCGCTGGCCCGCACGTACAGCTCGCGGCCGTCGATGACGGTCGGAACCGACACTGCCGCCAGCACGCGCTCGGCGACGGACTCCGCATCGGCCGGGTCGTCAAGTTCTTCCAGGAGGATGGCGAATTCGTCGCCGCCGAAGCGGGCAACCGTGTCGCTGGCCCGCACAGCCGCCCGGAGCCTCGCGGCCACATCGATGAGCAGGCGGTCGCCGGCCGAATGCCCCAGGCTGTCGTTGATGCCCTTGAAATCGTCGAGGTCGAGGAAGATGACCGCCGCCCGCGTCTGCGTCCGGTGGGCGTGGGCCAGGGCGCGCCGCAATCGGTCGGTGAACGAGGCCCGGTTTGCCAGCCCCGTCAGCGGGTCGTTCAGCGCCTGATGCCGGAGCGCCTCTTCGAGCCGCTTCCGTTCGGTCACATCGTGCATGTTCAGCACGAGCCCCCCGATGGCCGGGTTGTCGCGCTGGTCGGTGGCCACCAACTCCAGGTGGCGCCAGCTCCCATCCCGATGGCGGAGGCGGACCTCGATTTCGAAGCGCTTCGCCCCGCCCTCCACGATGTCCTCGAACGCGGAAGCGACAGCCGCCGAGTCCGCTGGGTGGACGTACTCGATGAGGCGCGTGCCCACGAATTCATCGGGAACGTAGCCCAGGACGTGGGCCACCGCTGGGCTCTGGTACTGGATGGTGGAATCGGGCGACACCACCGTGATGAGGTCGGCTGCGTTCTGCACCAGGGAGCGGAAACGTTCCTCGCGTCGGGCGAGCTCCTCCCGCCATTCCTGCAGGTCGCGGTAGAGCTGGACGCCCTTTACCGCCGTGGCCGCCTGAGAGACGAGCGCCTGCAGGAATTCGACCTCGGACTTCGGGAACGTTCGCTTGATGCTGGACGAGAACGCCACGGTGCCCAGCGGCCGCCCCTGGTAGACAAGGGGGAACACCGCGAGGGAGAGGATGTGCGCCCGTTCGTAGAACTTCTGCCAGGCGCGGACGTCGCCGAAAAGGCGCAAGTTCGGCGAATCGGGGTCGGCGAACACGTCCGGCACGAGCCACGGCTCGCCCCGCTCGACGAGGATCTTCCCGAGGGCTGTGTTGCCGCGGGGTGAAATCGTCGTGCCGAATCGCCCCTGGAGGTATCCAGAGGCCGTTTCCGTGTCGGAGTGGCGGTGGATGTTCTGGGCAACCTCCACGATCCGCTCCAGGTCGTCGCTGTACACGGTGATGGTCACCCAGTCGTATCCCGAGGCCTTGGCGAGGGCCGTCGCCAGGCGGGTGAGGACGGCCTCGCGATCTTCGGCGTCGTTGAAGGCGGCGGCGACGTCGGCCAGCGCCTGGAGCTGGAGCTGCTGTCGTTCCCTGCGGGTGACATCGAGAT
>DAOUCS010000045.1:0-15310 GCA_034431815.1 Dehalococcoidia bacterium
ACCACCACCCGGCTGCAGTCCCCGGAGGGGAATTTCACGGTGCAACACCTAGCGTGGGGCGGCCCCAACAGCCGCCGCAGCCGAGCCGCGTTGCAGTCCCCCGGAGGGGAATTTCACGGTGCAATAGGTATTCCCGCGGGCCCGTGCTGGGCGGTATCACACTGGGTTTGGCACGCGCTGGCAAGGCCTGACAGGTGGCCCGGACGGACCGCGCGGCTGGGGCCGGAAAGGAGCAGCAGACGATAGGGGAGACTGCGGGGAGCGGAGGATGGAGCGGGCGGCGGGAATCGAACCCGCACTTCAACCTTGGGAAGGTCGCGTTCTGCCACTAAACCACGCCCGCTCGCACACCCGTATTCTACCAGCGACACCCCAACCGGTCAGGAGGCCCCTCGATGCCCATCCCTCGCGAGCTCGCCCTCACCCCCGAGGAGATCGACGAGCTCATGCTCTCCACCTGGAACATGCGCATCGCCACCATCGGCCCCGGCTCGCGCATCAACCTCACTCCGCTCTGGTTCGGCTGGGCCGGGGGCCGCATCTACGCCTACTGCCGCGGCCAGAAGGTCGAGAACCTCCGTCGCAATCCTACCGTCACCGTGCTCGTGGACCGGAACGAGCGCTTCCCTGAACTCCAGGGGGTGATGTTCCAGGGGAAAGGGCGCGTCCTCGAGACCGCCGAGGAGGAAGCCGCCGACCCCTACTTGGAAGAGGTGCGGTGGCAGATGGGCCGGAAGTACGCCGGCGGCCACGGCGAGCCCGCCGAGCCCCGCCGCAACGACGCCACCGCCCGCGGCCGCAACTGGCGCTGGATCGTCGTCGAACCGGAGCGGGTCATCTCCTGGGACAACCGGAAGCTCTCGCGCCTCCGCCGCTCATGAGGGCTCCGGCCGCTGCCCCGGCCTCGGCCGTTGACGCTGCTGATAGAGTATGTCTATCAGAAGCGAAGGAGGGCGCGATGTACGGCCTCGTCCGCGATGTCCTCGCCGAAAAGGGGCGCGACGTCTACGCCATCGGGCCCCGCGCGACCGTCCGCCAGGCGGTCCAGCGCATGAACGAGCACGGCATCGGCGCCCTCCTCGTCCTCGAGGGCGAACGCCCGGTCGGTATCTTCACCGAACGGGACGTCCTCCGGCGGGTGGTCGATGCGGGCCGCGACCCCGATACGACGCTCGTGCAGGAGGTCATGTCCAGCCCGGTCGTCACCGTCCGGCCCGACACGCCGGTCCGCGATGCGATGGAGACGATCACCACCCTCCGGCACCGCCACCTTCCGGTCGTCGAGGAAGGGAAGGTGGTGGGGATGGTCTCTATCGGCGACCTGCTCCGTTGGGTCACGTACTACCAGCAGCGCGAAATCGAGCACATGACCGACTACATCACGGGCCGGGCTCCCGCCTAGCGCCCGCGGAAGACCGGCCCCCGCTTCTCCACGAAGGCGCGGGCGCCCTCCTTGTGGTCCTCGGTGGTGAAGAGGTAGGCGAGGGCGTTGCCGATGAACTCCCCCATCTCGTCCATGCGCGCGTGGCGGGAACGGCGGAGGCCTTCCTTCATGTATCGCATGGCGATGGGCGGGTTGGCGGCGATCTTCCGCGCCAGGCTCCGCGCCTCCTCCATGAGCTGCTCCGGCGGGACGACCTTCGAGACCAGCCCGATTCGTTCGGCCTCGGCCGCGTCGATGATGTCGCCAGTGAAGAGGAGCTCCGCCGCCTTCGAAGGGCCGACGATAAGGGGGAGCCGCCAGAGCCCTCCCAGGTCGGCGACGAGCCCCCGCTTAATGAAGAGCTCGCCGAAGCGCGCTGCCGTCGAAGCGATGCGGATGTCGCAGAAGAGGGCGAGGTCCATTCCCCAACCCACGGCGGCCCCGTTCACCGCCGCGATGGCAGGCTTGTCGCACTCGAGGACGGCGGCCGCGGCCGGCGTCGGCCGGGGCCGGACCTCGCGCAGACGGGTCGCAGTCTCGTCCCGCGCTTCGCCCAGCATGATCTCCCGTACGTCGTCGCCCGAACAGAAGGCGCGTCCCGCTCCGGTGAGGATGACGCAGCGCACCTCCGGGTCGGCGTGGGCCCGGCGGAAGGCGGCCTCCAGCTCGGCGTACGCCTGGCGGTTGAGGGCGTTCATCACCTCCGGGCGGTTCAGCGTCACCGTGGCGATGTGTTCGGACAGTTCGTAGAGGACAGTGGTTCCCTCGGCCATGGCGGCTCCTCCTTGCGATGGACGCGAAACGAACGCTGCCCGCGGGAGCCGTTCGCCCGCGGGCAACGTATAACACGAGGCGAAGGATTTCGGAAGCGGTTCCCTTATGCCTCCAGCCCTTCGGTGCGCGTCAGGACCCGCAACATCACCTCGTCGGCGCCGCCTCCGATGCCCAGCAGTCGGCTATCGCGGAAGTAGCGGGCCGTCCACATCTCTTCCATGTAGCCGATGCCGCCGTGGAACTGGAGGCAGGTATCGGCCACGCGCCGCACCAGCCGGCCGGCTTTGAACTTCGCCATCGTTGCCAGCCGGGTCACATCTTCGCCGGCCACGACGCCCTCGGCCGCCGCGTAGGCGAGCTGACGGAGGGACTCGATTTCGACGATGAGCTCGGCGAGGGTGTACTGGATGTACTGCATCGACAGGAGCGGTCCGCCGAACGCCTTCCGCTCCCGGAGGTAGGCGACCGTCCGCTCGATAGCCCGGCGCATCCCGCCGATGGCGGTGTAGACGGCGATGAGCCGCTCCTTCTGGAACTGCTGCATCTGCAAGTAGAACCCCTGCCCCTCCTCGCCGATCCGGTTCGTCACAGGGACGCGGACATCTTCGAGCACGAGTTCGGCCGTGTCGGAGGAGTGGTTGCCGAGCTTGCGGAGCTTGCGCGCCACGCGGAAGCCGGGGCGGTCGGTCGGGACGATGATGAGGGACATGCCGCGGTAGCCGCCCTCAGCGGATGTCCGCGCCAGGAGGGTGAGGAAGTCGGCCTGGGTGCCGTTGGTGATGTAGATCTTCGACCCGTTGATGACGTACTCGTCGCCGTCGCGCCGGGCGAAGGTCTTGATGCTGGCGACGTCGGAGCCGGCGTCGGGCTCGGTCACCGCGATGGAGGCGACGAGCTCGCCCTTGAGGGCCGGCTCGAGGTACTGCTTCTTCAGCTCGTGCGAGCCCCACTTCGCGAGCGCCGGGGTTGCCATATCCGTCTGGACGGTGATGGCCATGGGAACGCCGCCGCAGTCGGCCCTTCCGAGCTCTTCGCCCAGGATGACGGTGTACCAGTGGTCGGCGCCGCCGCCGCCGTAGGCCGGGTCGTACTCCACGCCCAGCAGCCCGAGCTTCGCCGCCTTCTTGAAGAGCTCATGGGCGGGGAAGGTTCCCGCCGCCTCCCACTCGTCGGCGTAGGGGTTGATCTCCTTCTCCACGAACTCGCGGACCGTGCGGCGGAAGATTTCGTGTTCGGCCGTGAACTTCACCATTCCTCACGTGCTCCTTCTGGTGATGGATGGGGGCCCCTAGGCGGCAGGGACGGGGATGTCGGCCAGCAGCACTGCCGGCATGTCGACGTGCTTCGCCCGCAGGTACTCGCCCAGGCTCTTCGCCTGCGGGTCCTGGCGGGTCGACGCCGCGACCCCCTCGCCGAGGATCCCGTGCACGACGAAGTTCAGGGCGCGCAGGTTGGGCAGGTCGACGCGGTCGACGCGCAGGCCGCGCGCTTCGGGAATGAGCTCCTTGAAGCGCTCGACCGTGAGGAAGTGCGCGAGCCAGGCGTAGCCGAGGTCGCTCCGCGCCCAGACCCCCACGTTCGCGTTGCCACCCTTGTCGCCCGAGCGCGCGCCGAAGACGAGGCCGAGCGGGACGCGCAGCGTCGGGCCCCTCGGCGGCGGGGGCAGTTGCGGCGGTGCCACAGCCACGGGTGTGCCCGAACCGGAAGGTCGCGGTCCGACGGGCACACGGCGGCCGTCATCCGTCACGACGACCTCCTCGATGACCTCCTGCGGCACGAGCGCCGGCCAGTACACGCCGTAGGCCTCTTCCGACGTGGGCGGCGTCGTGAGGTAGAAGCCGGGGTAGTTGGCGAGGGCGAGCTCCACGGCCGCGTTCGAGAACGCGCGCCCCACCTTGGCGGGGTTCCGATCCTTCACGGTTACCCGCAGCATGGCGCTGGCGAGCTCGTTGGAAGGCGGGTCCTCCCGGTCGGTGCGGATGAGCTGGACGTCCACCGACTCGAACTGCTCGCGGCCGCCGAGCTTCGCGAAGAGCGCGTCGAGGGCCACCCGCGCCTTCTCCTCGATGTCGAGGCCCGTCAGGACGAACGTCATCGTGTTCCGGTAGCCGCCGACGTAGTTGATGCACACCTTCGTCGTGGGCGGGGCCGGCTCGCCCCGCACGCCGCTCACGCGGACGCGGTCGGGTCCTTCCTGTTCGAGGCGGATGGTGTCGAAGCGGGCGATCACGTCCGGGTTCGCGTAGCGGGCGTCGCCGATCTCGTAGAGGAGCTGTGCGGTCACCGTGCCCACGGAGACGAGGCCGCCCGTTCCCGGGTGCTTCGTAATGACGCTCGAGCCGTCGGGTTCGACTTCCGCGATCGGGAATCCGGGGTTCTCGAGGCCCGGCACTTCCTGGAAGAAGGCGTAGTTGCCGCCGGTCGTCTGGGCGCCGCATTCGATGATGTGTCCGGCGACGACGGCGCCTGCCAGCTTGTCCCAGTCGTCCCGCTTCCAGCCGTACCACCAGGCGGCCGGCCCCACGACGAGCGAGGCGTCGGTGACGCGCGGACAGATGACGATGTCGGCTCCGCTCTCGAGGGCTTCGACGATGCCCCAGGCGCCAAGGTAGGCGTTCGCTGCCACTGGCTGGATCCCCGCCTCGCGGAAGTCGCGGCCGGTGTCCATGTGGGTCAGGCGCTCGCCCCGGGCGAGGAGGTCCGGGATCTTCGCCAGGATGTCGTCGCCCTCGATGTGGGCGACGCGTGCCTGGAGGCCGAGCTGGTCGCACAGCTGGCGGACCTTCGCGGCGAGCCCGGCGGGGTTCAAGCCGCCCGCGTTCGTGACGATCCGAATCCCGCGCTCGAGGCAAGTCGCGAGCACGTCCTCCAGCTGCCGGAGGAAGGTGACGGCATAGCCGGCCGCGGGGTCCCGCTGCTTCGCCTTCCACAGGATGAGCAGGGTGAGCTCGGCAAGGTAGTCGCCGGTGAGGAAATCGATAGGCCCGCCCTCGACCATCTCCCTCGCTGCCGAGAGGCGGTCCCCGTAGAAGCCCGAACAGTTCGCGATGCGGACGGGGACGTCGCCGCGCGCGCGCATCTCACACCTCCTGCCAGCGTGGCTTCCGCTTCTCGAGGAAGGCGGCCATGCCCTCCCTCGCGTCGTCCGAGGCGAACATCCGCGCCGAGAACTCCGCTGCCCAGGCGAGCGCATGGTCGAAGGGGACGCCCGGCACTGTGCGGATGAGCTCCTTGCAGGCGGCCAGGGCGCTCGGGCTGCCCAGGAGCAGGGCATCGAGGTATTCGCGGATGGCGGCGTCGAGCTCACCTGCGGGTACCGCGCGGGTCAGAAGCCCGATGGCAGCCGCCCGCCGGGCATCGAACGTTTGACCCGAAAGGAAGAGCTCGGCCACGGCCGTTCGCCCGACCTTCTCCATGATGGGAACGGCGATGATGGCCGGGACGACCCCCACGCGGACCTCGCTGAAGGCGAAGGTTGCTTCTTCGGGGGCTACGGCGATGTCCGCTGCGGCGATGAGCCCGATGCCTCCGGCCCTGGCGTGCCCGTTCACGCGCGCCACCACCGGCTTCGGTCCGTTGCGGATGATGCGGATGACGTCGGGGACGCCGCCACCGGCGGGCCCGGCCGGCCCGCCGGCCTGGTTGGCCGCGAGCTGCTCCTTCAGATCGGCCCCGCTGCAGAAGGTGGTGCCCGTTCCCGTGAGGACGATCGCTCGGACGTTCGGTGCTGCCATCGCCCGTTCGAGCGCTGCGCGGAGCTCGCTCACCAGCTGGCGGGAAAGGGCGTTCCGGTTTTCGGGGGAATCGAGGGTGACGGTGGCGACGGCGCGCTCTTCGGAGTAATGAACCAGTTCGCTCATCGGCTTGACTCCTTCGGGAATTCGCCCGGCTTTCGGCCCGGGCCCGGCGGCCCCGCAAACGCCTGGGCGATCTGCATCCACTCCCGCGCCGCTTCGCCCTCGACCACGAGGTCCGTATCGAGCAGGTGCCGCCGCTGCGTCACGACGCGGCAGAAGTCGGTGGCCGTCCCGCTGATGCGGTCGGCCGCGTCCTCGGGCCCGAAGCACCAACGGGCTCCCGAGGGCGCCACCAGCTCGATGCGGATGGGGACGTCGCGCGGCGTCAGCCCCCGAACCTGATAGGAGTACGCCCTCGTCCGGATCCCGAGCTCCACCACGTGCCGCAGCCGGTCGGTGTCGGGCCGTTCGAAGGGCACGACGTCGACGACGTCGAGTCCGTGGGACCACGTCTCCATCAGCCGGGCGGTGACGAACGAGGCAGCGCTCATGCTCGGTCCGAACCATGGCAGCCGCTCGCTGCCGCTCAGCCGCTGCGCTGCGGCGACCAATGCCCTGCTGCTTTCCCGCCACCAGGCGTAAAGCGCCGCCGGGGTCATCGCCCGTCCCCTCGCCAGGTAGTCGGCCTCCAGCGCCGGGCCCTCGCGGAGCGCGCGCTCGCGCAGCTGCTCGAAGGCGCCCGCGTCCTCGATGGCGAGGCGGGCGGCGTCGTCGAAGAAGGCGAGGTGGGTCACCTGATCCCGCACGGCCCACCCCGGCGCGTGCGTCGGCAGCTCCCAGTGTTCCGGCGCGAGCTGCCGGAGGACGGCGTCGAGCGCGTCCTGTTCTGCGGCCAGGTCCTCGAGGAGGGCGGCATAGTCCACGCTCATTCCTGGCCTCCGTCTTCCTCGACGACTGCAATGAGGTCGCCCGCGTTGAGCTGGTCGCCCTCCCTCACCAGGACGTCGCGCACGATGCCGTCGACGCCTGCGTGCACGCGGTGCTCCATCTTCATGGCCTCGAGGATGGCGACGACCTCGGTGGCCGCCACCCGCTGCCCGACAGCAACGCGCACGGCAACCACCTTTCCGGGCATCGGCGCCCGCAGACCTCCGGCGATGGTCTCCTCCTCGCGCTTCCGCGACGGGAACCGCGGCAGCTCATGGAGCTGGAAGGTGTGTCCACCGGTCCGCAGCCACCAGGCCGATCCCTCGTGCGCCCACCGTGCCCGGGTCAGGACGCCGTCAATGGCCGCTGATGCCCATCCGTCGTCGACGCGGAGCCCGTCCGCGCGGCGGTCGGCGCCCTCCCCCACGCGGACGACGTAGGACCCGTCGCGCTGGCGCTCGTACTCCACGGCTGACGTCCGCTCGCCTATTCGGAAGCTCGTCCGCTGCCGCTGCGAGGGGTTGTTCCTCCAGCCGGAGGGGATGGTCCTCTGCACCTTCGCCGCGGCGCGCCGCTCCCACTGGCCGATGAGGGCCGCGAGGGCGAGCGCCCGCTCCTCGAGGTCGGCGGACGGTGCCGCCGGCGCTGGGGCGTGACGCTCCAGGAATCGGGTCGTGGTGTCGCCCGCGAGGAAGGCCGGGTGGCGCAAGATGGCGGCGAGGTACTCCCGGTTCGTCGTCAGCCCGAAGAGCGTTGTGTGCTCCAGCGCCCGCGCCAGCTTGGCGGCGGCCTCCGCGCGGGTAGGCGCGTGGGCGATGACCTTGGCGATCATCGGGTCGAAGTACGGCGAGATCTCGCTCCCGCTCGCCACGCCGGCATCGACCCTGAGCCCCGGCTCCTGGGGTACCTCGAAGGCGAGGAGGCGGCCGGTTTGGGGGAGGAAGCCCGCCGCGGGGTCTTCGGCGTACAGCCGCGCCTCGATGGCGTGCCCCCGGATCGTGAGGTCGTTCTGCTCGAACGAGAGCGGCAGCCCCAGTGCGACGCGGAGCTGCTCCCGGACGATGTCGATGCCGGTCACCATCTCGGTCACCGGGTGCTCTACCTGCAGCCGGGTATTCATCTCCATGAAGGAGAAGCGCCCCTCGCCGCTCCAGAGGAACTCGATGGTGCCCGCGTTGACGTAACCGATACTCCGCGCTGCAGCGATCGCGGCCTCGACGAGCCGCTCCCGGTCGCGCGGGGTGACCGCGGGGGAAGGCGCTTCTTCGATCACCTTCTGGTGGCGCCGCTGGATGGAGCACTCCCGTTCGAAGAGGGCGACCGTGTTCCCGTGCCGGTCGGCCAGGACCTGCACCTCGATGTGCCGTGCGTCGAAGATGTACGGCTCAGCGAAGACGCGGGGGTCGCCGAAGGCGCCCAACGCTTCCCGGCGGGCGGCCGCGACCGCCTCGGGGAGCTCGTCCGGCTCCTGCACGATGCGCATCCCCTTGCCGCCGCCGCCGGCCACCGCCTTCACCATGAGGGGGTATCCCACCCGGTCCGCTTCCCGCAGCAGCTCGTCCGGCGATTCGCCCTGGAACACCACCCGGGGGAGCACCGGAACTCCCGCGCGCTCCATGCGTTCCAGCGCGGCCACCTTGTCGCCCATGGCGGCGATGGCCTCCGGCGGCGGACCGACCCAGATGAGCCCCGCATCGAGCACGGCCTGGGCGAAGGCCGGGTTCTCGGAGAGGAACCCGTAGCCGGGGTGGATTGCGTCCGCGCCGACGCGCTTCGCGGCATCGAGCACAAGCTCGAAGTTCAGGTACGTTTCTGCGGGCGTCTTGCCCGGCAGGGCGATGGCGGTGTCGACGTCCCGCACGAAGGGGAGGTCCCGGTCTGGCTCGGCGAAGATGGCGGCCGTCTCGATCCCCATCGAGCGGGCCGTCCGGGCGACGCGGCTGACGATCTCCCCGCGATTGGCGATGAGCAGGCGGCGAATGCTGTGCATCTCCCTACATCCTGAACACGCCGAAGCTGTCGGAGCCCTTGACGACGTTCGAATGCACGGCGGAGAGCGCGATGCCCAGGACCGTGCGGGTGTCGCGCGGGTCGATGATGCCGTCGTCCCACACCTGCCCCGTGGCGAAGAGCGCCGTCGATTCGCGCTCGATTTGGGCCTCGATGGCGGCCCGCATGGCTGCGTCCCGCTCCTCGTCGTACGGAATCCCGGCGGCCATGGCGGCTTGCCGCTGAACAATGGACATCACGCCGGCAAGCTGTTTCGGGCCCATCACGGCGATGCGGTGGTTCGGCCAGGTGAAGACGAAGCGCGGGTCGTATGCCTTGCCGGCCATCCCGTAGTTCCCGGCGCCGTAGGAGGCGCCGATCATGAGCGTGACGTGGGGCACCTTCGAGTTGGTGACGGCGTTGATCATCTTGGCGCCGTCTTTGATGATGCCCCGCTGTTCGTACACTGTGCCGACCATGTAGCCGGTGATGTTCTGCATGAAGATGAGGGGGATGTCGAGCTTGTTGCAGAGCTGAATGAACTGGGCCGCCTTCTCCGATTCCTCCGAGAAGAGCACGCCGTTGTTGGCCAAAATACCGACCCGGTACCCGTGGATCGATGCCCAGCCTGTCACGAGGTTTTCGCCGTAAAGCGGCTTGAATTCGTGGAAGCGGGAGCCGTCCACGACCCGGGCGATGACCTCGCGGCTATCGAACGGCACCCGGAGGTCGACCGAGGCGATGCCGAGCAGCTCTTCGGGGTCGTAGAGCGGTTCGTCGGGGGGCTCGGTCGGCGGCGGGCCAAGCTTGCGCCAGTTCCAGCTCTCCACGAGGTCACGGGTGATGCGGATGGCGTCGAGCTCGTCCTCGGCGAGGAAATCCGCCAATCCCGAGACGCGGGCGTGCATTTCGGCGCCGCCCAGCTCCTCCTCGTCGGCGTCCTCGCCGGTGGCCATCTTGACGAGCGGCGGCCCGCCGAGGAAGGCGTGCGACTGCTTCTTGATGAACACGGTGTAGTCGGACATTCCCGGCACGTACGCGCCGCCGGCGGTGGCATTTCCGAACACGATGGAGACCGTCGGGATACGCTCGGCGGAGAGCCGGGTGATCTCGAAGAAGGTCCGCCCGCCGGGGACGAAGATCTCCGCCTGCCGCGGCAGGTCAGCGCCGCCGGATTCGGTGAGCTGGATCATGGGCAGGCGGTTCGCCCGGGATATCTCGAACGAACGCAGCGTCTTCCGCATCGTGTACGGGTTGGTGGTGCCGCCGCGCACCGTCGGGTCGCTCGCCTGGATGACGCACTCGACCCCGGAGATGACGCCGATGCCGGTGACGACGCTGGCACCGACCACGTACTCCGTCCCCCAGGCGGCGAGCGGCGAGAGCTCGAGGAAGGCCGAGTCGGGGTCGATGAGGAGCTCGATCCGCTCGCGCGGCAGCATGCGGCCGCGCGCCCGGTGGCGGGCGACGTACTTCTCGCCCCCGCCGGCCCTCGCGATGGCCAGCTGCTGATTGATTTCCTCCAGCAGCTCCAGCATCCGCTCCCGGTTCTCCCGGAACTGGGGACTTCGCGTGTCGACCTTGGTGCGCAGGACGTCCATAGCGAGCGGATCCTACCGGGCGGTAAATTGAACGGCAATTCACGTTGGGCAGGGAGTGCCGCTTAGGTGCCCTCCTGCCAGCTCGCGAGGTAGCGCCGCTGCTCTTCCGTCAGGGTGTCGATGCGTACGCCCATCGCCTCGAGCTTCAGCCGGGCGATCTCCTCGTCCAGCTCCTTCGGCAGCGAGTACACCTGGCGCTCGAGCTTGGGGTGGTGCTGGGCGATCCACTCCGAGGCCAGCGCCTGGTTCGCGAAGGACATGTCCATTACGGCGGCCGGGTGCCCTTCCGAGGCCGCGAGGTTCACCAGCCGCCCTTCGCCCAGCAGGTAGATGCGCCGCCCGTCGGCGAGGCGGTACTCGTCGACGTGCTCGCGGATGCGGCGCACGCCTTCGGCCATCGCTGCCAGGGCTCGGACGTTGATCTCGTTGTCGAAGTGCCCGCTGTTCGCCACGATGGCGCCGTCCTTCATCGCCTCCAGGTGCTGGCGATCGATGACGTTGCAGTCGCCCGTAAGCGTCACGAAGATGTCGCCGATCGGGGCGGCTTCGGCCATCGGCATCACGCGGAAGCCATCCATCACCGCTTCGAGCGCTTTCACGGGGTCGACTTCGGTCACGACCACCTGCGCGCCCATCCCCCTGGCCCGCATCGCCACGCCGCGGCCGCACCAGCCGTACCCGGCGACGACGAACACCTTCCCCGCCAGGAGGACGTTCGTCGCCCGGATGATGCCGTCGATGGTCGATTGGCCGGTGCCGTACCGGTTGTCGAAGAGGTGCTTGGTGGCCGACTCGTTGACGGCCACGATCGGGTAGCCGAGCGCCCCCTCGGCGGCCATCGCCCGCAGGCGGATGACGCCCGTGGTCGTCTCCTCCGTTCCGCCCACCACCGACTGGAGGAGCTCCCGCCGCTCCTTGTGGATGGTGGCAACCAGGTCGGCGCCGTCGTCCATCGTCAGGTGGGGACGGTGTTCGAGCGCCTGGTGGATGTGACGGTAGTACGTCTTCGCATCCTCCCCGCAGATGGCGAAGACGGGAATGCCGTACTCGGTGACGAGCGCCGCGGCCACGTCGTCCTGCGTCGAGAGGGGGTTGCTGGCGCAGAGGCGCACGTCCGCGCCGCCGGTCTTCAGCGTCAGCACGAGGTTCGCTGTCTCGGTCGTCACGTGGAGACAGCAGGCCATCCGGATGCCGCGGAGGGGCTGCTCCCGCTCGAATCGCTCGCGGATTTTCCGCAGCACGGGCATCTCGCGCGCCGCCCATTCGATGCGCCGGATCCCTTCCGGCGCGAGGCTGGGATCGGCGATGTCGGCCGGAACCGTGGTGGTCATGGCGGGCTCCTTCTCGCAGGTTCGTGGACGCTCACGAAGTAGCCGCCGTAGCGGCGCCCGCGGAGGGCGGCGCGAAGGCGGCGCCAGACTGGTCCGACGCCGAGGAGGTCCCGGCGGGTGGCGCTCGCTTCGATCAGCTCGCACACCTCGGCGTAGCCGAGCTGACGGTACGCCGCCACGGCCGGACGGTTGCGGGGGTCGACGGTCAGCACGACCACGTCGCACATCGCGAGCAGCGCCTCCGTCACCGCGCTCGTGGCCGCCTTGGCGTACCCGCGGCCCCGATACGCCGGGTGGGTGAACACGTTCCCGACCACGGCGACCCGCTCCTGGGGCGAGACGACGTGCGTGCCGGCAATGGCCACCAGCCGCCCCTCCACTACGACCCCCCGGTACACGCCGGAATCGAGGTGTTCGGGCGCGTAGTAGGCCGTTCCCCCTTCGGTGCTGTACAGGGCGTTCACGCGGCGCACGTCGAGGCCGGTAAGGGGGACGGTGTCGCGCCCTCGGTACGGGCGGAACGTCTCCCGGCGGACGGCCATCCGGACCATCGGCTGCTGGTGGCTCAGCCGGTAGACACGGCCCATGGCAGCGAGGTGGATCGGCTGGCAGGTCGCGAAGGTCGTCGGCCCGCCGGGGTCGAGGGAGAGGATCGCGAGGGCAGCGTCGGGGTCGCCCATCACGAAGGTCGCCTCGCCCAGTCCGCCGCGGCTGTGCGCCACGACAGCTGTGCCCGTATCCCCGCGGGCGGCGTACCATCGGGTCCGCTCGAACAGGCCGGGCTCCAGCTGGCCGAGGGCGTAGGCAGCGTACTCAGCCCGCGGCCGGAGCAGGGGCCTGATCTCGTCCCGGTCGGTGAGCCGGCGCACCACGAAGTCCCGGCGGAGCCGCGCCTCAGCGGGCCAGGGCAGCCCCCGTTCGACCACTACTCCACCACCTCGAAGTGTGTGAGCTGCCGAAAGGCGCGGTACCGCTCCTCGACGTCGGCGCGGGTGAGCTCCAGCAGCCGCGAGGGCCCAAACCCTTCGACCTGGAACGATGCGACGGTCGACCCGTAGACGATCGCCCGCCGGATGGCTGGTGGGCTGAGCTCGCCCGCCGCATCGAGGAATCCGAGGAAGGCGCCGGCGAACGCGTCCCCCGCTCCCGTCGGGTCTACCACCTCTTCCAGCGGATATCCGGGCAGCACGAAGTAATCACCGTTGCTGGCGAAGGCCGCACCGTATTCGCCGAGCTTGACGATCACGCCCTGCGGCCCCAGGGAGAGGAGGGTCCGGGCCGCTCGGGCGATGCTCGGCGTGCCGGCCAGCTGGCGCGCCTCGCTCTCGTTGATGGAGACGAAATCGACACCGCGGAACGTCGCGAGGAGCTCTTCCCGGGCGTTGTCGATAAAGAATTGGATGGTATCGGCCATCACCAGCCGCTTCCCGGTCACCTGCTCCGCAATCGTGCGCTGGAGTGCGGGCTCGCCCGCGGCCAGGAAGACGGTCTCGCTCCCCTCCCAGCCGGCGGGAAGCCGCGGGCTCCAGCCGGCGTTCACCCCAACGATGGTGTAGAGGGTTTCGCGGCTGTTCATGTCGTAGCCGTAGCGGGCGCCCCAGCGGCTGGTCTGAGCTCCGGGCACGCTCTCCAGACCGGCGAGGTCGATTCGTTCCCGGGCGAGCAGGCAGCGGAGGTCGTCCGGGAAGTCGTCGCCCACCGCCGCCAGCAGGCGCACGTCGGTGAACAGCGAGGCGGCAAGGGCGGCGCAAGTCGCCGACCCGCCGAGCTGGCCCGCGGCCTTCCCGAACGGGGTCTCGATTTCGTCGATGGCGACCCAGCCGGCGACGAGCACCGTCATTGGGTGCGCTCCCGAAGCCAGCGCCGCAGGATCGGCTCCAGCCGCTCCCGCGTCCCCGGCGGGATGGCGTCGGGCGTGGTCACGACGGCTGCGTCGAGGGCTCGGCTGCACTCGCAGTCCCGCCGAGGCAGGTGTTCGGCCAGCCAGCGGACGGCCGCTTGGCTTCGCTCGACGTTCTCACGGAGGACGCGCAGCACGGTCGCGGCGTCGACGGGGCGCTCTTCCTGATGCCACGAGTCGTAGTCGGTGACGGAGGCGAGCACGGCGTAGCAGAGCTCCGCCTCCCGCGCGAGCTTCGCCTCGGGGAGCGCCGTCATTCCCACGATGCTCGCTCCCCACGAGCGGTAGAGGTGGCTTTCAGCGCGGGTCCCGAAAGCCGGCCCTTCGATGACGACGTAGGTGCCCCCGTCGTGGACGGTGCCGCCGGCCGAACGGCCGGCCTCGAGCGCCGCCGCGCGCATCTGCGGACAGAATGGATCGGCCATCGCCACGTGGGCCACGATTCCTTCGCCGAAGAAGGTAGAGGGCCGTGCTCCGAGCGTCCGGTCGATGAGCTGGTCGGGGACGACCATGTCGCCAGGACGGTACTCCTCCCGCAGGCTGCCGACCGCGGACACGGCCAGCACCCGCTCCACGCCGAGCTGTTTCAGGGCCCAGAAGTTCGCCCGCTGGGGCAGCTCCGACGGCAGCAGCCGATGACCGGTGCCGTGGCGGGCGAGGAAGGCCACCCGCTGGCCGCCGAGCCTCCCGATGCGGATGGGGTCGCTCGTCGGGCCGAAGGGGGTGGAGATGGTCACCGTTTCGACCGCTTCCAGCCCCGGCATCTCGTAGAAGCCGGAGCCGCCGATGACTGCCAGGGGAATGGATGCCAAGCGGGAGCCTCCCTGCGTGCAGGTCCGAGTGTCAGTGTATCCCGGCGTATTCGCCTGCGTCGCGGAGCAGCGCCTCCACCGGTTCGAAGGGCGGGCGGACCAGGCCGGCTTCGGTCACCCAGCCGGCGATGAGGTCGGACGGTGTGACGTCGAAGGCAGGGTTGAACACCCGTGCACCCTCGGGGGCCGTGCGGACGCCGGCGAAGGAGGCGACCTCCTCGGCGCTCCGCTCCTCGATGGGGATGGCAGCGCCCGAAGGGCAGCCCAGGTCGAAGCTCGTGCTCGGCGCCACGACGTAGAGCGGCACGCCGAAGCGGGCCGCGGCGGCGGCGAGGGCGAGCGTGCCGACCTTGTTGGCGGTATCGCCGTTGCGCGCGATGCGGTCGGCCCCGACGAGCACGGCGTGCACCCTCCCCGAGGCGAGTAGACTGGCGGCCGCACCATCGGCGAGCAGCGTCGCGGGAATCCCTTCCTGCATCAGCTCCCACATCGTCAGCCGTGCTCCCTGGAGCAGCGGGCGCGTCTCCGTGGCGTAGCAGTGCGCGAGCTTCCCCTGGCGGTAGGCTTCGCGGACCACCCCCAGCGCTGTCCCGATACCGCCGGTGGCCAGGGCGCCCGTGTTGCAGTGGGTCAGCACCCTCGCTCCGGCGGGGAGGAGCGCGGCGCCGTGACGCGCCGTCCTGGCATCGCGCTCCCGTTGGGCCTGGAGCAGCCGCTCGGCGAAATCCCAGAGCGCTGCCTTGCGCGCCGCCGCGGACGGCCCCGCCGCTGCGGCAGCGGCGAGGGCGGCTTCGGCCGCCCGATGCAGGTCGACGG
>DAOUCS010000046.1:0-6571 GCA_034431815.1 Dehalococcoidia bacterium
CCCAGGCGCGGGCCGCGCTCGAAGCGCGCGCCGTTCGAGGCCGACCCGTGGGTGCGCGAGGAGATCGCGCTGGCGCTGGCGGTCAGCGCCGCGGCTCCCGCCGCTTCGGCGGGGCAGCGGGGAGGCCCTCGCGGCGGATAGCGAGGACGCGGTCGACGCGACGGCCGTCCATCGCGAGCACGCGGAACTCGTAGCCGCCGGCCTCGACGCGGTCACCGACCCGCGGAATGCGCCCCAGCTTCGCCATGACGAATCCGCCGACCGTGTCGTAATCCTCGTCCGAGAGCTCGACGCCGAGGGTGTCTTCGACGTCGGCGACGAGGGCGAGGCCGGCAAGGAGGAAGTTGCCGGCCGCCAAAGGGCGAATAAGCTCAGCTCCCGGCTGACCGCCGAGCCGGCCGACCAGGCGGTACAGGAGCTCGTCGGCGGTGAGGATGCCCGCCGTGCCGCCATGCTCGTCGACGAGCACGAGGAACTGGGTCCGGCTTCGGCGCATTTCGGCAATGGCGATGTCGACGCCGACAGAGCCGGGCACGACGACAGCCGGCCGCACGATGGGCAGCCACGCAGTTTCACCGCGGGCGAGCAAGGGAAGCAGCCGCTTCGCATCGAGGACGCCCACGATGTGGTCGAGGTCGCCTTCGTACACGGGGTAGCGGGTGTGCTGGTGCCGTTCGATGACGGCGAGCACTTCGTCGAGCGTCGCGGTGACATCGATGGCGACGACCTCGGTGCGCGGGACCATCACCTGGTCGGCGCGGATTTCGCTGAACTCCAGCGCGCGGCGGGCCAGGAGGAGCTCCGACTCGGAGAGGAACCCGGCCCGCGCGGAGGCTTCGATGACCAATTGCAGCTCCTCGGGGTCGAGGGACTCTCCCTCCGGGTTCCGCCGCGGGACGCCGAGCGCCCGCACCACCAGCGCACCGGAACGGTGGAGGAACCACACAAAGGGGCGGAAGAGGCGCGAGAAGGCCAGTACAGGGGCGGCGACGGCGAGCCCCACCCGCTCCGTTTGCGACAGGGCGACCGTTTTCGGCGCCAGCTCGGCGAAGACGATGACGGCCGTGGTTACCAGAAGAAAGGCGAGGACGGTGGACGTGATTCCCGCAGTGTGCTCAGGCGCCCAAGAAAGCGCGCCGCCGATGGCGCCTTCGATGAGCCGGGCGAGAACGGGCTCGCCGATCCAGCCGAGGGCCAGCCCGCACATGGTGATCCCGAGCTGGGTGGCAGCGATGGTGGCATCGAGGTCGCGCAGCGCGCTAAGGAGCAGCCTCGCCCGGGTGTGGCCCGCCGATGCCAGCTGTTCGACGCGTGTCCGGCGCACGCCGACGAAGGCGAATTCGGCGGCGACGAAGACGGCATTCAGGGCGAGCAGGAGGACAACGGCCGCCACTCCCAACAGCAGAAGGAGCTGGTCGTTCATGGGCGGTCACCTCGCTGGGACGGGGATGGCGACGGGGCAGACATGGTCAGTGGAAGAGGGCGCGGTAAGCTGGGCTCTCGAAGAAGGCCGCTAGGATGCCGCGGACCCACGGGTCGAGCGGCAGCGGGTCGATCCCGCCGGGCCCTGCGGCGCGGGCTTCGCACGGCAGTACCGCCGGGTCGAGGTCGGGGTCGTCGAAGTACACGTGGACCTCGGGCCAGGGAAGGCCCGCGGGAATCTCGGAGGCCCGCCAGACGCGGGCGAGCCGGAGCTGCTCGAGGATTACACCGGCCACATCCTCGAAGAGCCGAAGGGCAGCGGCATCCGGAGGCTCATCGGGCCCGAGCGACGCTGCCGGCAGCACGAGCAAGCCCCGTTCGTCGCGGACGAGCAGGGCACGGCCCCAGCGGTCGAGGGCGATCACCGCGACGCCAGGCTGCCGTTGGGCGCGCTCAGGCACGGAGCTACTGTATCGCGGAGCAGGGCGCGAGATCGCCCGGGTGCTAGGCTGAGGCCATGGACATGCGGACAGCGGCCGCGGTCGCAGCAGGGAAAGCGGCAGGGTTCGCAGCGCGGCGGCTTGCCCGGCGGGGCGGTACCGCCCTGCCAGGGTTGGTGGCCGAACGGGTTTGCCCCGATCTCCTCGGGCGGTACGCGGAGCAGCTCGGCGGCGGTTGCGTGCTCATCACCGGCACGAACGGGAAGACGACAGCCGCCCGTCTCCTCGCCGCCGTCTTGGAGGCGGCGGGCCGGCCCCACGTCCACAACCGGGAGGGCTCGAATCTCACCCGCGGCATCGCCAGCGCGCTCATCGCCCGGAGCAGCCTCGCAGGCCGCCTGCGAACGGGACCAGAGACCGTCGGCCTCTTCGAGACCGACGAGGCGACGCTGCCGCGCGCCGCTGGCCTGCTCCGTCCCCGGGCCATGGCCTTCACGAACCTCTTCCGCGACCAGCTCGACCGGTACGGCGAGGTGGAATCGGTGGCCGCGTTGTGGCGCGAAGCCCTCAAGGCGGCACCCCGAGACGCGGTCCTCGTCCTCTGCGCGGACGACCCGTCCGTCGCCGAGCTCGCGTGGGAATGGGAGGGGCCCGTGCACTGGTTCGGCATCGAGGACGCGCGCCTGGCCTCGGCCGATGCCGGGGCTGCCGACGCGCGATGGTGCCGGGCCTGCGGGACGAGCTTCGCCTACGAGCGGCGGTTCTTCGCCCACATCGGGCACTGGCAGTGCCCGAGGTGCGGACGCCAGCGCCCGAGGCCCGACACCGCAGCCGAGAACGTGTCCCTTTCGCTCGACGACGCCAGCTTCGAGATTCCGGGGGTCGGACCCCTGCGGCTCCAACTGACGGGCCTGTACAACGTGTGGAATGCGCTGGCCGCCGCCTCCACAGCCCGCGTGCTCGGCATCGGGCCGGAGGCCATCCGCGGCGGATTGGCGGCGGCGGCGCCGGCCTTCGGGCGCCAGGAACGCGTGGAGGCGGAGGGCCGCCGGCTTCGCCTCTTCCTCACGAAGAATCCCGCCGGGGCGAACCAGGTGCTCCACCTCTTGGCCATGGTTGAACGACCCCTGGCAGTGGCCGCGCTCCTCAACGACCGTTTCGCGGACGGCCAAGATCCAAGCTGGGTGTGGGACGTGGATTACGATCGCCTCGCCGGCCGGGTCGCGCGCTGCTGGACCGGCGGCGACCGATGCGAGGACATGGCGCTGCGGTTGGTGTACGCCGGCTGGCCCGAGCCGGAAGCGGTGGTGCGGACGCCCT
The DNA here is from genome assembly GCA_034431815.1 of Dehalococcoidia bacterium. GTDB lineage: Bacteria > Chloroflexota > Dehalococcoidia > Tepidiformales > Tepidiformaceae > HRBIN29. The sequence continues at coordinate 3,183 of DAOUCS010000046.1, forward strand.
CCCAGTTGCTCGACGCGCTCCTCACCTCGGTGAGACCGGGCGGGGAGGTGTTCGTCCTCGCCACCTACACGGCCATGCTGGAGCTGCGGGAGCTGCTGGCGCGCCGCGGCTACGTGCGCCCCTGGTGGTGATTCCCTCGGGCCGCTTCCTCCAGCTCGTGGGCAAGCTGGGCAAGCTCGCGGTCGAACCTGCTCATCCGGTCGGCGAGGCCCGCGAACTCGACGCGGTCGCCCGTCACGCGCACCCACAGCCGACGGCGGGGTACGTAGAAGGTGAGGCCAAGGCCCACCAGAGCGAGGGCCACCGCGACCCAGATGAACGTATCGCCGGGGTCGCGGCGGACGTCGATGCCCGCGCCCTCCACCGGGCCGACGAAGGTGAACGTGTAGCCCCTCGACGTGGTCGCCGATTCGCCCGGCAGGAGCGCCACCGGCGCTTCGTCCACTCCCACGAGGTAGAGGTACGGCTGACCGGCCGCGTCGCGCGGCATCTGGACGGTCACCGGTGCTTCGATAGCCCCAGGGAGGTCGATCACCTGCCGGAAGGGGATGGCGACCTCACCGGCGAGCATCACCTGGAGCCCGCTGGCGAAGGACACGGTACGTCCCGGGGCCAAGGGATGAGCCTCGTCGGCAGCATCGCCGGCGACCACCAACAGCCTGCCCCCAGTCCGCCGCCAGGCGACGGTGATGCCAGCCGCATCCCCCTGACCGCCGAGCACAGCGACCGAAGCGAGGGCGAAGTCGTCGGCGCGTTCGTCAGTGAGTCCGGGGTCGGTTGCCATCTGGGGGATCGGCCGGTCGAGCACGAGGCGCCCCTCGTACCAGACTCGGAGCTGAGGGACGAAGAGGACGTCGCCATTGAAATCGAAGACGTCGTCGTAGAGGGGCCGTCCGTCGGGGCCGGTGATGCGAAGGCGAGCGAGGTCATCGATGAAAGCAGCCTGGTGGAAGCGGTAGCCGAAGGCCTCGCAGGGCCCGTTCACAGTCACCGTGCACGTGACGACGTCGCTGCCGCGGCGGACGGTGATGTGGCTGCGGAAGTCGATGATGTTCCCTTCGCCGTCGACGCCGCGGACGGCGTCCAGCATCTCGACGAAGATTTGCCCCGGTCCCGGCTCGTCGAACACCGGCGCCGCGGCCCCGGTCTCGGCCATCGCGAGCACGCGTTCGAACCCAGCGAACTTCGTGAGCACGCCGCCCACGAGCAGGAGGAGGAGCGCCAAGTGGGTGAGGAAGGTTCCGTACTGTGCCCATGGGAAGCGGTCGGCGAAGAGCTCGGCGGCGCTCCCGGTGCGCGCCGCTTCGCGCACCGCGAAGCGGCGGCGCCGCAGGGCGGCGGCCACCAGCTCGGCGGGAACGGGCACCTCGACGGCCGCACGGAATCGGGCGCGCTCGTAGTACGCATCGGGCACCCGCAGCGGCGGCCGGTGGATGGAGCGCCAGATAGGAGGGAAGCGACTGACCGTGCAGACGGTGACCGCGAAGATAATGAGCACCCAAAGACCGTTGAACCACCAAGTGTGGTAGACCTCGAAAAGCCCCCAGCGCTCCATGGGCGTGGTGAAGGGCCCGAATGTTTCGCGCTGCAGTTCGAGCCAGGCGCTGCGCCCGGCGGGGTTTCCGCGCATCGGGCCGGGCATCTGGGGAATGACGACGGCTAGCAGTCCCGCTGCCGCAGCCGTCCCCACGAGGAGGAGGGCGAACTTCACGTTCGTGAGCAGCGCCCAGAGCGGCCGGAACGGGTCGGCAAAGGCGAAGGCTGGCCGGGAGAGGGTCCGCCGGGCGAAGGTCATCGGGCCCAGAACTCCTTCCGCCAGGCATCGAGGCGCTCAGCCGTCACCTGCCCCCGCTCGATGGCAGCGATGCGGCCTTCGGGATCGATGACGAACGTCACCGGGAGCGCGGCGACCCCGTAGCCCTGCGCCACGGAGCCCTCCCGGTCGAGGGCGATGGGGTACGAGACCGCAAATTCGGCGGCGAAGCGCCGGGCCGCCTCGTCCGTTTCCTGGAGGTTCACGCCGATGACGGCGAGACCGGATGCGGCTTCCCGCTCGGCGCGGAGCTGGAGCTCGGGAGTTTCTGCGCGGCAGGGCCCGCACCAGCTCGCCCAGAAGTTCAGCAGCACCCATCGCCCCCGGAAATCGGAGAGGCGGACCGTGCCCCCGTCAAGCGTCGGGAGGACGAAGTCGGGTGCGAGCCGCCCCTCGCGGGCGGCGGGGCGTTCGCCCTCTGGAGCGAGCCCGGCCGGAAGCGGCACGATGCCGAAGCCATCGTCCCCGCCGGCGGATTCCGACGGAGTCCGGAACTGGAAGTACCAGAGGAGAAGGCCGACGGAGAACACGATGAGGGCCGCTGCCCCGAGCGTCGACACGGGGCCGCGGTACTCGCGCCGGCGCTGGGGCCGCTCGTCAGGCAGGTCGGCGGTCATCCGACTCCAGTATATCGGCGCGGGCGTTTGCGGTGCGTGCGGACGCTGGAACGCGTTTACCCAGCGGGACTGAGCAGCTCCGAAAGCGTGACCGGTTCGAGGCCGAGGCGTCGTAAGCCTTCGACCATAGCCGGAAGGGCCACCTGGAGGCGGGGCCCGAAGTGCGTGAGGATGATGGCGCCCGGGCGGGCGGCAGCCAGCACGTTGGCCACCATCTGTTCCGGCGTCGTGCTCTGCAACCCGTCGCCGGAGCTGCCGCTCCAGAGGACAACCCGGTAGCCGAGGGAGGCAGCAGCCGCAACGACGGTTTCGTTCACGGCGCCACCCGAGGGGCGCATGTACGGGACGGTCGTCGCACCGGGTGCAGCATTGCGAACGAACTGCTCGAGCCGGAGGATGTCGTTCTGCACGTATTCGAAGGACTCGTCGGTCAGCGGGCAGTGGTCCCAGGTGTGGTTCGCAAGCTCCATGCCGGCATCGAGGGCGCGCGCGATGAAGCCAGGATCGCCCGCGACGGCCCTGCCGGCAAGGAAGAACGTAGCCCTCACCCGCAGCTCCTTGAGATCGGCCAGCACCTCGTCGCGGGCACTCCACCCGTCGTCGATGGTGAGGGCGACGGCAAATCGGTCCGAGGGGCCGGCGCGGAGGATGGAGGCGGGCGTCTGCGGGTCCCAGGATGGCCGGGGCGGCGGAGCGGGGGTCGGGGTAGGTGTCGGCGTGGGCTCAGGCGTAGGCGTCGCCGTCGGCGAGGGAGTCGGTGTGGCGGTTGGCTGGCGGACGACCCGGGGCCGACCGAACGGGTCGCGATCGTCGACGACGAGCACGCTGTCCGAAGGGGCAAGGGAGGAATCGCCCCCGAGCCAGGTCCCGAAGCTTAAGGCGGCGGCCGCGGCGCCGGCGAGTGCGGCCGCACCACCTGCCAGAATTGCCCGACGCGTTCTCGGACGGCCGCTGGCCAC
>DAOUCS010000047.1:0-3630 GCA_034431815.1 Dehalococcoidia bacterium
GCTGCCCCTAGTACGAGAGGACCGGGGTGGACGGACCTCTGGTGTGCCAGTTGTCCCGCCAGGGGCACCGCTGGGTAGCCATGTCCGGATCGGATAAGCGCTGAAAGCATCTAAGCGCGAAGCCGACCCCAAGATGAGGCCTCCCACCGGGTTAACCGGGTAAGACCACAGGAAGACCACCTGTTCGATAGGCGCCAGGTGTAAGCGCAGCAATGCGCTCAGCTGAGGCGTACTAATGGTCGAGGGCTTGACCTGCGTCCCAAGGCTCGCCCACCGATCGCCCGTCGCGTTGCTCGCTCTTCAGTGTGCAGGTGCCCCGGCACCCCTCCCTCATACCGCGGGGTGGAGCAGTGGCAGCTCGTCGGGCTCATAACCCGAAGGTCGCGGGTTCGAATCCCGCCCCCGCTACCATCACCCCTTCCCCTAACCCGGACGGCGCCCTCTCGGCGGGGGCGCCGTTTCCCTCTTCGCCGCATCATACCCTCATGACCATCGCCGGTCCTGACCCCGTCCTCGACGGCATCTGGTGGCTCCATTCCACCCGCGGCTCGAACGTCTACCTTGTCGAGGCCGACGACCGCTCGCTCGCACTCATCGACACCGGGTTTTCCCAGAGCGTCCCTGCCATCCTCGCCCAGCTCGACCACTTCGAACGGCCTCTCGCCGCTATCCTCATCACCCACCGCCACTTCGACCACGCGGGCGGCGCCGCGGCGCTCCGCAAGGCGACCGGAGCCCTTGTCGTCGCGGGCCGCGGGGACTGTCGTCTCCGCGACGGCCGCTACGAACTTCGTACACCCATCGGCCGAACTCACATCGCCCGCTTCGTCGGCTCCCTCGTGGTTCCCCGCCCGGAGCCCGTCCCCGTCGACCGCGCCATCGAATCAGAGACCGAAGTGCTTCCCGGCGTTGTGGCCGTTCCCACGCCAGGCCACACGTTGGGCTCGCTCTGCTTCCTCGTACCGCGGCTCGGCGCAGCCTTCGTCGGCGACCTCGTCATCAGCCACGGGGGAACGCTGACCCGCCCGCTCCGTATGGCCAATACCGACGACCGTCTCTACCTGGAGAGCCTCGCCGCCTTCGCTGCCATCGCGCCCGAGGCCGGCTTCCCCGGGCACGGCCCGCCCGTCCTTTCGGAGTTCGGCCAGCGTCTCCGCGAGCTGGCAGCCCTTCCCCGCCGAAACGGCCTCGCCGCACTCTCCCCGGTACGGTTCGCCCGTTTGGCTTTCTTCGGCCGCTCCTTCGCCCTCCCTCGGCGGCCGCGCCGGCCCGGTTGACGGACCCGAGCCCCGCCGGTATGCTCGTACGTGGCTTGGTGTGCCCACCAGTTTCCCCAATCCGCATGCGCCGATACCAGACCCCTTTGTGCTGTTCGCCCCACAAGTCCTGAAGGAGTCGCCGCAGGATGACCACTGCCCGTGACGTCGTCCGAGGGGGAGGCATTTCCCCCAAGATCCGGAGCTACGGACGCATCCCTGAAGTTTTCGAGCTGCCCAACCTCATCCGCGTTCAGCTCGAAAGCTTCGAATGGTTCAAGCGCGAAGGACTTCGTGAAGTCCTGGATGAATTCTCTCCCATTACGGACTTCTCCGGCTCCCGCATGGAGCTCTACTTCCGTGATTACTTCTTCCGCCCGCCCAAGCACTCGCAAGAAGAGTGCCGCGAGCGGGACATGACCTACTCGGCCCCCCTGTACGTAACCGTCGAGCTCCATGTGAAGGACACGGGGGAGATCAAGGAGCAGACCCTCTTCTTCGGCGACTTCCCCATCATGACCGAGCGCGGCACCTTCATCATCAACGGTGCCGAACGGGTCGTGGTGAGCCAACTCGTTCGCTCCCCTGGCGTGTATTACACCCTTGAGACGGACATCCAGACCGGCCGCCAGCTCGGGTTCGCCAAGCTCATCCCCAATCGCGGCGCTTGGCTGGAGTTCGAAACTTCGAATCGCGACGTCATTTCGGCCAAGGTCGATAGGAAGCGGAAGATTCCCGTCACGACCCTTCTCCGCGCCGTCGATGTTCCCGGCCTCCTGCCCGAGGACGCGGAGAACCCGCGCTTCCAAAAGTACTTCGAAGCGCGCGCCCGTGCGGAAGCAACCGGCGCTCCCGAAGACGAACGCGCCCGGGATGCGGCTCTGCGCGAACTTGAGCACGACCTCGGCACCAACGACCGTCTCCTCCGTCTCTTCGAGGATGTCGACACGGACGAGGTCCACCAGTACGTTCGGGCGACCATCGCCCGGGAGTCGGCCGCCGTCGAGGACAAGCATTCCGCGCTCCTCGACTTCTACCGCCGTATGCGCCCTGGCGACCCCCCGACGCCCGAGAACGCTCGCAACCTTCTCGTCTCCACCTTCTTCAACCCTCGCCGCTACGACCTGGGGCGCGTCGGCCGATATAAGGTGAATCGCCGCCTCGGCCTTGGGGAGGTGACGCAGAAGCACCTCCGCCCTGAGGACCTCGTCGCCATCGTCCGCGAGCTCATCAACCTCAACAATGGCCGCGGGCATCCCGACGACATCGACCATCTCGGCAACCGTCGCGTGCGCGCTGTGGGCGAGCTCATCCAGCAGCAGTTCCGCGTCGGCCTCCTCCGCATGGAGCGCGTGGTTCGCGAGCGGATGAACATCACCGACCCGGACGAGGCCACGCCGAGCGCGCTCATCAACATCCGGCCCGTCGTGGCCGCAATGCGCGAATTCTTCGGCGGCAGCCAGCTCAGCCAGTTCATGGACCAAACCAATCCCCTAGCCGAGCTCACCCACAAGCGCCGCCTCAGCGCCCTCGGCCCCGGCGGTCTCTCGCGCGATCGGGCCGGCTTCGACGTCCGCGACGTTCACCACAGCCACTACGGGCGTATCTGCCCCATCGAGACGCCGGAGGGCCCCAACATCGGTCTCATCGGCTCGCTCGCGACCTACGGCCGCCTGAACGCCTTTGGCTTCGTGGAAACGCCGTACCGACGCGTCGTCAACGAACTGAGCGCTGACGACCCGCGCCTCATCGGGCGCACGGTGCGCCAGGACATCGCCGATGTGGCCGGCAACGTGATCGTGCCCAAAGGTACGGTCGTGACGGAGGAGGTGGCCCGCCTCCTCGCGGAGCTCGGCCGCCGCATCCCCATTGAGCCCTTCGTCACGGACGAGATCGTGTACCTCACGGCCGACGAAGAGGAGCGATTCATCATCGGGCAGGCCAACACGCCGATCGCTCCCGACGGCTGCTTCCTCACCGACCGCGTCGAGGCTCGTGTCCGAAGCCAGTTCCGCCAGGTGGCGCCGGAGGAGGTGCACTTCCTCGACGTGTCGCCGAAGCAGATGGTGTCGGTGGCGACCTCGCTCATCCCGTTCCTCGAGCACGATGACGCCAACCGTGCCCTCATGGGCTCGAACATGCAGCGTCAGGCGGTGCCGCTTGTGCGGCCGGAAGTGCCGCTCGTGGGGACGGGGATGGAGCGCCGGGCGGCCATCGACTCGGGCCACGCCGTCGTGGCCGAGGGCGACGGCGAGGTGATCGAGGCGCACGGCCTCCGGGTCGTCGTCCGCTACGATGATCCCGACCTCGGCACCAAGACGTACCCGCTCATCAAGTTCGCCCGCTCCAACCAGGGCACCTGCATCAACCAGCG
>DAOUCS010000048.1:0-3748 GCA_034431815.1 Dehalococcoidia bacterium
AGAGGGTATCGTTGCCGGCCCCCCAAGGATGCAATCCGCACCACCCCCGCCGTTGAGGTTGTCGTCCTCTGCCGTGCCGAGGATGAGCTCGTTCTGGTTCGTCCCGTCCTCGTTCACGCGGATCGCCGTCACGGAAATGGACGCGCATTCGGGCGGCTTCAGGTCGTTGGCAGTGACGGCGAAGGTGAGGTCGTCGGCCCGGGAGGGCGAGACGTTCAGGTTCGCCGCGAGCCCTACCGTGAGGGTGAGGGCGAGCAGGCCCAAGCTGCCCAACGAGGCGGCACGCCGAAGGCGCGGCACCCTCCTCCGCCGCCGATTGGTCATGGCCGAGGCCCCCGTGGCGACACGTCCATCCTCCAGTTCAGTTCGGCGCTCACCGTCGGCTACGAAAGGTCCGAGGATAGGGCTTTACCGAGGCTCCTGAGCGACCGGCGCGATTCGGTATCCTGGAGGTGGACCTCAGCAGCACTCTTCGGGGCGGAGGTTTCGAGCGATGCACTTCGTGCGGACGACGCTTCTGTTGGCGGCCCTCACGGGACTGCTCGTGTTCGTTGGTCAGCTCGTCGGGGGCACGAGCGGGGCTATCGTGTTCCTCCTGCTGGCCGGGGCGATGAACTTCTTCGCCTACTGGTTCAGCGACCGCGTGGCGCTGGCGATGGCCGGCGCGCGGGAGATCTCGGAGGCGGAGGACCCGCGGCTCTACGCCCTGGTGCGGGAGGTAGCCGCTCTCGCCGGTTTGCCCATGCCCCGGGTGTACGTGGTCGACACGCCGACGCCGAACGCCTTCGCAACCGGCCGCGACCCGAAGCACGCCGTGGTGGCTGTGACGACAGGCATCCGCCGGCTGCTGACCGAGCGGGAGCTGCGGGCGGTCATCGGGCACGAGATAGGGCACATCAAGAATCGGGACATCCTGACCGCGTCCATCGTGGCTACGGTGGCCGGCGCCATCCAGCTCATCGCGCAGGTCGTGTGGTTCAGCTCGCTCTTCGGCGGAAGCCGTGACCGGATCCGGTTCCTCGCGCTGGCGGTGATCCTCATCGCCCCGATCGCGGCGACGCTCATCCAACTGGGGATCTCGCGGACGCGCGAGTACGCCGCCGACAAGACCGGCGCGGAGATCACCCACGACCCCGAGGCGCTGGCGAGCGCCCTCGAGAAGCTAGCGTGGGGCGTGGAGCGGATGCCGATGGAGCCGACGCCGGTTCGCGAGGCGGTGGCGCCGCTGTACATCGTCCACCCCTTCGCGGGGCAGAGCCTGGCGAACCTCTTCAGCACCCACCCGCCCATCGAGGAGCGCGTGCGGCGGCTGCGGCGGATGGCGGGCTTGGTGCGCTGAGTCGCCCGGCCCGAGGCGGGGTCCTTCCCTCCGCCGGGAGCGCGGCGCTGCCCCCGGTTTCGTCAAGGATCGGGAGGGGGAGCTGAGGGGTCTTGACGCCGCCGTCCCGGTGAACACCTCGCCAGCTTGCCCGAAGCCTGCACGGCCCAGTACGCGGGAGTCTTGACGCCGCGGTCTTGGTGAACGATTATTCAGTTACCAAACGACCATTCACCAAAGGCTGACGGAGGGCTGCCATGTTCCAGGAATACGCCCAGGCCCGCGCACGGGAGCTCCAGGTGCTGGCCCGGACCATCCAGCACCGGGAGGCGTGGTACCATCTGCAGGCGATCCAGCGCCTCGAGCGGGCGCTCCGTCGCGCCCACGGCCGTCTGCCGACAGCGTTCGCGCAACGCCCGGCCGAGGTACGATAGGCCGCAGACCCCACCCGCGGAGGAGCCACGCGCGTGCCTCGGGTTCCACCCCATTACCTGCAGGAGCGCCGCCGCCGCATCATCGAGGCCGCCTCGGAGGTCTTTTCCAAAAAGGGCGTAAAGGCGGCCACCATGGCGGAAGTAGCAGCCGCTGCCGGCCTCTCCCCCGGCGCAATCTACCGCTACTTCGCCAGCAAGGAAGACCTGGCCCGCGTCTGCATGGGCATCAACGCCCAGGAGGTCGCCGACACCTGGCGCCAAACGGTCGCCTCGGCCGTCCACCCGCTGGAAGCTTTCCTCGCCCTCTCCCGCGGTGCCTTCGAGGCGATGCGGGAGGACCGGGACGGCTCCATCCTCATCATCGAGCGGTTCCTCGATGCCGCCCGCTCACCCGATGCCGCCTTCGCTCCCGAGGTGGTGTCCGAGCGTCGAACCATCGAAGCGGCCGTGGCCGAATCCATCGAGCGGGCCCAGCTGGCCGGGGAGCTCCCGGCCGACATCGACCCGCGCCTCCTGGCCGAGTCGCTCCTGGCTTTCTACTACGGTGCGCGCCTTATGAGCATGGTCGACCCCTCCTGGGAGCCGATCGCCCATTTCGAGGTCATCGCCGAGGTGCTCGCCCGCACGAAGCGGTAGCCCGGCGGCCTCAGCACTTCGACCCTTCGAGCTCCCAGGTCCGTTCGCGCTTCCAGAGCTCCGTTTCGCGTTCCCAGCTCACGCCGAAGAAGCCGAGGGTGAGCCCTGCGACCGTCCTCATCCGCAGGCCGCCCTGCTGGCAGGGCGGATCGGGCGTGTACAGGCTCCAAACGTAGGTGTCGATGGCGAGGTAGGGCATCACGGTCTCGCCGAAGACCTCGAGCGCCACCCGGGGGAACTCCACTCCGGCGCCGATGCCTGTGGCCACGAGCCCGGCGCTCACAGTCTCGCCGACGACCCCTTCCCGATACTCACTGGGTTCGCCAACGCTCCGCACTCCGCCCGCCGGGCCAAAGCTGAAGCCCCGGTCCGACCGGTAGCGCGCGGAGGTGGCCCTGGCTCGACGTCTCCGGAGCGCTCTCCCGGACGACGCGGAGCTTCACCTCCACCTTTACCCCGAGGGGAATCGGGCCGACCCGGAAGGGGAAGCGCAGCGCGAAGGGGATGTCGAGCCAGGGCCACCTCCGACCCCAGCCCAACGCCGGCGAATTGGACTTCCAGCTGACCCTCGACGCCGCGCTCGACGTACGAGAAGGTCTGAAGTTCGCCGTCAGCGAAGGCGACGGAGGCCTCCGCGGTGAACCTCGACAGGTAGCCCGTTGCCCGGATCGTTGCAGCGTTCGCTTTCTCGGCCGTCAGCTCCAGGTTGAGCCGCTCGCCCCCGCCCTCGGGCCTCAGGGAGATGCTCACCTCCCAGCCGGCGACCTCCCCCTTGAAGGTGCCGATTTCGCCGCCCTCCTGCGCGAGGGCCTGGTCGAAAAACCACGCCTCGATGCCGCTCTTCCCCGACCCCGTGTCCGCGGCGAATACCGTGTCCCAGCGGAAGTCATGGGTCCAGGCGACGGTCCCTTCTTCGATCAGCTCGTTCAGCGTCGCCGGCTCGGTGAGCGCTACGAGCTTCCCTCCCTCTTCGCGCACCTCGGTGATCTTCCGCAGCGTCTTCCCCTCAAAGAGGACCGGCTTGCCCGTCGGCAGCTCACGCACTTGGCGGATGTCACCGTCGAAGACCAGCCGGTCACTCTCGATGCGTTCGATGCGCGCCGCCACGCTCTCGGGCACGACGACCGCGTCCGCTGCATACTCGACCTCGAAGGTGCCGTGGGTGATAACGGCCCGACTCGCGTTGCCCTCTTCCGACGGCCGGCCCCATCCCCTCCTCCGCACCCGCCGGCGACCAAGATTGCCAATACCGCGGCCGCAATGCCGAGGCTCCGCCGCATGACGCACCCCCCTGGCTTCTAACTGGCGGGATGCGAACCGGCGGCAACGACAGATCGCAATAGGGTGCGTATCCGCGAGC
>DAOUCS010000049.1:0-16517 GCA_034431815.1 Dehalococcoidia bacterium
CCGGCGCGCCGCCTTCAGGGCCATCCCCGCGAGCAACACGCCGGCGCCGACCGCGGCGGCGGTGCGCGCACTCACGCCCCGCCGCTGCCGGCGCCGGCGGCCCCAGCTTCGCCCGAAGCGTCCTCCCCGTCGAGCCATCCGGCCCGATCATCGGCGCGCCTCGCTCGCCGCTGGACCCCCTTGCAGGGCGGCCGCGCCCGCTCCACGATCGACCCGCGACGGAAAGGGGGCGACGATGGCGGTAGCACGCGCAGGGGACGTGTCCTTCTGGTACGAGGAACGGGGCGCGGGTGAGCCCGTGCTCTTCCTCCACGGCCTCACCTGGGACCACACGATGTGGGACGCCCAGGTCGCGGCGCTGAGCTCCGAATACCGCTGCCTCGCCATCGACCTCATCGGACACGGCCGGACGCCCGATATCGACCGCGACTACACCTTTTGGGACCTGGCGGGGTACGTCGCTCGCTTCTTGGACGAAGTGGGCGTGCCGTCGGCCCATGTCGTGGGGCTTTCGATGGGCGGGATGACGGCCATGCGGCTGGCCCTCCGCCACCCCGGGCGGGTGCGCAGCCTTGCCCTCCTCGACACCGACGCCGGCGCCGAAGACCCGGCGAAGGCGGCCGGCTACCACCAGCTCGCCGAAGCGGTCATCGCCCAGGGCTGGGAGGCGGTGACCGACCCGATCGCCACGATCCTCTTCGGTGCGCCCTACCTCGCGCGTCCGGAGCACCGCGAGGCGATTCGGGCGAAGTTCGCTGCGAACCCCCGGGAGAGCATCGCGGGGCGGGCCCTTCGCTGCGTTACCCAGCGGGACGACATCCGCGGCCAGCTTGGCCAAATCGCCGTCCCTACCACGGTCATCGTCGGGGAGCTCGATATCGCCACACCGCCGGAGCGGTCCGAGGAGATCGCCGCCGCCATCCCGGGCGCGCGGCTGGTTCGGATTCCGGGGGCGGGACACATGTCGCCCATCGAGGCGCCCGAGGCGGTGACCGCCGCCCTCCGCGAGCACCTCGCCTCGGCGACGGCGGCCTTCGCCGGGAGCGACGGCCGCTGACCCCACCACCTTCTCCCAAGGAGGCTGCCATGACTGCCGCCGCCGAACGCTTCGGACTCGACCCTGCCCTCTTCCGCCCGGAGGCCATCGATCCGGAGACGCGCGCCTTTCCCTCCCGCCCGAGGTCACGCGCCAGGCGCGCGAGGAGGGCCGCGGCATTTGGGGGCCCATCCAGCTCGTCGAGGAAGCCCGGACCTTGACGATTCCAGGTCCCGGCGGCGAGATCCCGCTCCGCGTCTTCATCCCGCCCGAGGGGGTTCGCGCCGTCTATCTCCACATCCACGGCGGGGGGTGGGTGCTCGGCTGGGCCCACCACCAGGACCCTCGCAACTGGCATCTGGCCCGCCGTTTGCGGGCGGCGGTGGTGAGCGTCGATTACCGCCTTGCGCCGGAGCACCCGTACCCCGCCGCGCCGGACGACTGTGAAGCGGCCGCGCTCTGGGTGCTCGAAAACGGGAAGCGCGAGTTCGGCGCCGACACCTTCCTGATCGGCGGCGAATCGGCAGGGGCGCACCTCTCCGTCGTCACGCTCCTCCGCCTCCGGGACCGCCACGGCTACCGCGGGGCGGTCGCGGCGAACCTGGTCTACGGGGTGTACGACCTCCGGTTCACTCCCTCGGCGGCCAACTGGGGCGAGCGGCCGCTGGTCCTCACCACGCAGACGATGCGGTGGTTCGCGGACCACTTCGTCCCGCCCGAGCGGTGCACCGACCCCGACGTTTCGCCCATCTTCGCCGACCTCAGCGGGATGCCGCCGGCGCTCTTCACCGTAGGCACCCTCGACCCGCTCCTCGATGACTCGCTCTTCATGTACGCCCGCTGGGTGGCGGCGGGCAACGAGGCCGAACTCGCCGTGTGGCCCGGGGGCGTGCACGGCTTCAACATCTTCCCCAACGAACTTGCCCGGCGCGCGAACGAGCGCATCGATGCCTTCCTCGAGTCGCGGCTGCAGGCGGCGGCTCGCTAGCCTCGCCGCAGCGGCGGTCGCCTTCGTCCTCCTCGGCGCATCCTGCGGCGGCGGCGAGCCCGGCGTGACTGTCTCCGTGCTGGGCGGCCGCGAATCCGTCACGCCCGAATCCCCTTCTCCCCATCCGACAGCTCGGCCGGCGTCCCCGGCCGCCTCGCCGACGCGCGAACCGGTGGTCGTCATCGCCGCGGTCGGTGACCTGATGCTCGGGCGCTCCGTCGGCTGGCGCATCGCCGCGGGCGAGCCCGGGGTCCCCTTCGGGGGCGTGGCTCGCCTCTTGGAGGCCGACCTCACCGTGGGCAACCTCGAAGCGCCGATCGCTGATACGGGAGAACCAGCGGCCAAGGCGTACGCTTTCCGTGCCCCGATTGCGGCTGCGCACGTCCTCGGCCAGGCAGGGTTCGACGTCGTGGCCCTGGCGAACAACCACGCCCTCGGCTACGGGCCCGAGGCGCTCCTGCAGACGCTGGACCTGCTGGCTGCCGCGGGCGTGCGCGGGGTGGGCGCCGGCCCCGACGCGGCGGCGGCGCGTCGGCCGGTGGTGGTCGAGCGCCACGGGCTGCGCCTCGCCTTCCTCGCCTACGTCGATACGCCCCCGGAGGGAACGTACCGCCGCGAGGCCTGGGAGGCGGGCGAAGGGAAGCCCGGCGTTGCCTGGCTGGACCTTGGGCAGGTGCGGGAGGACGTGACTCGCGCCAAGCACGGCGCCGACCACGTCGTCGTGCTCTTCCACTGGGGCCTGGAGGGTTCGGCGCAGCCCTCGGCAGCGCAGCGGCAGGCAGCTGAGGCCGCCCTCGATGCCGGCGCCACGCTCGTGCTGGGGTCGCATCCCCACGTCCTCCAGCCGGTCGAGGAGCGCGGCGACCGGCTCGTCGCCTTCAGCCTCGGCAACTTCGTGTTCGACGGTTTCGAGGGCGAGGCGAACCGCAGCGCGGTACTCCGGATCGTGCTCGACCGGCAGGGCGTCCGGTCGTGGGAGGTCGTGCCCGTCGACATCGTCGATGGCATCCCTCGCCCGGCGGAGTAGGGAGCGCGGGGCCGCCCGCTCCCGGCTATCATGCAGTCCGTGTCCGAATGCATCCGGCTGCTGGCGATCGACCTCGACGGCACGCTCATCGGGCCCGGCAACCGCATCGACGAACGGGATCTCGCTGCACTCGGCCGGCTCTGCGCGGCCGGCGTGGTAGTGGTGCCGGCGACGGCCCGCTGGTACCAGGCGGCGATGCGGCCCTTCGAGCGCGCCGGCCTGCCCGTCCGCGCCGCCATCGCCGCCGGTGGAGCCGACGTACGCGGCCCGGAGGGCGAACAGCTCGCCCTGATGCCCCTGCCGGAGGCGTTCGTCGACTTCGTGGCCGAGATCGCCGACGAGCTGGATTGGCACGCCACGGTGGCCACCCCCGAGGGAGCCCTGCGGCGGGGCCCCCACCCCGGGCCCGATGTCCGCCTCCCGCCCTGGCTCGACGTGGTGCCGAGCTTCGGCCGCCGCCGGCCTGCGCCGGCTGTCTCCGTGCTTCTCGAGCTGCCCGCCGATCATCCCGCGGTCGACACGGTCCGCCGCTGGCAGGGCGTGAGCGTCCTCCGTGCCCGCACCAGCGACGGAACCCTCTTCCTCACGTGCACCGCCGCGGGCGCGGACAAGGGGAGCGGCTTGCGGGTGCTCCGCGAGCGGCTCGGCATCGCCCAGGGCGAGACGGTCGCTGTGGGGGACTCCGAGGTCGACCTGCCGATGTTCGCCGAAGCGGGCCTCGCCGTCGCCGTGGCGAACGCCGACCCGGAAGTGCTGGAGCGGGCCCACTGGGTCACCGCCCCGGGCGGCGCGGGCGGCATCGCCGAAGCTGCCGATCGCCTCAGGGAAGCCGGCCGACTTCCCGGCTGATGGCGTCGTACAGCTCGAGAAAGGGCCGCCCGAGCGACCGGGCGAGGGCAGCCACATCCTCGAACTCGGGCACCCGCCGGACGCGATCCCCCCAGCGTGAGGCCTTGACCCGCACCGGGCCGTAGGAGGTGGAAGCGGTCTCGCTCCAGCGCTCGGCTTCGAAGCGCCGGTACGCCGTGAACCGCACGCCGAGTGTCGTGGTCTCCCGAAGGATGAGGTCGGCGAAGCGGGCCTCCTGCCCTTCGGGCGCGAGGACGCACAGCTTCTGCGCCGGCCTGCCCTTTTTCATGGCGATCGGCTCCAGCCAGGCGTCGAGCGCGCCGGCGGCCAGGAGCGAGTCGCGGGCGGCGGCGAGCGCAGCCGGCGTCATGTCGTCGATGTTCGCTTCGAGCAGGGTCAGCGGGCGGGTCTCCGGCCTCTCCGTCTCGTCGCCGATGAAGATGCGGAGCACGTTCGGCCGGCCGGGGAGGTCCCGGGTGCCCGCTCCGACGCCCGCCCGCTCCGGCACGATCGCCGCTTCGCGCGGTTCGGCCAGGGCAGCGAGAAGGGCAGCGCCCGTGGGCGTGACCAGCTCGGCCGGGGCCTCGGCGAACCGGAGGCGGAAGCGGGCACGGAGGAGGATCTCGGCTGCGGCCGGGGGCGGGCTCGCCGGCAGTGGCCCGTGGGCTGCCTGCACGACGGCCCCAGCGCCGACCGTGACGACGGGGCACGCCGCCGCTTCCACGCCGAGGAGCTCGAGGGCGAGCGCCGCGCCGATGAGGTCCACGGCGGTGTCGATGCCGCCCAGTTCGTGGAAGCGCGCGTGCGGGCTGCCGTGAACGGCCGCTTCGGCCTCCTCGAGGCGAGCGAGCGCCGACAGGGCGCGTTCCTCCGCCCGGGGAGGGAGCTCCGCCGCTTCGATGAGCCGCCGGATATCGCTCGGCCCGAGGCCGGATTCCGGGGCGCCGCGAACCTCGAGGCGCAGCGCTTGAATGCCGCCCCGCACGACCCGGGAAGGAACGAGTTCGACCCCTTCGAGGCCGATCCGGCGGAGCGCGGCGGTGACGGCGTCGAGCGGCGCGCCGGCGTCGGCGAGCGCGGCGAGCACCATGTCGCCGGAAGCGCCGGAAGGGCAATCGAAGACCGCGACCCGCCGGCCCACGTCAATCCCCGGAGCCGGCTCGGCCGCCCTCGGCAGCGAGTCGGTTGATGGTCGCAGCCAGGTACCCCGCGCCGAATCCGTTGTCGATGTTGACGACCGCCAGGCCGGGAGCGCAGCTGTTGAGCATGGCCAGGAGCGCTGCCAGCCCGCCGAACGATGCCCCGTAGCCGACCGAGGTCGGCACCGCCACGACCGGCACGTCGACCAGCCCAGCCACCACGCTCGGCAAGGCGCCCTCCATCCCGGCGACGACCACGAGAACGTTGGCCCGCCTGAGCGCCGGCAGCTTGTCGGCCAGGCGGTGGATGCCCGCCACCCCTACATCGAAGAAGCGGTGGACGGCCGCGCCCATTAGCTCGGCGGTGACGGCGGCTTCCTCAGCCACCGGGATATCCGAGGTGCCGGCAGTGACGACGGTCACGTTTCCGGCCCGCGGACGCGGCGCTGGGTCGTACCAGGCGAGACGGGCTTCCGGCAGGTGGTGGACCTCCGGCACCGCTTCCCGCAGCGCCGCGAACTGCTCGGCATCGAGCCGGGTGACGAGGAACCGCCCCGAGCGGTCGGCGATGCTCCGCGCGATGGCTGCCACCTTGCCGGCCGTCTT
Source organism: Dehalococcoidia bacterium (assembly GCA_034431815.1). GTDB lineage: Bacteria > Chloroflexota > Dehalococcoidia > Tepidiformales > Tepidiformaceae > HRBIN29. The sequence continues at coordinate 5,646 of DAOUCS010000049.1, forward strand.
CCCCTGGGCGAGAACCACCTCGGGCATGAGGTCGCGGATGCCGCGGTGGTGGTCGACATGGGCGAAGCCGAGGTCCTCGAAGGGGAGGGTGGCGAGACGCTCCATGGCTGCGGCGACGTCCGTTTCGCCGGCCGCCACGGCCTCGAGGAGGGCCCGCAGACGCTCGCGGTCCATGCCGACAGTGTACTCCGGGCCGGGATCTCCCTGACCCGCGCCCTGGGCGGCCCGTGGGCGAAGGGGGCAACGGGAGAAGGGTCGGCCGTCCCGGGGGCTACGGGGCGTTGGCGAGCCGCGACGCCACCCGGTCGAGGATGGCCATGGCCACGCTGTACTTCGAAAGGAGCGGCAGCTCCTCGACCCGGCCGTCGTCCCAGAAAATCGTTACCTGGTTCGTGTCCGCGCCGAACCCGCTGCCCGCCCGGGTGACGTCGTTCGCGGCGATGAAATCGAGACGCTTCGCCTTCAGCTTCGCCACCGCGTTCGCTGCCAGGTCCTCGGTTTCGGCCGCGAACCCCACGCGAACCCGCGGCCCGCTCAGCGACGCCAGGATGTCCGGGTTCTTCACCAGCTCGACGGTGAGGCCCTCCATCCCCTCACGCTTCTTGATCTTCTGCGGGGCGGCTTCGGCCGGGCGGAAGTCGGCGGGGGCGGCGGCCATGACGAGGGCATCGGCGCCCTCCACGGCGCCGCGCAGCGCGTCAAGCATCGCCACGGCGGTCTCCACGTCGCGACGCTCCACCCCCCAGGGCGTGGGCAGGCTGACCGGCCCCGTCACCAGGGTGACGGCCGCGCCGCGGTCCCGCGCCGCTTCGGCAATCGCGAACCCCATCTTTCCGCTCGAGCGGTTTCCGATGAAGCGCACGGGGTCGAGCGGCTCGTAGGTTGGCCCTGCGCTCACAACGATGCGCCGCCCGGCGAGGTCGCCAAGGCGCCGTCCGAGCGCCCAGCGGACGCCCTCCGCGATCACGGCAGGCTCCGCCATCCGCCCGGGCCCGACGCGGCCGCTGGCCAGTCGGCCGACTTCGGGCCCGACGAAGGTCGCGCCCCGTTCGCGCAGGAGGGCGGCGTTCGCCTGCGTGGCCGGGTGTTCCCACATGGCGGCGTCCATCGCCGGGGCCAGGACGAGGGGCTTGTCCCCTAAGGCGAGGGCGGTGAGCGTGACCATGTCCGGGGCGGCGCCGCGGGCCAAGTTCGCCAGGCAGTCGGCCGTCGCTGGAGCGATGACGAACGCGTCGGCGCGGCGGGCCACCTCCACATGTGCCTCCGGCTCGGCTGCCGTAAACATGTCGTCGACGACGGCGGCGCCGCTCAGAGATTGGAAGGTGAGCGGGGAGATGAAGCGCGCGGCAGCGGCCGTCATCACCACCTCGACGGCGGCGCCGGCCTGGCGGAGCTTGCTGCACAGGTCGGCGGCCTTGTAGGCGGCGATGGAGCCGGTCACGCCCAGCACCACGCGCCGCCCCTCCAGCGGAAGCCGTTGGGCCGCGGCGGCGTTCATCGGGCGCTCACTCCCGGTTCATCTCGTAGATGATGCGGAGGCCCTTCAGGGTGAGCTCGGGGTCCACGATATCGATGCAGCGGGTTTCGGCGGCGATCTGCCGCGACCAGCCTCCCGTGGCGATCACCTTCGGGCTTCCGCCCAGCTCCTCCTTGAAGCGGGCGACGAGGCCTTCGACAAGGCCGACGTAGCCGAAGAGGATGCCCGACTGCATAGCCGTCACCGTGTTCTTCCCGATGGCGGCCGGCGGCCGCTCGATCTGCACGCGGTACAGCATGGCGGCCCGCTGGAAGAGCGCCTCGCTGGCGATGCCGATCCCCGGGGCGATGGCCCCGCCCAGGTACTCCCCCTTCTCGTTCACGGCGTCGAAGACGGTGGCCGTGCCGAAATCGACGATGATGCACGGCTTGCCGTACAGGTGGACGGCCCCCACCGCGTCGATGATGCGGTCGGCGCCTAGCTGGCGCGGGTTGTCGTAGAGGATGCGCATCCCGGTGCGGAGCCCGTGTCCCACCACCAGCGGCTCCACGCCGAAGTACTCGCGGCTCACCGCCTGAATCGTCGGGAGGAGCGGCGGGACGTCGCAGCCGATGATGCAGGCATCGACGTGCCGCCGTTCGAAGCCGCGCGTCGCCAGGAGACTCGTGAACAGGACGCCGTACTCGTCCGGCAGCTTCTCCGTCTCGACGCCGATCCGCCAGGTGGCGGCCAGCTCCTGGCCGTTCCAGAGGCCGATGTGGATGGAGGTGTTCCCGATGTCGAGTGCGAGCAGCATCGAACGCTCCCGGCTTCAGGGCCGGTTCGCCCGGTCCCCGTGCCGCGAGTAGCGTACCGCACGCAAGGGCCTCGCTGACAAGGGGCCCTCAGGCTTGCGCCCCTTGCGCCTTCCAGCGGTCGCCGATTCGCGTGGGGCCGCGCACGGCGCCGATGGCCCGAAGGTCGGCGATGGTCACGATCTTCCCCGTGTAGTCGAGCGGCTGCCGCGCCAGCCAGAGCACGGCGTCGGACATCACCACCGGGTCTTCGAAATCGGAGAAGTCCTGGTCGCCCAGCGTGTAGGTGTAGCCCTCGCTCCACACGCTGAGCTCGAGGCGGATGCAGTTCACCGCCACGCTCCCGCGCAGCTCGTGCGCCATCCCTTCGGTGAGCGCCTCGAGGGCGCGCTTCGTCACCGTGTAGCTGATGCGGCCGAACTCCGGCATCACTGATGCGGCCGAGGAGATGTTCACCACCCGCCCCTCGCCCGCGGCGCGCATCCGCGGGCAGAAGTAGTACATCAGGTAGAAGGGGCCGTTCAGGTTCACATCCACGGCCAGGCGCCAGCGGCGCGTCGGCTGCTCGAGCGTCGGGCCGGGCACGGCCACGGCCGCGTTGTTCACCAGCAGGTCGCAGCGGCCGAACTCGGCGTAGACCCGATCGGCGAGCTTCGCGACCGCCTCCTCGTCCCGAACGTCGAGCGGCACCGGTAAGGCCGTGCCGCCCGCCGCGCGCACGAGGGCTGCCGTCTCGTCGATGGTTCCCGGCAGCTTCGAGGGCTGGGCCTCGGTGGACCGCGCGGTCACCACCACGGCGTATCCCGCCTTCGCCAGATCGATGGCGAGCTGCTTGCCGATGCCGCGGCTGGCGCCGGTGATGACGGCGACAGGCTGCGAAGTCATGGGTCACCCCCTGTGAAGGCTGCGAGGCTATCGTACGCTCCGGCCGCCGTCCACGACGACGACGGAGCCGGTCACGTAGCTCGCGGCGTCGCTGGCGAGGTAGAGAGCCGCGCCGGCGATCTCGTCCGGCGCCGCGAAGCGGCCCATCGGCACGTCGGCGCGCAGGCGCTCGCCGTGACGGCTGGCGAAGAGGTCCCGCGTGAAATCCGTTTCCACCCAGCCGGGCGCGATTGCGTTCACGCGCACGCCCCGGTCGGCCCATTCCAGGGCGAGCCCCTTCGCCAGCTGGATCATTCCCGCCTTGGCGGCCGAATACGGCGCAAGCCGCTCCAGCGGCAGGATGCCCGCCACCGAAGCGACGAGGATAATGCTGAGGGGCCGTTGCGTGGCGAAGGCCCGCTTCGCTGCCTCCACGGCGGTGAAGTACGCGCCGCGGAGGTTCACCTCCAGCACCTCGTCCCATTCGGCCGGGGTCACCAGCTCGGCCCGCTTGTAGTAGGGGCTCACGCCGGCGCAGGCGACAACGGCGTCGAGCGGCGCGATGTTCCAGGCCCACTCCATCAGCTCGCTCACCGCCGCCGGGTCGCGGACGTCGCAGGGGCGGCCCAGGGCGGCGATCCGCAGTCGCGCGACGGCTGCTTCCAGCCCGGCAGCGCCCCGCGCCGCCAGCAGCACGCGCGCGCCGGCCTCGACGAATGCCCGGGCGATGGCGAAGCCGATCCCGCGGGACCCGCCGGTAATGAGCGCGGTCTTCCCTTCCAGGTTGAACGGGGAGGGCACGGCTCTGAGTCTACGGGGCATCCCCGGCCGGCGCATGGCACACTCGCACCGTGACGCCCCGACGCATCGACCCCGAGGCTGCCGTCCGCCATCTGCGGGCGGCCGACCCGGTGATGGCGAGGGTCATCGACGCGGTCGGCCCGTTCGCCATGCGCATCGGCGACGGCGACCCGTTCCGGGCGCTGGCGAGGGCCATCGTCGCCCAGCAGATCAGCGGCGCGGCCGCGGCCAGCATCCTCGCCCGCCTGGCGGACCGCTTGCTCGGCTCCGGCGCGGCCGCGCCAGCGGTTCGCCGCACCGACCCCGGTTGGGACGGGGCTGCGGCCCCGTTTCCGACGCCCGCGCAGGTGCTCGCCGCCAGCGATGCGGAGTTGGCGGCAGCCGGGCTCTCGCGCCAGAAGATCCTCGCCCTGCGCGACCTGGCACGCCATTTCGCCGAAGGTGAGCTTGCCGCCGCCCGCTTCGAGGAGTGGGACGACGAAACGGTGATCGCCCGGCTGACCCAGGTGCGGGGCATCGGCCGCTGGACGGCGGAGATGTTCCTGATGTTCCATCTGGGCCGGCCCGACGTGCTGCCTGTCGACGACCTCGGCATCCGCCGGGCCGTGCGGCGCCGCTACGGCCTGCAGGAGCTGCCGCGTCCAGCGGAGCTTCGGGCCATCGCCGCGCCGTGGCGGCCGTGGGCAACGGTCGCCTGCTGGTACCTGTGGCGGAGCGAGGCGGTGATGCCGCCCGGCGGCTAGGCGATGTGGCGGCGAACGGCCTCTTCGAGCTCGCTCACATCGAACGGCTTGCGGAGAATGGCCGAAACGAGCCGGATACGGGGGTCGTCCGGTTCGATGTCCTCGCCCGTCATCAGCACCACAGGGAGCTGCTCGCGAAGTTCGGCCAGCGCTTCCAGCACTCGCAGCCCGGTGCCGTCGGCGAGGTGCATGTCGAGCAGCACCAGGCGCACGTCTTCCTCGCGGATGGCGGCGATGGCATCGGCCGCGCTGCGCACGTCCTTCACGTCGTAGCCGGCCTGCACGAGCACCGTCCTCAGGAGGCGGGTGACGAGCTGCTCGTCCTCGGCGATGAGGATGCGCATGAGAGGCACGTCAGCTCTCCTCCCCTCCACCTGGGATGTCGACGGCGATCTCAACATAGCCGCTGGCGCGCCGGGCGACAACGCTTCCGCCCATGAGGGATATGACAGAGAGCGCGCGGTAGTACCGGAAGCCTGCATCCGTGCCGAGGGCGAGGGCTTCGCTTCCCGGCTTCCCGCTCAGGAGCCGGAATTCCGCACCGCCCGCGGGTTGCTTCGGGCGAACTTCCAGGGTCACCGAACCCGTGCCGGCGCCGAGCCGGTTCGCCGCCGCAGCGAGGTCGGCCAGCGCCTCGGCGAGCCGCTCGATGTCCCACCGTCCCGGTCGGTCGAGCCCTTCATCGTCGTCAATCACGATGGTTAGGTTCGTGGGGAGAATCTCCCGCGTGCGTTCGACGAGCCGGCGGATGGTCGTCGCTTCCGGCCGCAGCTGCCAGATGCCCCGCTCGATGCGGGAGATCTCCTGCACGCCGTCGGCCAGGCGCTGCAGTTCGCGGAGGGAGAGCTCGAAGACGCGCAGCAGGTCGGCATCGAGCCGCGCCTCGCCGCCTTGGGCGGCTTGGCGCCGCGCCAGATCGAGAAGCATGCCGAGCGAGGTCAGCGGCGTGCGGAGCTCGTGCGAGAGCGCGCCCAACAATGCCGCGCGCAGCTCCGACCCCGAAGGGCGACCCTTCGCTTCGTCCAACCCTCACCTCCCCCCGTCGCCCGGGCTCATGGTAACGGCTGACGGCCTTATGCCAAATCGCAGCGGCCGGGCGGACAGTTCGTTGACGAGTGAACGATCTGCGTGCTGACTATACACCCCGCCACGGTGAACGGATCGTTGCATCCGTGCAGAATTACGAACTGCGTTCCGAAATGACTTGGGTGGCGATTCGAAACGGAAGACGGTCCTCGGCCGCCGCGACCTGCTCTTCGGCGTGGTAGGAGCTCCGCACCAGCGGGCCTGCCTCCACGTGGCGGAAGCCCATCGCCAAAGCGGCGCGCTTCAGCTCCGCGAACTCCTCCGGGGTCCAGTACCGCTCGACCGGGAGGTGCGCAGGCGTGGGCTGCAGGTACTGGCCCACCGTGAGGATGTCCACCCCGCGGTCGGCGAGGTCGCGGAAGACTGCCAAGAGCTCGTCCTCCCGCTCTCCCATCCCGACCATGAGGCCGCTCTTCGTCCGTAACCCGGAGGCAAGCGCCTTGGCGCGCGCCAGGAGGGCGAGGGACCGCTCGTACACCGCCTGGGGCCGGACGCGCCGGTAGAGGCGAGGGACGGTCTCGAGGTTGTGGTTGAGGATGTCCGGCTGTGCGCCGACGACGGTGGCGAGGGCGTTCCAATCGCCCTTGAAGTCCGGGATGAGGACCTCGACGGTGGTGTCGGGGCAAAGCCGCCGGATCCAGCGAATGGTCTCGGCGAAGACGCTGGCGCCACCGTCGGGCAGCTCGTCTCGGTTGACGCTCGTGATGACCGCGTGCCGAAGGCCCATCTGATGGACGGCAAGCGCCACACGCCGCGGCTCGTCACGGTCGAGCCCCTGCGGACGCCCGGTCTTGACGGCGCAGAAGCCGCAGGAGCGCGTGCACACGTCGCCGAGGATCATGAAGGTGGCGGTGCCGCGCCCCCAGCACTCGCCGATGTTCGGGCAGCGGGCTTCCTCGCACACCGTGTGGAGCGCCTTCGCTCGCATCAGCTCGCGGACCCGCTCGTACCCTCCGCCGGCCGCGAAGCGAACGGTGAGCCACGGTGGCCGGGGCTGCGGCCCTACTCGTTCCACGTCTCCAGCCTACCGCTTGCCGGGAGCCCTCGCACCTGCCCTCATCCGTCCCGGGCCGTACAATGCCGGCCGTGAGCGACGAGCGCCCGGACCTCGACCTCCTCTTCGCTCCACGCTCGGTTGCCGTCGTCGGGGCTTCCACGAACATCGACAGCCCCGGCCACGACTACGTCCGCTCGCTCCGGGAGTTCGGCTTCCGAGGCCCCGTCTACCCCATCAACCCGAAGGCGTCGGAGATAGCGGGCTACCGGGCCTACCCTTCGCTCGCCGATGTTCCCGAGCCCGTCGACCTCGTCATCTCCTGCATCCCCGCTGAAGGTGTGCTCGACCTCATCGCGCAGTGCGCGGGCGGCAAGGCGAAGTTCCTGCACCTGTTCACGGCACGGTTCAGCGAAACGGGGGACCCTCGCGCGGCAGAGCTCGAGCGGCAGGTGGCCGAGCGCGCCCGGGCGGCGGCGGTGCGCATCCTGGGACCGAACGGCATGGGGATCTACCATCCCGCCGGCGGGGTCGCTTTCCGCCCCGACCTTCCCAAGGCGGCGGGCGGCGTCGCCTTCCTCAGCCAGAGTGGCAACAACGCGGTCGAGGTCGTCATCCGCGGCGCCGCCCGCGGGCTCCGGTTCGGAAAGGTAGCCAACTACGGGAACGGGCTCGATATTACCCCGGCCGAGCTCTTCCGCTACCTGGCGCACGATGCCGCGACCGAGGTCATCGGCGCCTACGTTGAAGGCGTGCCCGACGGCCGCGCGCTCTTCGAGGCCGTGCGGGAGGCGGCGGCCCGCAAGCCCGTGATCATCCACAAGGCGGGCCGTACCCAGGCCGGAGCCCGCTCGGCCTCCTCGCACACGGCGGCGCTGGCCGGCTCGCGCGAGCTGTGGTCGGCGGCTCTTCGACAGGCTGGGGCCATCGAGGCGCGGAGCCAGGAGCAGCTGCTCGACCTGATGACCGCGGCGGCGCTCCTCGGCCGGCCCCGCGGCCGGCGGGTGGCGGTGGTCGGCGGCGGCGGCGGCCGCAGCGTGCAGTCGGCCGACGCCTGCGAAGAGAACGGCCTCGACGTGGTGCCGCTGCCGTCGGCCGTTCGGGAGCGTGTGCGCGAGCGGGCACCATACCTTGCCGACTGGGTGCAGAACCCGGTGGATCAGTCCATCCTCGCCGGGAGCGGCCTCTCGTCGAACGCGCTGCTGGAGATGATGGCCGATAGCGGGGCGTACGACATGGCCATCGCGAACATCGGCGAGGAGTGGTTCTTCGGTCGCCCCGATGCGGAAGCGCGCCTCCGCCACGCCTGCGAGCGTCTGGCGGCGATCGCGCGCCAGGCGCCGATTCCGGTCGCGATCGTCCTGGGGGCAACGGAGACCACGGTGGAGTGGCAGCGCCGGCTCGTCGACAGCATCCGCGACGAATTCGTGGCGGCCGGATTGGCCGTGTTCCCGAGCGTCGAGCGGGCGGCGTTCGCACTGGGACGGCTTGCGCCTCCTCGGCGCTAGCCACGCCCGGCCCGCCGAGATACACTCTCGCACCACGTGCCGAGGAAGGTGGCCGATGGCGTTCGTTCGTCTCTCGCTCTTGACCCCGAAGCGCGGTCGGGCCCAGGAAGTCGAGCGGCTGCTCACGGAGCTGCTGGCGTTCCAGTGCCAGCAGGAGGGGTATCTGGCGGGCTACCTGCTGAAGCCCGACCCGCACCAAGGGAATGGGCGGATCGGGCGCGTGGCCATCTGGCGGAGCGAGGCCGACGCGAACCGGGTCGCCGCCCTCGAGCGGGACTTAGCGCTCCAATCGGCCATCAAGCTGGAAGTCGACGAAGCAACCCACGAGGAGCACTCCTTCGAGGGCATCCCCTTCGCCCCCGGGGGCTGAGCGGGCCTCAGGCAGACCAGCCAGCCAAGGGAGAAGAAGAGCAGTCCCCCGCGAGCTCCGGCGGGTCCGCGGCGTTTCCGCCACGCCGAGTTCGGCGCAGCGGCCGCTCCTCAGCCCTCCGGATCGGCCAGGGCGGCTGCGGGAGCCCCCGGCAGGGCGGCCTCGTGGGTCGGCTCCCCCCTGGCCAGCCAGAGGAACAGGGGAATCCCCGCGAGAACGCAGAGGCCCCCGAACGCGAACGCCCAAGGCAGCCCGAAGGCATCCACCATGATCCCCCCGCTCACTGAGCCGATGACGATCCCTGCGCCGTTCCCTGCCGAGCCGAGCCCCAGCACCGTGCCCATCCCGGCTCGCCGTCCCGCCACCACCTGCATCGCGCTCGTGGCCACGGCGGAGACGGCGCCCGCCGCCCCCATGAGGAGCATCAGGGCGATGACAGCGCCGACGTGCTCGGTGGCGCCCAAGAGGAGCAGCATCGCTGCGCTGGCCGCAAGGCCCCCCGCCAGCAGGCCGCGGCGCTCCACGCGGTCGGCGAGCTGGCCCGCCAACGGCTGGACGGCGGCGCTGGCGACGCTCTCCGCCCCGAATGCAACGCCGACGACGGCCGGCCCTGCGCCCAGGTCTTCGAGGCGAACGGCCAGGAAGCTGAACGTCGCCCCGAACGAAAGGCTCGTCAGCCCCATGGTGAGCGTGAGCGCCAGCACGAGCCGGTCGGTCAGCGCTTTGCGGAAGCGGAGGTCCGCAGCCCGCGCCGCCCCCGCCGCGCCCGGCCGCCGCACCTTGGCGGGAAGGAGGAGGGCCACGATGGCTGCCGACCCAGCCATGAGCGCGGCCATGCCGATGAACACGGCGTCGAAGCCCCACACCTCGCGGATGATGCCCGCCATCACCGGCCCGACGCCGAACCCGATGATGTCGGCCGTCGCGAACACGCCGAACCAGCGGCCCTCGTGCCGGGGAGGAACCAGGTCGCCGATGTACGCCCGTGCGACCGAGAAGATGAGGCTGGTCCCAAAGCCGCTGAGGGCGCGGAAGGCGAGCACCTGCCAGAACGTCGATGCCGTCAGGTAGCCCAACGCCGCCGCGAAGTAGAGCAGCAGCCCCGCGACGATGAAGGGCTTGCGACCCCAGCGGTCGGACCAGCGTCCCGCGAACGGCCCGAAGATCGTTTGCGTGACGGCGAAGATGGAGAAGGTGAGGCCGATCCAGATGCCGGTGGCGCCCAGGCGCTCGGCGTACACGGGGAGGAGCGGACTCACCATGGAGATGCCCATGGTGGCCACGAACACCGCCGCGTAGAGAACGACGAACGGCCGGCTTCGCACGGCCCAAGCCTACGCCGTCGGCCCTGCAGGTGCCCGGGTCGCCGTCAGTCGCGCGGGAGTCCGAGCCCGCGCGTGGCGATGATGTTCCGCTGGATCTCGCTCGTCCCAGCGGCGATGGTCGCCGACACCGCGTTCAGGTACCCCGCTGCCTGGTCGAAAACCAGCCACTTCGAGCCCTCGCGCAGCTGGCCGGCGAGGCCGAGGAGGTGCATGCCAGTGAGGGCGATGCGCTGGCTCAACTCGCTGCCGAAGAGCTTGCTCGCGCTCGCCTCGTGATTCGGCACCAAACCGCGGGCCTGCATGGTCGCCACCCGGTAGGCGAGGAAGGTGCCGACCGAGACCTCGATGGCGCGATCGGCCAGTTCGAAGCGGATGCTCGGCCGCTGGCGGACCAGCTCGGGGCGCCGCTTCGCCAGCTCGACCAGCCGTTCCACCGAGCGCCGCCCGCCCGCGAACGCCTGGATCCCGCTGCGTTCGAAGTCCAAGGCCACGGCCATGTGATACCAGCCCCGGTTCACCTCGCCCACGACGTTCTCGGCCGGGACGCGGACGTCCTCGAAGAACACCTCGTTGAAGCCGTGGCGCCCAGCCATGTTGATGAGGGGCCGCACCGTGATACCGGGCGTTTTCATGTCGACCACGAACATGGTGATGCCCTTGTGCTTCGGGGCATCGGGGTCGGTGCGCGCCGCAAGCCATCCCCAGTCGGCGAGGTGGGCGCCGGTCGTCCAGATCTTCTGCCCGTTGATGACCCACTCGTCGCCGTCGCGGACGGCGCGCGTCTGCAGCGCGGCGAGGTCGGAGCCGGCGCCCGGCTCGGAGTAGAGGGTGCACCACCAGTCCTCGGCTCTGGCAATGCGGGGGATGAAGCGGCGCTTCTGCTCTTCGGTCCCGTACAGCATCAGGGACG
>DAOUCS010000050.1:0-2569 GCA_034431815.1 Dehalococcoidia bacterium
CGGGACGAGGTGGTCCTCGCCGCCCGCCTCCTCGGCCATCTCCCGCATCAGCTCCGGCGTCAGCACCGCCGTCACGATCGACAGCCGCACGATGCGCTGGTGGGCGTCCTCATCGGCCAGCTTCAGCTTGTTCACAATGTGCTGCTTGAAGTCCGGGTCGATCTCCCCGTCCACCAGCCCGCGGAACTGCGGGTCGCCGATGACCTCGCTGTACGAAAGGTTCTTCAGCTTCCGCCCGTTCGGGTCTCGCCACTTCCGCACCACCGTGGTCTCGCCCTCGGCGCCCGGCTTCACGTACTTATCGAAGTCATCGATGAACTTCTTCGCTTCCTTGTACACCGGTAGCAGCTCTGCCCACTGCTCCAGCAGCCGGACGGCCACCCGGCTCGCCGAGGGCGGATGGCCGTAGTTCTGCACATACTCCTTCTCGATTTCCTCGATGTGCAGCCCGTGCTCCATCTGCCGGGCGAGATGCTTCTCATCGTCGGCCGTCAGCAGGTAGACCTTGCCGATCTCCCGGAGGTACATCCGCACCGGGTCATCGATCCCTTCCGAATCGTCCGAAAGCAGCGCAAGGCCCGCGTCCTCATCCTCCTCTTCCGCCTCGTCGAGCGGGCTCTCCTCGTCCTCCCCAACCGCCGCGACCCCCAGCTCATCCTCGGCCTCGCTGTCTCCCAGCGAAGAGAGCTGGTTGAGGACACCGTCCAGGACATCGTCGTCGCTCGTCAGGGTCGAATCGGAAAGGATATCGTCAGTCATGCTCAGTTCGGTGCTTCCTCTCTTCCCGTGGGGAGTGCGATCTCGCGCAGGGCAGACTGCGCCTTTTCCATCATAGCAAACCCGCTGAACGCCGCAAGCCCGCTCGCCTGCTATACTCTTCCGCAGCACAACCAACGGCTGCACCCCGCAGCCCGCCATCGGCATCGACCGGGACGAGTAGCCCGCCGCCAACCTCCAGAGAGCCGCGCCCCCGGCTGAAAGCGCGGCACCAGGCAGGCGAACACCCCCCGCGAGCCCGCACCGAGGCGCCCACGGCGATAAGGTCGCGCGGTTGGCCCCGTTACCGGCCGCCAACGAGTCCGCGCCCACGCGCGGAGAAGCTGGGTGGAACCACGAGCGCGCGCTCGTCCCGGCACCATCGCGCGCCCACACCATCCCGGAGGTTCCACCGGTGCCACAGCCCATCGAGTCCCACGTCGACCTCGCCAGCCTCCCCAAAGAAGAACGCCTCGCGCGCATGCGCCACTCCGCCGCGCACCTCCTCGCCGAGGCCATGCTCGAACGCTTCCCCGATGCCGAGCTCGGCATCGGCCCGCCCATCGACAACGGCTTCTACTACGACTTCCGCCTCCCCCGCTCCCTCACCCAGGACGACCTCGACTGGCTCGAGGAGCGCATGCGCCAGTCCGTCCGGCAGAAGCTCCCCTTCTCGATGGCCGCCATCTCGCGCGAAGAGGCCCGCGAGCGCTGGAAAAACCAGCCCTTCAAGATCGACCTCCTCAACGACCTCGAAGACGGCACCATCACCCAGGCCACCCACGGCAACTTCACCGACCTCTGCAAGGGCGGCCACGTCAACCACACCGGCGAAATCGGCCCCTTCCGCCTCACCTCCGTCGCCGGCGCCTACTGGCGCGGGTCCGAAAAGAACCCCCAGCTCCAGCGCGTCTACGGCATCCTCTTCGAGACCGAGGAGGAGCTTGAGGCCTACCTCCGCCAGCTCGAGGAGGCCCGCCGCCGCGACCATCGCCGCATCGGCAAGGAGCTCAAGCTCTTCGAACTGTTCGATGAGACCGGCCCCGGCCATGTCGTGTGGCTGCCGGCCGGCGCCACCGTCCGCCGCGAGCTCCAGCGCTGGATGGAAGACCTCGAAATCGAGCGCGGCTACCGCCACGTTGTCACCCCGGCCGTCTCCAAGCGCCAGCTCTACGTGAAGTCCGGCCACTGGGACCACTTCCACGACGCCATGTACCCGCTCATGGAGCGCGAAGGCGAAGAATACGTCCTGCGCCCCATGAACTGCCCTTCCCACATCCTCGTCTTCAGCAGCGAGCTCCACTCCTACCGCGAATTCCCCATCCGCATCGCCGAGTTCGGCAATATGCACCGCTGGGAGAAGAGCGGCCAGGTCTCCGGGATGAGCCGCGTGCGCATCATGACCCTCAACGATGCCCACATCTTCTGCACCGACCCCGCCATGGTCGAAGCCGAAGTCGAAGGCGTCCTCCGGCTCATGGAGCACGCGTACGGCGTCCTCGGCCTGCGCAACTACCGCTACCGCCTCTCCCTCCGCGACCCCGATGACCGCGAAAAGTACGTCGATAACCCCCAAATGTGGGCCGACGGCGAAGCCCTCCTCCGCCGCGTCCTCGACCGCCTTGGGCTCGAGTACTTCGCCGCCCCCGGCGAAGCCGCCTTCTACGGCCCCAAGATCGATGTCCAGTTCATGACCGCCGCCGGCAAGGAAGAAACGCTCTCCACCATCCAGGTCGACTTCCACTTCCCCCGCCAGTTCGGGCTCGAGTACATCGGCGAGGACGGCGAGCGCCACCAGCCGATCATCGTCCAC
>DAOUCS010000051.1:0-3865 GCA_034431815.1 Dehalococcoidia bacterium
ATTTCGAACGCGACGGTCCAGGGCGTCATCGCCGAGCAGGGGTCCATCACCGGGCTCGCGACATTCACCGAGGCGAACGAGCTTTCGAAGCAGCTGAACGCCGGCGCGTTGCCCGTCCCGCTGCGCGTTGTGCAGTCGAGCGAGGTGAGCGCCACCCTAGGCGACGATTCGGTGCTGAAGACGGTGCGTGCCGGCGAGATAGGGCTGATTGCCGTGGCCCTGTTCATGATCCTGTACTACCGGCTGCCAGGCGTCCTCGCGGCGGCCGCCCTCGTTGTGTACACGTCGCTGGTACTCCTCGTTTTCAAGCTGTGGCCGGTGACGCTGACCCTCTCCGGCATCGCGGCCTTCATCCTTTCGGTGGGCATGGCGGTGGACGCCAATATCCTCATCTTCGAGCGGATGAAAGAGGAGCTGCGCCGGGGGCGCAGCCTGAACGCCGCCATCGACGCCGGCTTCCGGCGGGCCTGGCCCTCGATTCGGGATTCGAACGTTTCGACGCTCATTACCTGCGCGATCCTCTACTGGTTTGGCGATCAGTTCGGCGCCGCGCTCGTGAAGGGGTTCGCCCTCACGCTGGCCATCGGCGTGCTGGTGAGCATGTTCTCGGCGATCACGGTCACGCGAACCTTCCTGAAGATGGTCGTCGGGACGCCGGTCGGCCGGGCCGGCTGGCTCTTCAACGCCGAAGAGGTGAAGCGGCGCCCGGCGGCGCCCGCCCCGGCCGGGGGAGGGCAGTAATGTTCGACTTCTCCGGCAAGCGGTGGTGGTACCTGGGGATTTCGGGGCTGTTCGTCCTGGCGGCCATTGTCCTGCTCGCTATTCCGCCCTCCTTGCGGGCAGGCATCGAGTTCACATCGGGCTCGACGTTCACCCTTGAGTTCACGGAGCGGCCGGTCAGCCCGAGCGAGCTCCGGCAGGCGCTCGCGGAGCTCGGCCACCCGGAGGCGCGCGTTCAGGGCGCCGGCGAAAACACCTACATCGTCCGCACGAAGCCGCTGGCGGGCGCACCAGCGCTCACCGACGAGCCCGGACCCGTGCCGCCGGGCGAGATCGACGAGATCCAGGCGGCCCTCGAGGAGCGGTTCGGCGAGGTCCAGCGGCGGGATTTCGCGACCGTGACAGGCACCGTGTCGGCCGAGATCGGGCGATATTCGGCCATCGCCGTTGCCGTCGCCGCCGTTGCCATCCTCGTGTACATCTCCATGGCGTTCCGGAAGGTGCGTCGGCCGTGGCGCTACGGCACGGCCGCCGTGATCGCGCTGGTCCACGATGCGCTCGTGGTGCTGGGCTTGTTCTCCCTGCTAGGGAAGATCCGCGGCACGGAGGTGGACACCTCCTTCATCGTGGGGCTGCTCACGGTCATCGGCTTCTCCGTGCACGACACCATCGTCGTGTTTGACCGAGTGCGCGAGAAGGTGGAGCACGACCCCTACCTGCCCTTCGAGGAGGCGGTGAACGCCAGCCTGACGGAAACGCTGGGGCGGTCGCTTACGACGTCCCTCACAGTGATCTTCACCATCGTCTCCATGCTCCTCATCGGCGGGGAGACGATCCGGAACTTCCTCCTGGTGCTGCTGGTTGGCATCGTGGCAGGCACCTACTCCAGTATCGGCGTGGCCTCCCAAGTCCTCGTGGCCTGGGAGAACCGCGACCTCGCCCGTTTCTGGCGGAAGCTACGGCGGCTCACCGAGGAGGAACCCCAGCCGGCAGCGGAAGTCGCCTGACGCGCGATCACCCGTAAAGCCCGCCAGTCGGCCGGTCGGACACGGCGAGCCGCTCCCGCAGCGAAGGCGATCGCAGGTTCTCGCCCGGCTTTCGGGTGGGCAAGAGCACCGGCGGGCGGACGAGAATCGGCATCGGCACGGCGTGGCCGAAGATGAGCGCCTGCTGCTGGCTCTCCAGCGTGGCGATGATCTGCCGCAGGTTCCCGCGGCCCACGGCGCCGCCGACTAGCGCCTCGATGTCGGCCTCGCTGTCGAGCTGGAGGGTGATCTTCGTGCCGATCTGCGAGAGGACCTCGGGGTCGATTTGGCTGGGACGCTGGTCGATGACGAAAAGGGTCACGTTGTACTTCCGGAGCTCCCTGGCGATTTGCCCGAAGATGCTTTGGCCCGAGACGGAACGATCGAGGAATTTGTGGGCCTCTT
The DNA here is from genome assembly GCA_034431815.1 of Dehalococcoidia bacterium. Classification (GTDB taxonomy): domain Bacteria; phylum Chloroflexota; class Dehalococcoidia; order Tepidiformales; family Tepidiformaceae; genus HRBIN29. The sequence goes on from DAOUCS010000051.1 coordinate 2,151, forward strand.
CGATAACGATGACGAGCCGGTTCGGAGGCTGCTTTTGGGCGTTCGCGGTCGCTTCTTCGACGGCCTCGCGGTACCGCTCCCAGATTCGGCGGGAGAGCATGTTCGCGACCAGCATGTAGCTGTCGAGGTTGCGTCCCTCTCTCCCGAACTGAATGACCACGGTGACCCCGGAAAGCAGCCGCCGCACCACTTCGTCGAGCACGCCATTGAACTGGCCGCTCCCGCGTTCGACGAAGGGGCGGCGGGCGATCTTCCGCAGCCCGCGGCGGAGGTTGTCGAAGCTCGCGCCGTGGATGCCGAGGCGTTGGGCGACGTGGCTCCACCGCACCTCCTCGGGCGGCTCGGCGCCACGCCAGGCAGCCGCGATCACCTCGGGTGGGGGCTCGTCCTCGAGCAAGAGGTCGATCCAGCGCTTCCCGAAGCGGTCGGCTGCGGCGTGCCCCGCCTCGATGGCCAGGTCGGTGAAGTCCCCCACACTCCGCAGGATCTCGATATCGTCGACCTCGATGTCCTCGGTGCCGATGACGATACGCCCGTCGACCTTGCGGGTCGGGTCGACGGTGTACACCTCCACGTGGTCCGGATGGAGGCCCTTAAGGGAGCGCCGCCGGCCCGTACCGTCTCCCTGAAACTTCATGTACTCCCCGTAGTCATCGTGCATGTCGAACACGAGGGCGACGATGCGTTCCGAGGCGGGCTGCCCGCGGGAGTAGGCCGTCATCGCATCCAGGAGCTGGAGGGTGAGGACGGATTTCCCGGTGCCGCTCTTGCCGAAGACGCCGACCGAGCGCTCGAAGAGCTTCTCGATATCGACGGCCACGCTGCGGTCGTCCATTCCCAACGGGCTTCCCACTTCCACTGCAGCACGGTCGCCGACGGCGAAGGCGCGGTCGACAGTGGTCTGGTCGGCGCGCCGGGCAGGGGCGAAATGGCGGGGCAGCCGCCGAGCGCGCGAGGAGGTGCCGTCGGCGCGGAGTTCGAGGTAGGGCGTAACCTCGACGGCAGTGTAGACGCCGGTATCGAGGAGCACCTCCCGCACGAGGGCTGCCGCTGGGTCGTCACCGAGCGGAGGCGGCCAGTTCGCGGGTCCCGACTCGGCCGCTTTGAGCACCACGTCGGTGACCATCCCGAGGATGGCCGTCTCCGAATCGGCCGGGGCGACGACGTACTCCCCGAGCGCGGCGGAGACGCCGGGATGGAGCCGAACCTGAATCGCACCGGTTAGTGAGCCGCCGACGACGACTCCGATGGTGTCGCTGGTCATACGGCCATCCTCAAGATAGTGGTGAGGCGCGCCGGTTCGGCGCGGAGCAAGCGGGCGAGCTCCTTCCCCGCATCGACGAGGAAGCTGCGGCCGTCCTCCCCAAACGTCGCCCGGGCCGCGCGGATGGCAGCGCCGATGACGGCGTCGTCGCATTCGGAGGCAGCCAGAAGCAGGGGAAGGAATCGGCCCCCAGCGGTGAGCGCGCGCGTCTCCTCGGGAGTGGCGGGTTCGACACGGGCCAGGAGCGGCGGGGGCAGCGGGGGAAGGAGCGGGACGGGGCCCCCCTCAGCCGCGTGGCCGCACGCTACCACCCGCACCCGCGTGCGCAGCAGTTGGCGGATGTGCGGGTGAGCGCGCATCACGTCGGCTGCCGACTGCCCTGGTTCGCCGAGCGGCTGCAGGGGACGGGTCGGGTCTTCGGGTCCGCTCTCGACGTTTACGACCACGCCGT
>DAOUCS010000052.1:0-5195 GCA_034431815.1 Dehalococcoidia bacterium
AGCGGCCGGTCTCGGTCGTCCGCGAGCTCCTCGACAACGCCGTCGACGCCGGGGCGTCGCGCATCACCGTGACGGTCGAGGGGGGCGGCCTCGAACTCATCCGCGTCGTCGACGACGGCTGCGGCATCCCCCCGAACGACGTGGAGCTTGCCTTCGAGCGTCACGCGACGAGCAAGATCGCCTCGGCCGACGACCTTCGGCGCGTCGCCACGCTGGGGTTCCGCGGCGAAGCGCTGCCTTCGATCGCCGCTGCGGCTGACGTCGAGATCGTCACCCGAGCCCAGGGCGAGCCGCTGGGGATTCACGCACTCCTGGTGGAAGGGCGGGTTGTGCGCCGAGCAGCCCGAGCCGCTCCGCCGGGGACGTCGGTGGCCGTGCGGAGCCTCTTCGCGCGGCTGCCCGCACGGCGGGCCTTCCTCTCCAGCCCCGCTGCCGAGGGCCGTGCGATCGTCCTGCTCGTCTCCCACTACGCCCTCGCCTACCCGGCTATCGTCTTCGAGCTGGAGGTGAACGGCCGGCGGGCGCTGGCCACGGCTGGCGATGGGGTGTTGCGCCACGCCTTCGCGGCCGTCTTCGATGCCGAGACAGCTCAAGCAATGCTCGATGTCGCCCATGCCGAAGGGAGTGTGGCAGTCTCCGGGTTGGCGAGCCCGCCCCACGTCCACCGGGGAACGCGTTCCGCTATCTCCATCTTCGTAAACGGACGCTGGGTCTCGAGCCGCAGCCTGACGTTCGCCGTTGCCGATGCCTACGCAGGACTGCTGCCGTCCGACCGCTACCCCATCGCCGCCCTTCACATCCGTCTGCCGCCCGATGAGGTCGACGTGAACGTCCACCCGGCGAAGGCAGAGGTGCGCTTCCGCGATGAGCGGGCGGTGCAGCGAGCCATCCGGCATGCGCTCGCCGCGGCGATGGAGCGATCGCCGGCGAAAGCGTGGCCCGCTCCGGAGGCGCCGGCGACCCAGCCCGCGGCCACGGCTCCGCCTTTGAGCGCGCGGCTCCGCCCCCGGCTGGAGCTCGCCTCGGAGCCGGCCCAAGCGCCGCTCGAACTCCTTCCGCGCGACGCTGCTTCGCGCCCTCAGCGAGAGACCCTGCCCCTCCTCCGCGTGGTGGGCCAGATGGCGCAGGCGTACGTCGTCGCGGAAGGGCCGGATGGGCTCTATCTCGTCGACCAGCACGCAGCCCATGAGCGCGTGATCTACGACCGGCTGCTCGCGGGGCTGCCTCGCGACGGGTCGGCGGTCCAGCGGCTCCTAGAGCCCCTGCTCGTCGAGCTGGCGGCGCCCGAAGCCGCTGCGCTCGCCGAGCACGCCGAGGCGCTCGCGGCCCTCGGGTTCGGACTGGAACCGTTCGGTGAGCGGGCCTGGATCCTCCGTCAGGTGCCGGTTCTCCTCGGCGGGCGCGACCTGAAGGCGGCGCTCCGCGGCATCCTCGCCGACCTTGATGCCGACCGCCGCTTGCCGACCCGCGCCGAGCGCGCCGCCGCAGCCGTCGCCTGCCACGCCGCTGTCCGCGCGGGCATGCAGCTCAGCATCGAGGAGATGCGCCAGCTCCTGGAGGACTTGGAGCGCACAGCCAACCCGCGCACCTGCCCCCACGGGCGCCCCACCATCGTCCACCTCAGCACCTCGGACCTGGAGCGCCAGTTCGGCCGCCGCTAGCGGCGGCGTGCGGGCCGGTTGGCCCCGAAGCAGGGCACCGTTCGGTCGCTCTGGGCAGCTCCCCGCGGGCTACGATGAAATCGAGAACATCGCACGGGAGGTGAAGGAGCGATGGCGACGGTTCGGCAGCTTCCTGCCGCCGAGTGGCAGTCGTACGTCGACGAGCGCACCAAGCAGTTCTTCCGCGACCTCAATCCGGAATCGGCAGCGGTGGAGCTCATCTCCCGCGAGCTCGGCGATCAGCTCATCACCGACCGGGCTCGCGTCATCGGCATTACCTACGATCCGCGCGACAATCTCCTCGAGGTGGCTTTGGAGGGCCTCGATCATCTCGTCTACCGCCCGCAGGAGATCGCGGTGGGCGAGCGCGAGGATGGGTTCCCCGAGTGGATCGAGGTGACCCGCGACGACGGCAGCCGCGAGATCATCCGCCTGCGGAGCGTCGGCGTGACCCCCGCCGGCTGAGCCCTACTCCTGCCGCTGCTTCTGGGCTGCGAGCCGGGCGGCGAAGGCCGCGATCTCGGAGCGGCGGGTGAAGCCGAGCTTGGCGAGGATCTCGCTGATGTGGTGCTTCACCGTCTTCTCCGAAAGGTAGAGGCGTTCGCCGATCTCCCGGTTCGTCAGCCCGTCGGCGATCAGGTCGATGATCTGCAGCTCCCGTTCGGAGAGCTGACGGGCGAGCTTCTCCTCCTCCGTGAGGAAGGTTCCCCGACGGAGCTGCTCGATGACGGCCGCAGAGCTGGCGGCATCCAGGATCTTCCCCCCTCGCCCGACGACGCGCATCGCCTCGACGAGGTCGGCGGAGCGCACGTCCTTCAGCATGAACCCGCCGGCTCCCGCCAGGAGGGCGGCCATCACCGCCCGGTCATCGCTGTAGGAGGTGATCATCAGCACGTTCGTTTGGGGCAGGTGGGAGCGGATTTCGCGGCATGCCTCGATGCCGCTCATGTCGGCCATGCGTACGTCCATCACCACCAGGTCGGGCTTCGTGCGCAGCGCCTCGCGGACAGCGGCCTCGCCGGTGCCTGCCTCGCCCACCACCGAGAATTCCGGGTTCCCGCGGAGCAGCGCCTTCAGCCCGGCGCGGACCACCTCGTGGTCGTCGACGAGCAGCACGTGGATGACGTCATTCGCTTTCGGCTCGCTCATAGCTCCTCCGCGGGATGGACAGATGAACGGTGGTACCCATGCCCGGTATGCCCAGGACCGCCAGCTTCGCTCCGAGCCGCGCCGCCCGCGTGCGCATCGTAATCGTACCAAGCCCGGTAGGCGCTTTCGCAGGGTCGAAGCCCACGCCGTTGTCCTGCACGGTGAGCGTGAGCTCCGAGTCCGTCTGGCGTAGGTCGACCCCGATCTTCGTCGGGCTGCCGTGGCGCACGGCGTTGCTCACCCCCTCGCGGGCGATGTAGAGGACGTCTTCCGCCTCGCGGTTGTTCAGCTCCTGCAGGGCGGCGGCCGTCACGTTCAGCACGGTGTCGATGCCCGGCGGCACAAGCTGCCGGAGCACGAAGGCCAGGTCGCGGGAGAGGTCGGGAGCGCTAGGCGGCGTGCCCGCTTCGAGCATGCTGATGTATTCACGGATGTCCTGGATGATGGCGTTGATCCGCTCCACCTCCTCGCGGAGCAGCTCCCGAGCGTCGTCCGGCAGGTCATCGCGGCGGGTGAGGGTGTCGAACTCCAGCCCGATGGCGTACAGGGACTGGATGATCCCGTCGTGGAGGTCGTGGGCGATGCGCTCCCGCTCCTCCAGGATCGCCACCCGGCCGGTCCGCTCCCGCGCCAGCGCCGAAGCGACCGTTGCCGCCGCCTGGAGCGCGAGCACCGCCGCCGCCAGTTCGTCCCGCTCCGTGAACGGCTCCCGGCCGGCAACGCGGGTCATGTACAGCGAGCCGATGGTCTCGCCCCCGGCGCGGATCGGCACGCCCAGGAACGCTTCCATGTCGGGATGCCCCTCCGGCCAACCGGTGAAGCGCGGGTGCAGCTTCAGGTTCTCGAGCCGGAGGGGACGGTCGTGCCGGCGCAGCTCTCCCAGCAATCCCCGCCCCACGGGCGGGTTGCCGAGCCGCCGGGCCAGCGCCTCGTCAATGCCTGTGTACACGAACCGGGTTACGCGGCCTTCGTCGTCGAAGATGGAGATCGCCGCGTAGTCGGCCCGCGTGATCTCGTGCGCCCGAGCGGCGAGGCGGTGGAGGATGTCGTTCAGGCTCTCGGCCGAGACCAGCGCCTCGCTCGTCACCGCCATTTCCGCGAGGCGGAGGGCGAATTCGGGGGCAACGCCCGCTGCCATATCGCTCATCGCCGACATTGTAACGCTGTTCACGAGATCGGAAACGTGCCTTTCCCGCGGCCGCCGCACAGTGCCGAACGGCCCGTGCGCGTTTCCCCGATCGGTCCTTTCGGCGAACGCATATCGTCTGCCACCCTACCCGGAAATGATCGTGCCCACGCCTGCCAGAGCAGTTTCAGGGGATCGAACCATGCCCAGGTTGCAGCCGCCGGGGCCCCTATGGCTCGCCCTGGGCGACCGCGCTCTCTACCGAGCCCTGCGCGCTCAGCTCGCCCGCATGGCCGACTGGGATTTCAGGCCGCTCGATCAGCCTCTCGGTGAGGCGCCGGCTGGCGCCATCGTGGTCGCCACTCCGTCGGTGGTCGGGGCCGAGGAGTGCCGGGCGCTCGCCGCCAGGGGAATCCACGTCGTCATCCTTTGCCCCATTCCCCGGCCGAGCGACCGGGAGGCCTACCTGGAGGCGGGCGCCGCCGCCTACGTGCCCATGTCGGTCGACGGCCGCGAGCTGTACGAGGCGCTGCGGGCCATCTGTCAGGCTGCCGCTTCGGGTGACGACACTGGCGGGCAGCCGTCGCCGCCGTAAAGGTTCTCGCAACGCGAAGGAATGGCAGCCCCAACGCCCGGGGGTACAATGGCGCCGCCGTGACCGCCGCCGGCCGCGATGGCTCCTTCCCCGACCGCGACGCCGTCGTTGCGGCCTTAGCCGCCCGCGATCCGCGCGCGCTCGCTGCCCTGTACGATGCCTGCGCTGCGAGGGCCTATGGCCTGGCCCTCCGCATCCTCCGCGACGAGCACGCCGCTGCAGACGCCGTGCACGATGCGTTTCTCTGGGTTTGGGAGCACATGGACCGCTTCGATGCTGCCCGCGGCGCCCCCGAAGCGCTCCTCCTTACCATCGTGCACCGCCGCGCCGTCGATGCAGCCCGCAGCCGGCGGAACGGCCGCGCCTCGCTCGCCGCCGAGCCCGTCGACGAAGACGCGCTCGCCGAGCTCGCCCGCATCGACGCCTCCGACCTGCACGAAGCCGTCCGCCGCGCCGTACGCGATCTCCCTGCCGACCAGCGGATCGCGCTGGAGCTCGCCTACTTCCGTGGGTTTGCCGGCCGCGAGATCGCGGAGGCGCTGCACATCCCCGAAGGCACGGTTCGGAGCCGTCTGCGGCTCGCTCTGGCGAAGATCCGCGCGGCGCTGGGGGCTGAGGTGGAACGATGACCGACTGCGGCGACGTCGACATCGCGCTCGAAGAG
>DAOUCS010000053.1:0-11831 GCA_034431815.1 Dehalococcoidia bacterium
CCCGGCGCCGCCGGATTCCCGCCAGCGGTCCCGGGTACCACCAGGCAGGAGTTCCCCTCCACGATGACCGTATCGCCCGCCCCTGCCGTACAGACCGCGCCGCGCACGGTCACCGTGAGCGCGCCCTCGTACACGATGAACCAAGCCCGGCCGGAGCTGACGTCTGCCGAGCCGACTCCGCCGGCCGCGAAGACCGCGCTCCACCCCTGGCCCTCGAGGCGGATGGGGGTGGCCTCGCTGGCCACCGAGAACCGTCCCATCTCGAGGCGGAAGGCGAGCTCTCCACTATCAGAGAGAAGCTCGAAACGGCTGCCGGCAACAGCGTCGAGGCGGGCGCCCGCCGCGGGGAAGAGGATGGAGGCATCGGTGCGGGCGACGGCCGCCTGGCCTCGCCCGAGCTCGTCGACCGCCCGTCCGCCGGTTACGAGGCGCCCGCCAGCGACAACGCCCCCGCTGGGGCGTTCTCCCGAGTACTGGTGGGGCACGAGACGAACGCCGGCGACGATGGTCGCCGCGAGCCCCGCGCCGACCGGAACCGCCACCCAGCGGCTGCGGAAGACGAGCGGCGGCCGCGCCGGCTCCTGGGCGCCGAGCTGGGCCATGATCCGCGCGCGGATGCGCTCCCGCTGCTCCGGCGTAAGGGCAGGGGGAGCCGTGCGCCGCAACGCCGCCTCGATGGCCAAGTACTCCCAGCGGTCACCGCGGGCCCGCAGCATCGTCGATCGCCTTTCGCATCTTGCGGAGGGCCCGCAGGAGCAGCGCCCGGACGGCGCCCTCACGCTTACCAAGAATAGCGGCTATTTCCTGGTGAGACTTCCCGCCGTAGTAACGCAGAACGACCACATCGCGCTGCTCCGGAGTCAATACGAGCATGGCCCGGTGAAGCAAGTCGCGGGTGGGAAAATCGAGCCCGGGCCGGCTCGCATCGGCGTCCGCAATCTCTTCCGGCAAGGGAGCCGCCTCGCGTTTGCGCTGCGCCCACGCCCGCTTCACTTCGTTCCGGGCGATGGCGAACAGCCAGCGCCGGAACTGACCCGACCCCGCCCGGTAGCTCCGGATCGATCGCCATACCTTGAGAAAGACGTTGGCGATGATGTCTTCAGCCTCGACGTCGTTGCGGCACTGTCCCCGCACATACGCGTACACGTCGTCGACCATTCGAGTATACAATTCGTCGAATGCCGCTCGATCGCCAGTGGCGACCCGGGCGGCGAGTTCATCGAGGGCATCGGTCTCTCGCGAGAGGCCCTCGAGCGTTTCGCCGCCGAGCCGGTACGATTCCTCCACGCCCTTCACTCTACACCTGGGCAGGGATGGGTCTCTATTTGAGACTCGTCAGACCTGCAAACGAACGCAGAGCGTTCGCTTGAATGTCACCCTGCGGCACCCTTCCGGCCACCGGCGTTCACGCCCGCGCCCGATCGTCACCGAGCCGCTCCCTTACCGAGTCGAAATTCGCATAACGCGAAGCGAAGCACCGGGCTACTTCCCAGCGGACGGCGCGTACCAGGAGGCGTTCGATGCGACGCTGGGGAAAGCTCAGCTTCCTGCACGGGATGCCCCACGAGGCGGGGCAAGCGCTTGTGCTCTTCGCCGGGGGCGCCGCGGTGATCATCGGACTGCTGGCGCTCTCCGTTGACGCCGGTCAGCTCGTCGTGACCCGAACCGACCTCCAGAAGGCCGCGGACGCGGCTGCATTCGCCGCCGCCCAGGAGCTCCCCGCACGCCCTTGGGCCGCGCGGACGACCGCGGAACAGTACGCGCGCGAGAACGCGGGCAGCAACGTGACGGTAACGGTCACGCTTACGCAGACGTACAACCCGAACGACACCGTCACGGTCGAAGTCGCCCGGCCGGTTCGCTACGCGTTCCTGCATCTTCTCGGCGCCTCGCAGGCAACGGTGCGGGCGCGGGCCACAGCGCGGATCGGCTACTACAGCGGCGGAACCGGAGTCATGCCTTGGGGCTTCGTCGCAAGCAACGACCCGACCAGCACGCTGCTCCAGAATCCCTGCTTCGAAGGCTGGAACCCGGACGGCACACCCCGCTTCCGGCACAACACCGTGTGCACCATCAAGTACGGCGCCGGGACCAGCTCCGGTGGCGACTTCGGCGCGCTCGCCGTCGACGGCCCGGGAGCCAGCGAATACCGCGACGACATCAAGCACGGCTCGAGCCGTCCGGTGAAGAAGGGCGACCAGCTCGATGCCCAGACCGGCAACATGAGCGGCCCGACCCAGCAGGCGGTGAACTGGCGGCTCTCCCAGCCGCCTCCGCCCGGCTGCCCTGGGAACGAGCGCGATCAGGTGCTCATCAGCAACCCGGACGGCACTGTGTCCATCCGCCCCGGATGCGAAGAGAGCCCGCGGATCCTCATCGTCCCCGTTGTCGATCGAATCCAAAATCCGCTGAAGTCGACGGTCATTGGTTTCGCCTTCCTCTACCTGCGGTCGGACGCGCCGGGGTCAGGGACGAACTCGGCCGTGCGCGTGGAGTTCGTCCAGTTCGTCAGCGAGCTGCCGAACGCGCTGTACGACGCCGCTTCGGGCGACGCATGGGCCATCCGGCTCGTGGAGTGACCAGCGGCTGGATCGCACATTTGTTCGTTGACACGGCCAGAGGCCGGCCCTAGCATCGGGGTAGCCCTTCCCCCTTGCCAAGGACCGAGATGCCCAAGTTTATCTTCGTCACGGGCGGCGTGGTGAGTTCGGTCGGCAAGGGCATCACCACCGCCAGCATCGGGCGGATCCTCAAGTCGCGGGGCATCCGGGTCTCCATCCAGAAGCTCGACCCTTACCTGAACGTCGACCCGGGAACGATGTCTCCCTACCAGCATGGGGAAGTTTTCGTCACGGCCGACGGCGCGGAGACGGATCTCGACCTGGGCCATTACGAGCGCTTCCTCGACCAGGACCTGCCCGCGAGCAGTTCGGTCACCTCGGGCCAGATCTACCTCGCCGTGCTCGAGCGGGAGCGTCGCGGCGACTACTTGGGGGGCACCATCCAGGCAGTTCCGCACCTGACGAACGAGATCAAGTCGAGGATTTACGGCGCTGCCGAAGCAGCGGGCGCCGAGGTGCTCATCTGTGAAGTGGGCGGCACCGTCGGCGACATCGAGGGCCAGACGTTCATCGAAGCGATCCGACAGATCCGCCACGACGAGCCGCGGGAGAACTGCCTCAGCGTCCACGTCACCTTCCTCCCTTGGGTGGGTGCGACCCGGGAGCTGAAGACGAAACCCACCCAGCACTCCGTGCGCGAGCTCCGCTCCATGGGCATCCAGCCGGACGTGATCGTGGCCCGGAGCGACCACCCCGTCCCGCTCGACATCCGCGACAAGATCGCCCTGCACTGCGACGTGGAGCCCCGGGCAGTGATCCCCTTGGAGACCGCCCAGTCGATCTACGAGGTGCCGCTCCTGCTGGAGGAGCGCGGTCTGGGCGATTACATCCTGGAGCGGCTGGGACTGCAGGGCACGCGCGACCTCGCCGCGTGGCGGGAAATGGTCGAGCGGCTGCGGAACCCCCACGGCAGCGTGGATATCGCGATCGTCGGGAAGTACGTCGAGCTCCACGACGCCTACCTTTCGGTGAAAGAGGCGCTAGTCCACGCGGGCATCCACCACGGCGTGGCCGTGAATATCCACTGGATCCACGCCGAATGGCTCGAGCGCCGGGCGGCGGGCGAACTGCTGGCGGGCATGCACGGCATCGTCGTGCCCGGCGGGTTCGGCGAGCGCGGATGGGAAGGGAAGATCGAGGCCGCCCGCTACGCGCGGGAAACGGGCACCCCGTATCTCGGCCTGTGCCTGGGCATGCAGGTGATGGTCACGGAGTTCGCCCGCAACGTGTGCGGTATGAAGGGCGCCAACTCCACGGAGTTCGCGCCCGATACCCCGTATCCGGTAATCAGCCTGCTCGAGGAGCAGCAGGGGATCACCAACCTCGGGGGCACCATGCGGCTCGGGGCCTACCCCTGCCGGCTGGTGCCCGGCACCCGCGCCCATGCGGCCTACGGATGCGACCTCGTCTACGAGCGGCATCGCCACCGGTGGGAGTTCAACAACGCGTTCCGGCCCCAGTTGGAGGCAGCGGGCCTCGTCGTGAGCGGAACCTCCCCCGATGGCTCGCTGGTGGAAGTGACCGAAGTTGCCGACCACCCGTTCATGGTCGGGACGCAGTTCCACCCCGAACTGCAGAGCCGGCCGAACCGGGCCCACCCGCTCTTCCGGGCGCTCGTGCAGGCGGCTATCGAGCGGCAGCTTTCGCCCCTTGCCGGCGCCGTGCCGGCGAGCGGCTGAGGATATTTACATCATCGTGTAGCCGCCGCTCACCGAAAGCGTCTGCCCCGTGATGAAGCTGGCCGCATCGGAGGCGAGGAAGACGACAGCGTTGGCCACCTCCTCAGCCGTGCCGAGGCGCCGCAAAGGGTAGGCCCGGGCTATCCGCTCTTTCATCTCCTCCGTCGTCCACGAGGCGAGTTCTTCGCCGGCACGCCACATGCTGTAGGCGCCCGCATCGTCGGGCGAGGCGGGGATGGTAGTGCCCGGACAGACGCAGTTGACCCGCACCCCGTATCGGCCGCACTCGCGCGCCAGCGCCTTCGTAAGGGCGATAACGCCGCCCTTGCAGGCCGAGTAGACCGCCTCCCGGAATTCGCCCATGCGGCCCGCATCGGAGGCGATGTTCACCACCGCGCCGGAGCGCTGCTCGACCAGCCGGGGAAGCACGATGCGCGAACAGACGAGCACCGACCAGAGGTTGAGACGGACCTTCCGTTCCATCTCGTCCCACGGCTCCTCGAGGAAGAGCCGGAGGCGGTCCCAGCCGACGTTGTTCACCAGGACATCGATCCGGCCGAAGCGTCGAACGACCTCCTCGGTCATGGCAGCCACCTGCTCCCGATCGGTGACGTCGCAGGCGACGAAGGCGGCGCGCTGCGCACCGAGGCTCTCCGCTTGCCAGGCGGTGCGTTCGCCCGCCTCCCGGTCGATGTCGGCGATCGCGACCTGTGCCCCTTCACGGGCGAAGGCGAGGGCGATAGCCCGGCCGATGTTCGATCCGGCGCCTGTGACGATCACGCCCTTCCCGCGCAGTCCGAGCTCCATCGCGAACCTCCGGCGGCGTCAGGATGCAGGGGCCGCGGCCGAGGGGAAACGGGGGGCACGCCGCTCGCGGAGCGAGGCGAGCCCCTCCCTCACGTCCTCGCCGAAGAAGGTGAGCATCTCCATGGCCAGGGAGTATTCGAACGAAACGAGGCCGCCCAGCCGGATCCACTGGTTGAGAGCCCGCTTCGTCCAGCGGATGGCGCGCTGGGGGCCCTCGGCGAGGCGTCGGGCGATCTCCATTGCCTTCGGCATCAGCTCCTCGTGGGGCACGCAGAGGCTGACGAGGCCGATGCGCTCCGCCTCGCGGCCGTCGATGAAGTCGCTGGTGAGGAGGTAGTACTTTGCCTTCGCCATCCCGCAGAGGAGGGGCCAGATGATGCAGGCATGGTCGCCGGCAGCTACCCCGAGGCGGATGTGTCCGTCGGTGAACCGCGCTCGCTCGGAGGCGATGGAGATATCGGCCATGAGGGCGACGGCAAGCCCCGCACCGACCGCCGGCCCGTTGATGGCCGAGATGATGGGCTTGTCGAGGTTGGCCATGTTGTAGACGATGTCGCGCGCCTCGCCGAAGAAGGCATCGAGGACGACGTTCGGGTCCTCGATCCCCTGCTGAAGCATGTCGAAATCGCCCCCGGCCGAAAACGCATCGCCGGCACCGGTGATGACTGCCACCCGCACCGCGTCGTCGGCGCCGAGGTCGAGCCATATCCGGGCCAGCTCGTTGTGCAGGCGGCGATCGGTGGCGTTGTACACCTCGGGGCGGTTCATGGTGACGAGGGCAATGCCGTCGCGCGTTTCGATCCGGAGGTCGCGGTAGGAGGCGTAGTCGGGCACGGGGTCACCTCGCAGTTTCGCCTTGGGCTGTTCGGCCGACACGAACCATCGCCCCGGGAGGCGCCGCTGTCAAGCGCGGCTGGCCCCGGGATCCTAACCGGTTGAATTAGGTTGCGCTAATTTTGGCGGCGTGCGATCCTTGCATTGCCGGTGCAGGAGTGGCGTATCGGCGGCGCGCCACGACACCTGACCGAGATTCGCCGCGGGCACCAGTCCATGGGGTACTCGTTCCTGATCACGCTCCGCGAAGGGATCGAGGCGGCGCTCATCCTCGCCATCATCCTCGGCTACCTCGCCCGTTCCGGGCGCCGGCAGCACTGGCGGCCGGTGTGGTTCGGGGCAGCTGCCGTCGGTGCAGGCAGCTTGGCCGCCGCCGTCGCCCTCCACGCGCTCGCGGTCGAGCTCCCCGGCCGCCTGCAGGAGGCAATCGAGGGATTCGGGATGCTGGTCGCCACCGCCATCCTGACCTGGATGGTCTTCTGGATGCGCGCGCAATCGCGGACCATCGGCGCCGAGCTGCGGGCGCGGGTCGATGCCGCCCTCTCCACCGGCTCCGCCGCTGCGCTGGCGCTGCTGGCGTTCACGTCCGTCGGCCGCGAGGGTCTCGAGACGGCGCTCTTCCTCTTCGCGGGGGGCTCGGCCGCCGACTCGGAGGCGACCTACTGGGCCGGGGCCGCCGCAGGCCTCGTGACGGCGAGCGTCATCGGCGTCGCCGTCTACTCGGGCTCGCACCGCATTCCTCTGCGGACGTTCTTCACCGTCACCAGCGTCCTGCTGATGGTCTTGGCCGCGGGGCTGCTTACGAACGGCCTAAAGGAGCTGCACGAGGCAGACATTCTCTTCGGGAACCTAGGACCGCGCGTCTGGGATACGTACGAGCTGCTCCCGGACAACTCGAGCCTGGGGCGATTTCTGGCGACCCTGATGGGCTACGACGCGAGCCCATTCTTGGGCCAGGTCATCGCGTACGCGGCCTACCTCGCCGTCATGCCTGCTCTCTACCTGTTTACCGGGCCAGGCCAGGGTTCGACGAGGCAGCCGAGGGCAGCGGCCCGGGCGTAAGGCGCCACCAGTGCCTCCGATATCGCATCGCAGGCGAAAGAAGCCACCTACGCTCCCTGAGCGACCTACAGCTCTTTGAAAGGAGAACGAGCCGTGCACCGCTTCCAACTAGCGCTTCCGTTCGGAGTTGCCGCCCTCCTCGCCGCTGCTGCCGCAGCCGTCGCCTGCGGCGGGTCCAGCGGCCGGGAAATCGTCGTCCGCGCCGGGGAACGGGACGCCCAGCACATGTACTTCGATCCGAAGGAAATCCACGTGGAGGCGGGGGGAAACCGTGACGTTCGTGATCGAGAACGAGGGAACGAGCGACCATGAGTTCGAGAGCGACGAGGCCGGAATCGAGGAGGTCCTGATCCCCGAGGGGCGCACCCGGCGGACGACGTGGACCGCGCCGAAGCAGCCCGGGCGGTACCCGGTGTACTGCGACATCGCCGGCCACCGCGAGGCCGGGATGGAGCTTGTGCTGGTCGTCGACCCGGCGCCGTAAGGGAGCCGACGGTAGACTACTTCTTGACGGCCCCGGCTGGCGCCGGGGCCGCGGCCCGCACGGGAGAAGGATGGACGGCTGGCGGTTCGTGCATGTCCTGGCGCTCATCTGGCTGGGGGCGGGGCTCGGCGCCACCTATCCGCACATCCTTCGCGCCTGGGCAACGAAGGACGTTCAGCGCCAGATGTTCGCCCTCGTGGAAGCGGCGAACAACGAGACGCGGGTGCTCCTGCCGGGCGCTATGGCCTCGGGTATCACGGGGTTCTTCTGGGCCGTGGCCGAGGGCTACAACTTCTTCACCGACCTCTGGCTCGGGGTGCTCACGGTCCTCTACGTCTTCTTCTACCTCATCTGCCTCCCGCTGATGGGGTTCGGGCTGCGGCGGGCGCGGGTGGCCGCGCTGACGGCCGCGAAACGCGGAGAAGTGACGCCCGAACTGCAGGAGATTTTGGACGACAAGGTCCCGCTGGTGTTCGGGACGGCCCTCGTGCTGAGCGTGCCGATCCTCTCGGTATTGGCCGTCTTCAAGCCGTTCTGAGGGGCTAGCCGAGCTTCAGGGCGGCGCGCACGTCCGGCGCGTCGAGGTCGAGCTCGAAGGTGTTGTACTCGTAGGGGGTGCCGGTTTGGGGGTCGCGATCCTGGCGGCGCTGGTCGACGCGCAGGATGCCCCAGCTGATCATGCTGTTCACAAGGTTCTTCACGTCGCCGTCGTCCCGTTCGACGACGGGCTTTACCACCTCCACGATGCGGTTGAAGGTGAGCCAGTTCACCCCGGGCTTCCACCGTGCCTCGTGAATGGCGGCAATCACGCGCGCCCTCGCCGCCGCATCGAGGTCGTTGTAGTTGAAACGGGCGTAGTCGTAGCGGGGAAGGTCGCGGGCGGCCGACGCGGGTCGGGCGAGCTCTGGTTCCTCGTGCGGGAGGTAGAGCCAGTCGGCGAACTCGTGGTTTACAAGTTTCACGTATCCGAATTCCTGCAGCGCCTTGGCGAAGTCGCCCGCGCGGCCACGCGCCACACGCTGGAATTCGCCGGGAGCGAGCCGCTTCTGCAGCTCCTGGCCGACGAGCGAGAGGGGAAGGTCGCGGCCCGCCTCCCGATACTCGCGCACGATGCGCACCACCAGGTCGAGCACCTCCGCGACCTCGCGCGGTTCGGCCGCGACCGCGCCCCGGGATCGAGCCAGTTCGAGCGCTCGGTCGGCAGCCTGCACGAGCCGCGGCTCGAGGATGGGAGGCGGCATACCGCCGGGCGGCGGGGCCGCGGCGCGCCCGGGTTCGGGCTCCACGTCGAGGTCGTAGTAGAGGACGACGTCGGCCTGTTGGACCAGCTGGGACGACATCGCCCACGAAACACCGATGACCACGATGCGTTTGCCGCGAGCGCGGAGGAGCGAAGCGACATGCATGAAGCTGTGGTCGCCGGACGCGATGACGAACGTGCCGATGTTCGGGTAGAGATGGCTCGCCTCCACGCAGTCCGAAGCCAGCTTCACGTCGGCCGAGTTCTTGATCGTCGTTTCGCCCTCGGCGGTGGTGTACCGCTTGGTGAGGACGTACATCGGCTCGAGGCCGGCAGCGTAGAGCGCCCTCGGGTCATCCGCGTGGACGGGGTCTTGCCAGTCGGCATAGGCGCGGGCGTAGACGACCCGCCCGAAACGCTCGGCAGCCTCGCGGAGCGCGGTGATGTTCGGCCGCCGCTGGCGCTGCATCAGGCTGAACTTCAGGTTCTCCCAATCGACGAGCAGGGCGACATCCGCGTGGTTACGGGGGTCGTCATCGCGCATACCTCTATGCTACCGACCTTGCGCGTCAGCTCGTGACCTTGGAGGAATCCCCTCCAGGTTCTTGCTGGAAAAGCACCCTTTCACGGGAGAGGCGCGAGGAGGCCCCAGGTTCCGGAAACGGGCGCTGACATCCGGCCTCAGGGAGCGCCCGCGAGCGCATCCGCGCCTCGAAGGCGGCCCGTGATTTGCGCGTGAGCGCCGATGTCCCCGCCAGGCGCTCCGCCCTCCGGGAGGACGAACCGGACCAACCTTGGCTCGCTTTCGGGTACGCGTCACGGGGTTGCAAGGCGTGCTCGCGTCTACCTCCGCGCCGGGAGCGATGAAGAGGAGGGTCATGGCGATGACTCCGACGGTCCTCCGGGCGGGATGTGCGGGGTACGCCCCAGGTCATCGTCGCTGGAACAACGCAGCGCCGGCGGAAGCCCTTACGGAGGGTTGGCCAGTAGCGGCGGGGGATGGTACAGTGACGCTCGCCCGGCGCCGGCGGGGTGATCGCTGCTTCGGCAGCGATGGCGCCACGGCTTCGCCATACCCCGTGCCTATCCTGGAAGAAGGACGGTCCCGCACGTGACCGAGCCACTCCAGGTCGGCCAGTTCGCGATCGTCGATCACGAGCCGGTCGACCGTGGACCGAACGGCGGAATCTTCCACGGAAAGGGCCCGGCTGGCGACCGCGCCGAGCTCTTCGTGGTGGCCGAAGGGACGACCCCGGCAGGGGAGGCGTTCGCCGGTCATGTCGTGTCCGCCATCGGCCAGCTCGTCGCCCAGCTCGACCTCAGCCTTACCGGCACGCTGCGCCAGGCCTTCGCGGAAGCGGCACGGAACGTCCTCGATTGGAACCGGAAGAGCATCGCTCAGCACCGGGTGGCGTTGGGGCTTTCGGTTTTTGCCCGGCGCGGCCACCAAGCGGTCATCGCCCAGGCCGGCCCCTCCGCCCTCTTCCACCTCCGGCAGGGTGCCCTGCAGGCCCACATGCCCGACGAAGGGCATGCCGCCCCCTTAGGGACGCTCGCAGCTGCCGAGCCGCAGCTCACGCGCATCGACTTCGGCCCTGGCGACCGTGTGCTTCTCCTTTCCACTGCTGCGCTCCGCTACCTCGACGAGGAGACCATCGAGGGCATCCTCCGCCTTCCTGGCGAGCAGGCGCTCCGGGAGCTGTACTACCGCGTCCGCGAGGCGCGGAACGTCACTGTTCTCCTCGTGGAGCGCCCGGCCGCTCCCGAAGCAGAGGCCGAAGCGGAGGGCGGTGAACTTGTGATCGATGCGACCGGCGGCGAAGCGCCGGGACAGGCATCGAGCAGCGAGACGGCCGTCCAGCCGAGCCTCTTCTTCACCGACACCCAGAACGAGTGGGACCTCGCCCGCGCCCGGCGCCAGCTCGAGGCGGTCGCGGAGCGGACGCGGGCGCGCGCCGCTATCCGCCAGCCCGAAGTCGAGGTGCTCGCTCTCGCCGCGGGCGACGAGGCCTTCCCACTCCGTGTCGAGGAGAGCCGCGCCCGCGCCTCGGCTGCGCGAGCGGCCCTCGTCTCCCTCGCCCTTGGCGCAGCGAAGAGCGTGCCGGCAGGTGGAGCCGGCTCGGGCCGCGGCGGGGGCGGGCGCGTGACCAAGGGCCGGGCAAGCTTCGCCCGCAGCCTCGTTCCCGAACGCCCGGCGCCCAAACCTGAACCGCATGCGTCCGACGCTCCGCTCTGCGAAGAGCTCGCTGCCAGCCAGCAAGCGGCGCAACGCAGCACCGCCGCCAGCTACACGGTTTCTCCCACCGGGGACGGCGGCTTCCGCGCCCGGCCGCTCGTCCGGCCACGGCGCCGCTCCACCGCCCGCTGGCGGAGTCACGGCGCCATCCACGAACGCGGGGCGTTAGCAGCGCCCGCACCGCCAACTTGGCTCGTGGTCACCGTGGGACTGGCGATCCTCGTGGGCCTCTTCGCGTTCGTCTTCGGCCCGTCGCTCTTCGACGGCTCGAGCGGTCAGCGGTGGGAGGACCTGGTCGACCTTGCGCAGCAGAAGCTGGCAGCCGCAGAAGTCCAGGCCGACCCTGCTGCGAGGCGTCAGCTCCTGCGAGACGCACAGGCACTCCTCCTCCAGGCTCGTGAAGCCGCCGGGACGAACGCCGGCCTCGAACAGTGGCTAGCCCGTGCCCGGGAAGCCCTGGCAGCCATGGACGCGATCCGCACGCCCGCCGCCGTCGAGCAGGTGGGCGACCTCTCCGCCTTTGGAGACCGGCCCATCACTCCCTCGCACCTGGCGGTGACAGCCACCGATGCGTATCTGCTGGACACGGCTTCGGGCCGTGTGATCCGGCAGCCGCTCACCGGCGACCTCGCCACTGCCATCTACAGCGAGGACCCAGCGGCGGGGCGGGCGCGACCGCTCGCCATCACCCTGGCCGACGGACCCGGATTCGCTGAGCCGACCCTTCTCATCTTTGACGCGAACCGCGGCCTCTGGGCTTACACGCCGAGCTCAGGCGCGCTTCAGCCTATCCTCTTTGCCCTACCACCAAGTGCGAACCTCTACGACCTCGATTGGGAAGCGGGCAGTCTGTTCGGCCTCGACCCGG
>DAOUCS010000054.1:0-6555 GCA_034431815.1 Dehalococcoidia bacterium
TCCCCGGACCGCTCGATGGTGGGGATATCGACGGCATTTAGCACGACGGCGATATCGGCCTCGCCGCTGAGGAGCATGGCGGTGCGCGTCGGGGCCTCGGGGACGACGAGGTACTCGACGCCGCGGAGCCCAGGAAGTCCGCCCCAGTAGTCGTCGAACGCGGCGAGGCTGCGGCGGTCGCCCGGACGCCAGGCCGTCAGCCGATACGGTCCGGTGCCGATCGGCAGGGTCGTGGCCGGGTCCCCCTCGTAGGTGTGCGGCGTGTAGACGACGGCCGGACCGCTCGCGAGGTAGGCCAGGAGCGCGGGGAACGGCCTCGGGAGCTGAATGCGCACCGTCGCGGCGTCCGTCGCCTCGATGGTCGCCGTTTCGAGAGGCGTGCCCTTCCCTCCAGTGTCCGAACCCTGCGACTCCTTGTTCGCGAAGAACCGGAGGGCGTTGACGACCGCCTGTGCGTCGAGCGGGCTGCCGTCCTGGAACTTCACCCCCTCGGCGATGCGGAACACCCACGTCGTCGAGTCGACGTTCTCCCATTGGGCAGCGAGGGCCGGTTCGAACCGCAGGTCGAAGCCGACCCTCACCAGACCCTCGGCGACGCCCTCCTGGGGCGGCGAGCTGTGGGCGCCGGCACCGACGTACTGCTTCGGCTCGAAGGGGTCAGCGACGGTCAACGTCTTCCTCGCGGCCGGGTCGATCGTGGGCGTCGCGCCGACCGCCGGGAGCGTCGGCGCGCTCTCGCCGGATTCGTCGTCGCCGCATGCCGCGCCCGCCCAGACGGAGCCGATGAGGATCGCAGAGCCGGCTACGAAGCGGCGCCGGGAGATGCGGAACGGGGAATTTGCAGCCATTCGCGACGTTCCTCCCCTAATGAGACTAAGTATCATGTACCTTGCCGCAGCCGTTCGCTCCAGCCGCTGAGCCGCGGACACTCAGCGGGGCTTGACAGCGACGATGGCGTACCGGGGCTCGGGAGCGACATCCGCCTCGAGGGCGCGGATGCGCTCGAGCCATCGGGCCTCGACCGGGTGGAACCCAGCGGCGCGGAACCGTTCGCAGACGGGCTCCAGCTGGCTTCCGTGCATGAGGGGGAGGCGCCGTTGGACCTCGTCGGAGTAGTACCGGTCCCAGTACTGCCGCCGCTCCTCTTCGTCTTCGTCGTTGGAGGTGCGGCCTGAAGCCGAGGTGAACCAGAAGCTGTCGATGGCGACGGCGCACCCTCCGGGCCGGAGGAGGGTGAACCAGTTCCTGAAGGCAGCATCCGGGTCGCGCAGCGTCCAGAGCACGTGGCGGCTGATCACCGCGTCGAAGCTTTCCGGCGGGAACGGCGGAGCCACGGCATCGCCGAGGCGGAATTCGGGCGGGTTGGCGAGGCCGGCGGCCTTGGCACGGGCCCGCTCGAGCATCGCCTCCGCCAGGTCCACCCCGACGACGCGATGGCCCAGCTCGGCGGCAAAGAGTGCCACGAACCCGGTCCCGGTGCCGACGTCGAGGACGTCCGCGGGGGCGGGTGGGAGGAGTTCGCGGAGGGCCTCCAGCCACGCCGCACGCTCTTCCGGACCGCGGACGTTGTGGCCGGCGGCGCGGTCGTACGACTTCGCCCGGTAATTCCAGTATGCCGTCACCGCCGCCTGAACATCGTTCCCCGCGGACACGAGTGCCTCCTGCATCTGTATGCATCTGCAAACATATGCAGAACGCCCCAAGAGTCAAGCCGTGCGTGAGCCCCCGCCCCCACCCCCACTCGGGAGTTCAAACGCCGGCGGCCGCAACGGTCCTCCGAACCCAAAGCCGACCCCCATATTTATGTCTCGCGGAGGAGGCAGCGATCCGGCCAAAGCGGGGTTGCGGAGGGTGTGCGGTACCGCGTAGGTTTCGGAAAATGCCGAAGCCGCTCGTGCCGGCCTCCCTCCCCCGCACCGCTCAGCTGGCGCTGGGCGCGCTTTTCATCAACGTCAGCTACGGCACGCTGTCCTATTCCTCTTCCGTGCTGGTCACGGCCTCGGCAGCGGGCGGCGCGTTCGGTACCCAGGCGGTCGCCCTGGGGTTCTCCCTCGGTCTCCTCATGTCGGGTCTCTGCGCCGTGGCCGTCGGCGCGGCAGCGGATACGCGCGATCCGCGGCGCATCCTCGCGCTCGGTGCCGCGCTCGGCGCTGTCGGCCTGTCGCTCTTCGCCGCAGCCCAAGAGCCGTGGCAAGCGATCCTCGCGCTTGTGCTCTTCTGCGGGCCAGCCCTGGCCGCCACGGCCTATGAGCCCTTGTACGTCCTCGTCAACCGCTGGTTCGGCGAACGCGAGCGGCCGCGCGCCTACGCCCTCCTCACCCTGTTGAGCGGTGTGTCCATCTCCATCTTCGTACCGCTCACACGCGCTCTCGTCGATGCGCTGGGGTGGCGCGGCGCCGTGCTGACGCTCGCCACCCTCCTGCTCGCAGTCGGCGTCGCCGTCCCGGTCTTCCTCACGAATCCGGCGCCGCCAACACGCGGCAGGCCGGTGGGCGCACCCCGGATCATGGGCGACATCTGGGAGGGCATGCGGACGGCGACGGCCGGCTACTGGGCGTTCACGGGCCTCGTCTTCGCGGCAAGCATGGCCTTCATGGGTGCGGCATTCCACATCGTTGCGCAGTTGGAAGCGCGAGGGTTCGCGCCCGGACCCGTAGCGGCCGCCGTCGCCGCAACGGGCTTCGTGAGCCTCCCCGGCCGCTTCCTCCTCCCCTCACTCACGGCGCGGATTTCGGCAACGGCCCTGCTGGCCGCCTCGTTTGCCGGCCTCGCGGCAGCGCTGCTCGTCGCCAGCGCCGCCACCCGCTGGTGGCATGTCTGGGCATACGTGGGGCTGTTCGGAGTCGTGTTCGGCGCCATCTATCCGCTCCGGGCGCTCGCCGTGTCCCAGCGGTTCGGAGGCGAGCAGGAGTTCGGGCGCCTGCTGGGACTGCAGGCGCTGGCGTTCGCGGTTGCCCGCGCCGCGGGGCCGGCTGCCTTCGCCGCCGTGGGGACGACTCGCGAAGCGTACGAACTCTCGTACCGCAGCGCCGCAGCCGTCCTCCTCGTGGCGAGCGTGTCGCTGTTCGCCATCGCCCGTACGGGGCGCGACCCTCGCGCTTCGCTCTCATGAACCGCGACCTCGCAGGCAGCGAAGGGGGAGGTCGAGGGGCAATGTTCGTGCAGGGTCAGGAGTATCGACGAGCCGCCATTCACGACCTCTTCGGCGGGCAGCGCCAGCACGGCATCTCGACGCCGAAGAAGGCTCGCGCCGTGTTCCTCTTCACGGGGCCGCGAGGGCAGGAGGCGGGATACGCCGACGGCTGGGACGCGACAGGCTCGTACTACCGCTACACGGGGGAAGGGCAACGCGGCAACATGAGGCTCACCGGCGGCAATCGCGCCATCGCGGAGCATCGCAGCAGCGGGAAGGCACTCCACCTCTTCGAGTTCGTCCGGGAGGGGTGGTATCGATACGTGGGGGAGTTCGAATACGTTGACCACAAGATTCAGGCGGGGGTCCCCGACGCCGGCGGGCACCCGCGGGTTGCGATCGTGTTCCGGCTGCGCCGGGTCGCCCCTCCAACCGCGCAGGGCAAGGGCAGTTCCTCCTAGGTCACCCGCTCGAAGACGGCGGCGATGCCCTGGCCGCCGCCGATGCACATGGTCTCGAGCGCGTAGCGCGCGCCCCGCCGGTGCATTTCCGGAAGCAGGTCGGCGAGGATGCGCACGCCCGTGGCCCCCACCGGATGCCCGAGGCTGATGCCGCCGCCGTTCACGTTCAGCCGCTCGAAGTCGGCCTCGGTGAACCCCCACTCCCTCGTGACCGCCAGCACCTGGACGGCGAACGCCTCGTTCAGCTCGATGAGATCTATGTCGCCCAGGCGAAGCCCGAGCCGGTCGAGGACTTTCTTCGTCGCCGGCACGGGGCCCATGCCCATGTAGGCCGGGTGCACGCCGGCGACCGCCCACCCGCGCAGCACCGCCAGCGGCTGGAGTCCGAGCCGAGCCGCTGCCTGTGGCGACGCCACGATGGCCACCGCGGCGGCATCGTTCTCCCCGCTGGCGTTGCCGGCGGTCACCGTCGCCTCGGGGTCGACGTCGATCCGGACGGGCCGCAGTTTCGCCAGCGCTTCGAGCGTCGTGTCCCGCCGCGGGTGTTCGTCCTGGGTGAAGAGGATCGGCTCGCCGCGCCGCTGCGGCACCGGAACCGGCACGATGTGGTCCTGGAACTTCCCTGCATCCCAGGCAGCCACCGCACGCTGGTGGCTCCGCAGCGCGTACGCGTCCTGCTCCTCGCGAGAAATC
The DNA here is from genome assembly GCA_034431815.1 of Dehalococcoidia bacterium. Classification (GTDB taxonomy): domain Bacteria; phylum Chloroflexota; class Dehalococcoidia; order Tepidiformales; family Tepidiformaceae; genus HRBIN29. Next base: position 4,288 of record DAOUCS010000054.1, read on the forward strand.
CGGTACTGGCGGCGGACGTTCTCCGCCGTCTCGAGCATGCCACCGTAGACGGGATACTTCGATTCGCACCCGGCGGTGACGCGGGCGCGGTCGAGGCGGTCGTAGAGCTGGACGTGGCCCCGGTTCGGACCCCAGCGCAGGTTCAGGGTATAGAACTCGGCCTGGCTCATGCTTTCGACGCCGCCCGCGAGCACCAGGTCAGCGACACCCGTCTGGATCTCCATGGCGGCAAGGCAGACGGCCTGCAGCCCCGACCCGCAGCGCCGATCGAGCTGGAAGCCGGGCACCTCGACCGGAAGCCCCGCGCGGAGGGCGGCGATCCGGCCGATGGCGGGGTTCTCGCCGTTCGGATAGCACTGCCCGAAGATGACGTCGTCGATCGCCTCGGGCTTCAGTCCGTACCGCTGCACGATGGCTTCGACAACAAGCCCCGCCAGCGTCTCGGCCGACACGTCGCGCAGGCTGCCGCCGTAGCGGCCGACCGGGGTGCGAAGGGCGCCGCAGATGAGAGCGTCCCGCATCCTGCCTTCCCCTCCTTCTTCGGTGCTGACAGACGCGACTGCACCAGTGTGCCCAGCTGAGGGCTCGCGCGCAGCCTCCGGGGATTCCGGGCCATCCGGCACCGGAGCGCAGCACCGTTCGGACCTGGGCGTCCCTCGTTCAGAACTTCACGATGGGCTGAGGAGGACTCCGATGGCAGTCGCGGCGAACGGTGAACGTGCGGAAATCCCGGGAGCTCCTGGCTACTGGCTGGTGAGCGGTCCGGCGAAGGCTCCCCTTCCCCCGCCCCTGCGCCGCGTCACGCTCCACGCTCCAGCCCGGCTCGGAACCCGCACCGGCTCGGCGATCGAAATGTGCGTGGTAGGCCCCCGGGAAATCCCGGTGGGCCGAGCTGTCATCCAGCGGTGCCCAGAGGAAGGAGTGGCGTCGTTCGAAATCCTCGTCGCAGCCGTGGCGCCGGAAGCGGCCGTTATCGAACTCCTCCGCGCGGTCTCCCAGGCCGCCATCTCTCTCGGGATTCGGCGTCTCTTCGCCCTCGTGCCGCTGGACCACAGCTTCGGCCTCGACATCCTGGCGCGGGCCGGCTTCACCCTCGAGTCTGTCCTGACCGAAGGCGGAGTGGCCGAAGTCGCGCTCCGCGTTCCGAGCCCAGGATTCGGAGACTCACCCCTGTAGGGGCGCAGACCGGCCGTTGAGGGCGCCCCGTACAATCGTGGGGCGATGGCCGGGATCGAGGCGTTCCTGCGGCCCCGGGGGTCGGCGGCCGAGGCGTTCCGACGGTTGTGGGCATGGGCATCGCCCGGCCTTCCCATCCCGTGGCCCATCGTCGCCTACCTAGGGATCATGTGGACCCAGTTCCTCGGCATGCAGCTGGCCGGGGTGGAGAACGTCCAGCGCGCCTCCCGCCCCTACTCCTTCTACATCCACCACATCCTCGACGACCCCCTGCGGGCGGCCTGGAGCTCGATCACCGCGCCGTTCCTCGCCTTCACCTGGCCCCAGGCGATTTACGTCACGGTGATCTTCGTCTTCATCGGCACGCGAGTCTTCCGCCTCTTCGGGACGTTCTGGGGGATCGCCCTCTTCTTCGCCACCAGCATCCTCGGCGCGGTGGGGGCTGGCCTGGCCCTCCACCTCATCTATCCCCACATCTCGGACTGGGACCTGTTTCGCCGGGCGATGTACCGTTCGTGGGGCGGCGGCAGCGTTGCCGGGTTCGGATTCGCCGCCATCGTAGCGGCGCGCTCTCGTTATCCGTGGCGCTACGCCGGCCTCGTGATGCTCTGGGAAGCGAACGTGGTGTTCTGGGAGCTGCGGAGCTACACCACCGCGCTCCACAACATGGCTTTCTGGCCGACGTTCTTCGTTTTCCGGTGGGTCATCCGCGGGCCGCTTCCCCCTCCGCGGCTGCCGCTCGGCCCTCGACGAACGCGTCCCACGCAAGGGCCGACCAGCGCGGCGACCTGATCCGCGGCGGAGCGGGCGCGCGTTCCACGGGCGGCATCGGAGGGTCGGGCCGGAACACCGGCGCCACTAGCGCCTGGTAGCGTGCGGGCGGCGGGGGCCCGCCAGTGGCGCCGCGCACGCAGGCCACCGCCCTGCCATCGGGGGCCCAGAAGAAGCCGTCGATGTACCAGCCGAGGCAGCGGCCGTCGAACCGAAACACACCCCGGTCCCAGATGAACGCCACGGGGCTCCCCTGCCGGTCGAAGATCACGTTCCGGCTGCGCCAGGCGACGACGTTGCCCGTGGCATCGAAGATCGCCT
>DAOUCS010000055.1:0-1658 GCA_034431815.1 Dehalococcoidia bacterium
CCAGGGCGCGCTGGCACCAGGGACAGGAAGGGTCGACGTAGACCACGAGGGGTTCTTCCACGCTGCGCAGGCTAGAGCGGCAGCAGCCTCGGGACCGTGATGCGCGTCACGCTGCGGCGCAGAGGGCGGGGGTACGCTGCCGGCATGAAGCCTCTCATGTGGCTCGCTGCAGCCGGTGCCGCGGTTGTCGTCGGGGCGGCGTGCGGGGGAGAGAGCTCCTCGTCGCCCACGCCGGTGCCCACGCCCGCGGTTTCCGATGCGACGCCGTTCGACTACGAGGCGTACCAGTTCTCCCTCCTGTGGCCCGACACCGACTTCAGCAAGCGGACCGTCTCGCTCCTCGAGATCATCAGCGGCGGCGTTTCGCCCGACGGCATCCCGCCGCTCGATGCCGAGGGCGCGACGTCGATCGCGTCGCCGCGGGCCGGCAAGGCGCGCTTCGTCCCGGCTGCAGCGGCTCAGTACCCAGAGCGAATTCCGGTGACGTACGTGGTCGTAAACGGCGAGGCGAAGGCGTACCCGCTCCACATCCTCATTTGGCACGAAGTCGTAAACGACGTAGTCGGCGGCGTGCCCGTCGTGGTGACGTTCTGCCCCCTCTGCAACACTGCCCTCGCCTTCGAGCGAACCGTCGGAGACGCGGTGCTCGACTTCGGCGTATCGGGGATGCTCCGGAACTCGGACCTCATCATGTGGGACCGGCAGACGAAGAGCTGGTGGCAGCAGGCGCTGGGTGAGGCCATCGTCGGCACGTACGCGGGCACGCGGCTCCGCGCGATTCCAGCACCGATCGTGTCGTTCGGCGAGTTCGTCCGCTCCTATCCCGATGGGGCGGTGCTCTCCGAGGACACCGGGATCGAACGGAACTACGGCATCAACCCGTACGACGGGTACGACAGGCCTACGAATACACCGTTCCTCTTCGTGGGAGAGCCCGACCCGAGGCTGCCCCCCATGGAGCGGGTCGTGGGCCTGGCCGCCGGTGATGGCCCGCTCGCCATTCCGTTTTCGGCGCTTGAAAAGGTGCGCGTTGTCCATGCCGATGTGGAGGGCACGCCGGTTGCCGTCTTCTGGGCCCCGGGGACGGCCACCGCGCTCGGTGAGGGATGGATTCCTGACGCGCGCGACATCGGCAGCGCTACCGTCTTCTACCGGCAAGCCGGCGACCGAGTCCTCGAGTTCGAACGTGTTGGCGACGGCCGGTTCCGCGACCGCGAAACGGGCAGCGTGTGGACGCTGGCGGGCCTGGCGGTCGAGGGGCCGCTCGCCGGGACGCGGCTCGTGCCCGCCCCCCATCAGGTCCCGTTCTGGTTCGCCTGGGCGGCGTTCCATCCCGAAACGCGCGTCTGGGAGGCCAAGTAGCCGCTCGGCCGCTGCCGAAGCCTCTGCGGCCGTGGTAGGCTGGCGGGCGCAATCGTTCCCCCTGCGGGAGGCGCCCCATGCGGTTCCGGTTTACCCCCGAGCAGGAAGCGTTCCGCCAGGAGCTCCGCGAGTTCCTTCGCGAAGAAGTGCCCAAGGCCCAGGCCGTCGACGGTTTCAGCCAGTCCTTTAGCAAGAAGCTGGCCCAGCGTGGCTGGATCGGGCTGGCGTGGCCGAAGGAATACGGCGGCCAGGGGCTGGGGCCAATCGAGCAGATGATCTACACCGAGGAGATGATC
>DAOUCS010000056.1:0-18951 GCA_034431815.1 Dehalococcoidia bacterium
GTTTCCTCGCCGCCGAGCCAACCACCGACCAAGAACGCAAAGGTGACGCCCACGATGGCAAGTCCTCCAGCGATTGCGGCGAGGGCAGCCACTCGGGCTGCAGAGCCTCGGCGCGCCGGCGGTGCCGCGAAGGGCCGCAGCCGTTCGGTGCGGTGCCGAGGCGCCGAAGGCGGCCGGCCGGGGGGCGCGGCGATGCGCGACGCCTGACCCGCAGGCACCCGGCCGAGAGCTGCGGCGAACTCCCCGCCCGTCGGGTACCGATGCTCCGGCTCTCGGGCCATCGCCCTGGCGAGCACGCTCCCCAGCTCCGGGGGCGCCGACGGCACCAGGGAGCGGAGCGGCGCGGGCGGGACGCTGAGCCGCTGCACCGCGACCGCAGCGGGCGTCGGCCCCTGGAACGGGAGGCGTCCAGCCACCGCTTCGTACAGGGTGAGCGCGAGCGAATACACGTCAGCGGGCGGGCCCGGCCGATCCCCCTCCAGCACTTCCGGGGCAAGGTAAGCGGCCGTCCCGAGAACCTCGCGGGCGGCGTCGGCCGTCATCGTCCTCGTCACAGCCTCGGCCACGCCGAAATCGGTGACTTTTACCACTCCGTGCTGGTCGACGAGGATGTTCTCCGGCTTGATGTCGCAGTGCACGATGCCTTGACGATGGGCGTGGGCGAGTGCGGCGGCGGCCTGCCGACCGAGACGCACAACGTCGGCCCATGGAAGACGTCCGTGCAGCTGCAGCAGGTCACGCAGCGACGACCCGTGGACGTACTCCATCACTAGGTACCGCCGCCCTTCGTGTTCGCCCACGTCGAAAACGGCCACGATGTTGGGGTGCTGGAGGCGGGCGATCGTTCGCGCTTCGTGCTCCAGCGTGTCGCCGAACTCCCCCGCCGCCGAGAGCCGGTCATCCATCACCTTCACAGCCACAGGGCGGCCGAGGCGCTCGTCGCGAGCGAGCCACACCTCGGCCATTCCGCCCCGGCCGATGAGGCGCTCGAGCCGATACCGGCCGCCAAGGAGTTCCGAGGCTTCCAACGCCGGGCATGCTCCTTTCCGGGCGGAGTGCCAAAGGCCTCAGCAGAGGACGGAGGCCGGCCCGCAGCGGATCGTACCCGAGGAGGCTCCTAGCTGCCCCTCATCGGTCGCGGGAGTATGGTGAGGGACGATGGCGACCCGGTACGGCCTGCTCCGCGCCTCCGAGCCCGCGCCGCGCAGAGGCGCCGTCCCGTGGCGCGGCACCGTGCTGACGGCAGCGCCGGTCCTGTTCGTGGTGCTTGCGTGGTTGGCTCTCGAGCGCTCACCGGCCGGCGCTCCCACCGACACGGAGCGGCTCGTGATGCAATTCGCCGCGAGCGTTACCGCCGGACAGCTCGCAGTCCGGCTCCTCGCACCCCAGGCGCCGCCGCTCCTTCCGGTGACATGGATGCTGGCGGCCGTCGGGCTCGCCTTCACGATGCGCCTTGCCCCCGAAGCCGCGCCAGCTCAGGCGAACTGGATTTCCGTCGGAATGGCGACGATGGTCGCCGGCCTCGCTGCGGGGCGTCGAGCGTACCTCCTCCGCCGGTGGACGTACACCGCCGGCCTGCTGGCGATTGCCGCCCTCGGCGCCACTGCCCTCTTCGGGCACGCGATCAACGGCGCGCGTCTCTGGATCGAGGTCGCTGGCCAATCGGTCCAGACGACGGAGCTCATCAAGGCGTTCCTCGTCGTCTTCCTCGCCGGCTACCTCTCGCGCGAGGCGGGCGTGTTCGCAGCGCCTGGCCCCCTCCTGGCTCGATGGCGCTTCCTGCTCCCCCTGGGCGTGCTCTGGGCAGGGACGCTCGTTGCGCTCGTCGCCCTCCGGGATCTCGGGACGCTCGCGATCCTGGCCGCGCTGGCCACCGTCATGCTCTCGATCGCCTCCCGCCGTCCGGCATTCCTCGCCGCCGGCCTCCTGCTCGTGGCGGCGACGGGGGCGATCGGGTATGGGGCAATGGGCCACGTCCGCACGCGGGTGGACGCCTGGCTCGACCCGTTCGCCGACCCGCTGGGGGCCGGGTACCAGACAGTCCAGGCGAGCTTCGCCCTTTCCAGCGGCGGGGTCACCGGAACCGGTCTCGGCTGGGGTATGGCCGACGTTATCCCCGCCGCGGTCACCGATTACGTCTTCGTGGCGGTGGCCGAGGAGTTGGGACTCGCCGGCGCGTCAGCGGTGATCCTCGCGTTCGCGCTGCTGGTCGTCGGAGGGCTGCGGGCGGCAGCACGGACGCATGACGCCTACGAGCGATTCCTGGCGGCGGCGGTGGCGGTGCTCATCGGAGTCCAGGCGGCGGTGATCATCGCCGGCAACCTACGCCTCGTGCCCACCACGGGCGTCACGCTGCCGTTCGTGAGCTACGGCGGCTCCAGCTTGGTGGTGAACTTCGCCCTGCTCGGCCTGCTGCTGGGCATCGCCGGGAAGCCCCGCCGCTGAGGCCCCCTCCTGGCGGAATTCGAACAGGACCGCGCCGAAACGCAGCCTGGCACCATGGTGGAGACGGCGCGGCCGACCGCCGACGGGGTGCCCGTCGAGAAGCGTGCCGTTCGTGCTGCCGAGGTCCCGGACGTACCATGTCCCATCGCGCCGTTCGAGGACCGCGTGACGCGCTGAGACGGACGGGTCGGCCAACACGAGGCTGTTTCCCTCGCTCCTGCCCACCGAGAGCCGTTTGGGGAGGGGCAGCACGTCGCCGGGCGCGAGGCCCGAACGCCCGGGAGCAATCACGACTAAGCGCGCCTCCGCCTGCCCGTGGGTCCGCATCGAACCACCGGGTGCCCGCAGGGCATCCCGCAGCCAGCGCGCCACAAGGACGACGAATCCGAGCAGGACGGCGATCATCGCCATACGGAGCGCGAACACTTCCAGGTCGCTCGTCATGCGTTTGTCTCGAAGCGCAGCGTGAACTCGCCGATCTGCACCGCAAGCCCGGGGCGGAGCGGCACACGCTCCGCGCGCTCGCCGGCGACGAGGATCCCGTTTCGGCTTCCCACGTCGCGAAGGATGGCCCCTCCCCGGCCATCGTCGATGACCTCCGCATGCCTGCGGGAGACGAGCAGCCCGGGCAGCACGAGGTCGTTCTCTCTGGCGCGCCCGATACGGAACGGCAGAAACGCGATGGGCATTCGTTCGCCGCCCTCCACCTGAACCCACCACCGCTGACGCGGGCGCCGCAGCGCCCGCGTGGGGAACGCCTCGTCGAGGGGAGGCGGTGTCGCGCCGAGCCGCACCTCGGCCGAGACCTTGGGGACGCCGACCGCCACCTCAGGGTCGGCGACGACCTCGACGTCCACGGGCGCAACAAAGCGCCATCCCTCGTTACGCGCGCGTTCGGCGAGCAAGGATCGCAGCTCCTGCTCGAACTCCGGGAGATCGGGGGCGAGGCGCAGGAAGTCGCCGGTAGCGAGCACGATCCGCACCCGATTCGGCGCCACGCCGTCGCGAACCCGTTCGCGAACCCGTGCTTCCGCGTCGGCGAGAAGTTCCGCCGGATGCACGGCGCCCACCGCCCGCCGAAGGACGCGCTGCACCAACTCCTCCAGTCCTCCAACGTCTCCGTTCATGGCATCAGCGCCGCTTGCAGGATCGCCCCGGCGACGGGGGCCGCGACTTCGCCCCCGCGGCCGCCCTCCTCGATCACCACCGCCACGGCAACCTTCGGGTCCTCGACTGGTGCGAAGCCGATGAACCACGCGTGGGCCGTGCCCCGGCCCGTTTCGGCGGTGCCGGTCTTTCCCGCAGCAGGCGCCCTCAGCGGGCCGAGATTCGCCTGACCCTTCGCGACCACGTCGGCCATCATGCTGCGAAGTTCGGCAGCGACCCGGGCATCGAGCACGCGGCGCGCCCGCGCAGGCGGAGGACCTTCGGTTCGGCGGCCGCCATCGTAGACGCCGGCCAGAAGGCGCGGCTGAGGGAGGAGGCCATCGTTCGCCACCGTCGCTGCGACCAGCGCCATCTGCAATGGCGTCACGAGCAGCTCGCCCTGGCCGAACGCCGTGCTGGCGAGGAGCGTGTCGGAAAGCTGGGCGTCACCCGCGACGACGCGGGATGGGGCCGTCGGCAGCTCGAACGGGATCGGGGCGTCGAAGCCGAACGACCGGGCGGTGCGCAACAGCGGCTGCCAACCGAGCTCAACCCCCAACCGGGCAAAAACCGCATTCACGGAGTAGGCGAACGCGTCACGGAACGGGTACGTTCCGGGGCCCTGGGGAACATTGCCGCAGGAGACGGCGTAGCCGGAAATCACGTACGCCTCGTCGCAAACCACGATGGTTTCCGGGGTCACCAGCCCTTCCGACAACGCCGCAGCGGCGGTCACCACCTTGAAGGTAGACCCCGGCGGATACAAACCCTGGGCCGCCCGATTGAGGAGCGGCGCCCGCGGGTCGGCGAGGAGCGCCGGGGCCTCCTCGCCGAAGGCGTTCGGATCCCAGTTGGGCCAGCTCACCATCGCGAGGACGTCGCCGGTGCGGACGTCGAGCGCCACTGCCGCGCCGGGCCGGTTGCCGAGGGCCAGGGCCGCAGCCATCTGGACGTCGAGGTCGATGGTGAGATGCACATCGAAGCCCTGCGGGGCACCGCGAAGGAGTTCGCTGCGGAGGGCCGCCAGCCAGTCTCCGCCGCGGCGTCCCATCAGTTCGTCGTTGAAGGCGAGTTCCGCCCCCTGGGCGCCGTACCGTCCCGAAAGGTAGCCGACGACGTGGACTGCGGCCGCAGTGCGGTAGACGCGGCGTCCGTCGGGCAGCGACTGGGCAAGGACCTCGCCGTTCCGGTCGAGGATGCGGCCGCGGCCGGGCGCCGAGAGTGCGGCGGCGAGCCGCGGGTTCGCCGGATGCGCGTTCAGGTCGTCGCGGAACGCTTGCCAGTAGACCAGCGCTCCGACGAAGACGAGCGCAGCCGCGATGGCGGCGTAGCCCGCCAGGCGGATGGCCGCCTGCTCGTCCCGATCCTGCTCCACGGAACGAGTGTATTCCCGCCCCGAGGGGTGCGCGCGATAGGGTCAGCCGCGGGGCAACCCGAGGCCGCGCGTGGCGATGATGTTCCGCTGGATCTCGTTCGTGCCCGAGTAGATGGTCGACGGCACCGACTCGAGGTAGTTCTCGGGCATGTCGCCGTGCAGCGGCGCGCGCGGCTCCTCGGGCATCAGCTGGCCCGCCAGCCCGAGCATGTTGACGGCCCAGTTGTAGATGCGCTGGCCGAGCTCGGATTGGAAGATCTTGATGACCGACGCCTCGTAGTTCGGCACGCGCCCCTGAGACTGGAGCCAGCCGATGCGGTAGCCGAGGAAGCGGCCGACGTTGTTCGCGATCACGAAGTCGGCCAGCTTCAGCCGGTGGCGCCGGCGGATATCGGGATGCGCGGCGCGCAGCCAATCGGCGAGCACCTCGAGCGTGCGCCGCTGGGCAGCAGTCGTGCCGATGCCGGAGCGCTCGAAGTCCAGCAGCGTCATCCCGACGTACCAGCCGCGGTTCTCTTCGCCCACGCGGTTGCTCACCGGCACGCGCACGTCTTCGAAGAACACTTCGTTGAAGTGGTGCCGGTTCGCCATGTTGATGAGCGGCCGGATGGTGATGCCCGGCGTGTTCTTAATGTCGTCGATGATGAGGAAGGTAATTCCGCGGTGCTTCGGAGCGTCCGGATCGGTGCGCACTAGGGCGAACATCTGGTTCGCCCGGTGGCCGCCGGAGGTCCAAATCTTCTGACCGTTGATCACATAGTAGTCGCCTTCGCGCACGGCCCGAGTCTGGAGCGAGGCGAGGTCGCTGCCAGCGCCGGGCTCACTGTAGCCCTGGCACCAGATGTGCTCGCCGCTCGTGATCTTGGGGAGGTACTTCTTCTTCTGCTCCTCGGTGCCGTGGATGATGAGCGTCGGCCCGATCATCCCCACGCCGAAGCCGCGGGTTCCGGTGTCGGGCGCGCCCCAATAGCCGAACTCCTCGTTGAAGACCATCTGCTCGAAGATGGAGGCGCCCAGGCCGCCGTACTCCTTCGGCCAGGCGGGCGCGATCCACCCCCGCTTCGCCAGCTCCTGGTTGAACTTCTTGGCGAACTCGAACTCCTCGTCCGATGAGACCGAAGCGAACCCCCGGTGCCGCGGCTCCCCGAGCTGCTCCTTCAGGAAGGCGCGGACCTCCTGGCGCAGCTTCTCTTCCTTCTCGCCGAATCCCAGCTCCACCGATGCCTCCCTTCGTGTTCTTCCAGCGTGCGCCCGCATTCTGACGCAAACGTGAGCCCGTTGCCAGTGGCAACTCACTCGCCCTCGGGCGGGGGAGGGAAGGGCCGGGGAAGGTTCACGCCCCGGGCGACGCTCACCGCCCGCAGCACCGCCGCCGCCGCAAGCCCGGCCAGCGCCGCGCCTCCGGTCGACCACCCGTGGAGCAGCCAGACGACCAGCCCTCCAAGCATGGCGGCCGTCGCGTTGATCTCCGCCCGCAGGACCAGCGGCACCCGCGCGGCGAGCACGTCGCGGAGAAGGCCTCCGCCGGTTCCCGTCACGGCCGCGAGGAGCACCGCCACGCCGACTCCGAACCCCGCCTCGATGGCGGCGAAGGCCCCGGCGACCGCGAAGGCGCCGAGGCCGAGGGCATCGGCACCGGCAATCGCCCAGCGCGGCACCGGACGCCGCCAGGCGAGCAGGGCGACGGAGAGGAGCGACGCGCCGGCCGCCCAGGCTAAGTAATCCTCGTGGGCGATGACGAACGGCACTCGGTCTAGGATGAGATCCCGCACGAGCCCCCCGCCCGTCGCCGTGACCAAACCCATGACGAGCAGGCCGAACACATCGAAGTGCTTCCGCGCCCCCAGTTCCACGCCGGAGAACGCGAACGCGACGATGCCAACTCGGTCGCAGACGAGCACGACCTCCCGGGCACCGATCTCCACGCGCAGAGGGTAGCGCGCGGCGCGGAACGGGCGAGCCCCGGGCGGTCAGCTTCCCTTCTTCAGCCAGCCCATCATGGCGCGCATCTCGGCGCCCACCTTCTCGATAGGGTGCTCGCGTTCGCGCGCCCGCATGGCGAGGAAGCTCGGCCGTCCGGCTTGGTTCTCGAGGATCCACTCCCGGGCGAACTGGCCGGTTTGGATTTCGTGCAAGATACGGCGCATCTCGGCCTTCGTTTGCTCCGTGATCACCCGCGGCCCTCGCGTATAGTCGCCGTATTCGGCCGTGTCGCTGATCGAGTACCGCATCCGCGAAAGCCCGCCTTCGTAGATGAGGTCGACGATGAGCTTGAGCTCGTGCATCGTCTCGAAGAAGGCGCTCTCGGGCTGGTAGCCGGCTTCGACGAGCGTTTCGAAGGCCGCCTTGATGAGCGCTGAGAGCCCGCCGCAGAGGATCACCTGCTCGCCGAACAGGTCGGTCTCGCACTCCTCCCGGAAGGTCGTCTCGAGCACGCCGGCGCGCGTGCCGCCGATGCCCTTGGCGTAGGCGAGCGCCACCTGCTTCGCCACTTCCGTCGCGTCCTGATGGACGGCCAGGAGGCAGGGGACGCCGCCCCCCTCGACGAAGACGCGCCGCACGAGATGGCCGGGCCCCTTCGGGGCGACCATCGTCACATCCACGAACGGCGGGGGCTGAATCTGCCCGAAGTGGATGTTGAAGCCGTGGGCGAACATCAGCATCTTCCCCTCGGCCAGTCCCGGCTCGATCGCCTCCCGGTAGACGTCCCGCATCACCTGGTCAGGGACGAGCATCATGATGATGTCGGCTTCCTTCGCCGCCTGGTCGACGGTGACGACCCGGAAGCCGGCTGCCTCGGCCTCCTGCCACGACTTCGAGCCCGGGTAGAGCCCGACGATGACGTTGCAGCCGGAATCGCGGAGGTTCAGGGCATGGGCATGTCCCTGAGATCCGTAGCCGATGATGGCGATCGTCCGCCCCGAGAGGAGCGAGAGGTCAGCGTCGCTGTCGTAGTAGAGCGTGGCCACGGGAGCCCCCTTCTCTCCAGGGATGTGCTCGACGCGCGCTCGGTGCTACGCGGGGAAGATAACCTTCCGCAGGTGCCGGTCGCGCGAGTACTCCACGTAGGGGTTGACGCCGATTTCCCGGAGCATCCAGTAGGCTTCGATCACCGCGATCTTGTCCTCGACCAGCCGGACCCAGTGGGCCGCGCGGGGCCGGTTCGGGTCGATGGCGAGCTCGACGAGAGCGCTCTTCGGCCCCGCGACGATGCCGGTCACGCGCCACACCCCGAACGCCGGCTTCGGCGTCTCGGCGAAGAGTTCGAGCACGGCGTCGGGGCCGGAGGCGAGCCCGTACACGGAATCGATAAGCGCGCACTTTTCGGCCAAGCGGGCGCGCGCGTCCTCGCCGTTGCCGGCCAGCAGCGCCGAATAGAAGGCCGTCACCGTGGACTTCGTGGTCGCCTGCGAGCCGCCGCGGAATTCGAGGGCGGCGTTCAGCGCCTGCGACGCGGCCTTGTCGAGCTCGAGGTCGCGGAGCATCGCGTACATCCGCCGCTCCTGGATGCCCCCCTCAGCGAAGCGGAACGTCTCGGCGACCCCCTGCGTAAAGGGCCGCCAGTCGTACCCTTTCGCTACCAGGGTGGCCCGAAGGGCGACAACGTCCCCTTCCTCGAGCAGCTCCACGTCCGTGTAGGTTAAGTCCGCGTACCGCTGCGCGAACTCCCGGTGCCAGTCCATCACGGAGACGCTGTCGTGGAGGATGGGCCCCCGGAAGGAGAAGAACGTCACGTCGGGGTTGTGGAGCGCCTCGATGGCGGCGAAGCGGTCGTAGTTGATCGCTTCGATCAGCTCCTCGACCACGGGGATATGGGACATCATTGCGTCCTGGCGGTAAGGTTAGCGAGATTGTATCCCCGTTCACGAACTCGGGATAGGAGAGGGGCGGCGCTGCGGCAGGTGAGGCCGGCGTAGCGTTCGAATCTGAGCGAACGCTCGCGTCGTCGACGCCGGTCGGACCTGGGCAGCCTCGACTCGGGAGCCGCGGGAGGCGCTCGCGGGGCCGAGAGCCTGAAAGACTCCGTCGGTGCTCGAAGGCCCTGCCCTTTGGCCCGGCAGCGCGCGGCGTGGCTGTCGTCGGAACGCCGCCTCAGCGGGAATCCATATGGGCCCCCAGCCTCGTACCTCACCATGTTGACACCCTGACCGCCCTCGGCCATGCCGACCGCGCCCGCTTCCGGCTCGAGCATATCGGCATGGTCTTCCAGTTCGGCGAGCTCCTGCCCGAGCTTACCGTCGGCGAGAACGTTGCCCTCCCCCTGCGCATGCTCGGCAGGCACCCGCGCGAAGCCGCCGACCGCGCCCGGGCGGCCCTTGCAGCCGTGGGCATCGGTCACCTCGAGCACCGGCACCCGGGGCACATCTCCGGCGGAGAGATGCAGCGCGCCGCCATCGCGAGGGCAGTCGTCACCTGCCCGAAGGTCCTCCTCGCCGACGAACCCACCGGCGCCCTCGATGAAGAGAACACCGAGACCGTGGCCCGGCTCATCACCGAGCAAGCACGGGTCCTCGGCGCCTCCGTCATCATTGCCACCCATAACCCCGACGTGGCCCGCCACGCCGACCGTGTCCTCCGCCTCCGGGCGGGACGTCTCGGCGAGCAGCCCGCCCCGGCAGCGACATGATGACGGTCAGTATCGCCTTCCGTATCGCCCTCCACCTGCTCACGGGTGCGCGGCGCCTTCACCAGTGGCGCATCGCGGCCGTTCTCATCGCCTGCTGCGGCGCCGTGCTCCTCGTGCTCGCCGCCGCGAGCGTCTACCTCCTCCTCGAGCGGGAGCAGGCGCGCATCGACGCCCGGTGGCCCATCCTCGAGGGCCCGAATCAGCCGGGAGGGTTGAGCCTGCGCACCACGGGCGACTCGTGGAACGACGAGCACATCGTCGTCCACTGGATCGAGCCAGTGCCAGGTGTGGAGCCGGTGCTCCCGCCCGGCTTGGATCGGATGCTCGAACCGGGCGAGGCCGCTGTCTCCCCGAAACTTGACCGGCTCGCCCGGAGCCATCCGGAGCTCGCGGCGAGGTACCCACGTCGCGTCCTTATCGGGTTCGAGGGCCTCCAGAACCCAGACGAGCTCATCGCCTACTACCGGCCGGCGGACGGGCGAACCCTCGGCGACGCACCGTTCGTGATGCGGATCGCGGCCTTCGGCGACGGTCCTCCGGAGCGGCGCGGGCCTTCCCTCGCGGAGGAAGACCCACCGAACGGCAGGCCGATCCTCCTCGTTCTCGCCGCCCTCATGGGCGTACCTGCGCTCGTCCTGATGATTGCCGGACTCGCCGCTGTCTCGGACGCCCGCAGGCAGCGTTTCCAGCTTCTCCACTGGGTCGGTGCCCCGCCCTCGATGCTCGCGATGATCGGTCTGTTCGAGGTGCTCATCCTCGCGGCTCCGTGCGCTGCCCTTCTCGGGCTTGCGTGGTACTGGGTCACCCCGCGGCTGGAATCCATCCCGCTCCTCGACCGCGCCGTCGTACCAGGCGATCTCCAGCCGCCGCTGTGGGTGTGCCTTGGTGCTTCTCTCGCCGTGGCGCTGGCGGCCGCATGCATGGGAGCCTGGAGTGGAGCAGCGGTACGATTCGAACCCTCCTCAGCTTCGAGGCCAGGGTTTCGGGCCGCATCCCTGTCGCCGATTCGCCTTGGCCTCCTCTGTGCACCCTGGCTCACCTTCACCGTGGCGGAGTTCCTCCGCCTGAGCGAACAGCTCACCGCGACGCTCAGCGGCCTCATCCTCCTCACGCCGGCCGCGGTCTTCGCCGTACCGTACGCCGTCCGGCTCACCGGCCGGCTCATGCTCTCCGCGAAGCCGGTCGCCCTCTTCATCGCCGCGTGCCGGAGTCCTGGGATCCCTTCGGGAGCGGTCGGCCCTTCCTTGGAGCGACCGCGCTCGCAGCCCTCCTCATCGGCACCGCCGGCTACTACCGAATCGGCGAATGGGAAACACGGGACGGGGGAACGACGGACACCGCGGCGCCCGCGGCCGAAGGCTCCATAGCCGGGGTGTTGATATCCTGGGCGGCCTCTCTGCCTGGCGACGTCGACCGCCTTCGGGACGCCCTCGACCCCGACACCGTCGTGCTCGGCCTGACGAAGGGGCGCGGCGGCGAGGTCCTCATTCACGGTTCCTGCCTTCGCATCGCCCAGGTTCTCCCGAACCTGAACTGCGATGCTGCCGACCCTCACGAGCTGCCCGTCGAGGCCCTTTCCTCCCTCCGAACGCTCGTGGGAAGGTTCTTCACGCCGGATGCAACCCTGTCGCTAAGCGGCGAGGCGCCGGACGACGCCCGCGCGGCGCTCGTGCTCTCGAGGGAGTCCCAGCGCTCGCTCGAGCAGCGCAGCTCCGCCGCCGCGTTCCCGCGCCTTCCCGTCGCCAGCGTCTCCCGAACTCCGGGACGCAGCCATCAGGCGCCACTGCAGCGTTGGCTCGAGGCAGGCACCGTGGTGGCCGCCTCGACGCTCGTTCTGGCCGTGGCGCTGTTAGCTGTGAATGGGGTGATCGAGTGGCGCCAAGCCATGCGCTCCTTCCTCGCCATGGGCGTGCGACGCGAGCAGCTCAAGCGCTTCCAAGGCGCTCAATACGCCCTCCCCTTCGCCGTCCATGCTGGATTCGGCATCGCCGCTAGCACTTTCGGGTGCTGGTACGCCCTCCGGCTCATCGGGGCGTCAATGCCGTGGCACCACGTCAGCCTCATCGCCGCCGTCCTCTTCGGCGTGGGCCTCGTCGGTGCCGGCCTCGCGTACACTCTTGCACCAGCCCTCCAGTTGCGCGATCCGAGGGACTGACGACCTCGGCGCCGCGCGCCCGCCGGCCTGCCGGTCAGGCCCCGCCGGCCTCGAGCGCCTCGAAGGCGCGGTCGATCCGCTCGAAGCGCCGGCGCACGAACGGCCGCGCCTCGGCATGCGTGTGGATGTAAAGCTCCCCCCGCCGGATGCCGTCGAGGACGCGCTGCGCGACCTCGTCGGCCGAGATCACCCGGCCGACCAGGTCGCGGCCCTCATCGCGCCGAGAACCAACGCGCCGCCCGCCGAGCTCCGGCGGCCGGTTCCGCTCCGAGGCGTCGATGTTCGTCGCCACCCGCATCGGACAGAGCACCGAGGCGCCGACGTTCGTCACCCGGAGGTCGCGGGCGAGGCACTCCGTGAGCGCCACGACGCCGTACTTCGTCACGCAGTACACGCTCAAGCCGTCATTCGGGACAAGCCCGGCAAAGGACGCCGTATTCACGATGTGCCCCGGCGCCCCGCCGGCGAGCATCCGGGGCAGGAACGCCTCCACACCGTGAATGACGCCCCACAGGTTCACGCGCATGACCCATTCCCAGTCCTCGTGGCGCATCTCCCAGACCGGCCCGGCCACCGCCACCCCCGCGTTGTTGAAGAGCACGTTGACCTTTCCGAAACGCGAATACGTTCGTTCGGCGAGGGTCTGCACCGCCTGCAGCTCCCCGACATCGCACTGCTCCCCGACCGCTTCGAAGCCCTCTGCACGGAGCCCCTCGACGGCGCGCTGCAACGCGCCCGCTTCGATATCGGCCAGCACTACCGCGGCGCCCTCACGTGCGAGCGCCCGGGCGGTGGCCAAGCCGATGCCGCTAGCGCCGCCCGTAATCACCGCCACCGTGCCCTCGAACGAGTCCAATCCTTCACCCTCCCCGAACGATATGCGGCATTCTACCCCCTCCGACGCGGTAGCCGCGGGAGCGCCCTGCAAGCTACCCTGAAGGGCAACCTTGCCGAAACATGGCCCGAAGCGCCCGCGCGGCCGTGGGGAGGAGCCAATGACCGGCACGGCATCGGCACCGACGTTCCGGGACGTTCTTACCCAAACCGAAGCGGAAGACCGCGCGTCCCGCGTACGGGATGTCCGCTACACGCTCGCGATCGACATCCAGCCGCAGGCATCCACCTACCGCGGCACCCTCGCCGTCGACTTCCGGTCCGCCGTCGACGGTCCGGTGTTCCTCGATTTTCGAGGCCGAGACATCCTCCGCCTGACCGTAAACGGGGTCGACCTGGAGCCGGACCGGCGCGGCTACCGCATCTACCTCCCTGAGGAGGCCCTGGGCTCGGAGAACACGGTCGAGATCGAGTACGAGAACGAGTACGACCGCACGGGAGACGGGTTCCACCAGTTCATCGACCCGGAAGACGGGAAGGAGTACCTGTACACCAACTTCGAGCCCTTCGAAGCACACCGGCTCTTCCCCTGCTTCGACCAGCCCGACATCAAGGCGCGCTACCGGCTCACCGTGCGGGTTCCGAGCGAGTGGGAGGTCATCGCCAACTCCCGGGCAGTCCGCAGAGAACCGCAGGCAGACGGCCGCACCGTGTGGGAGTTCGCGGAGACGCCCCCGTTCAGCACCTACCTCTTCGCGCTCGTCGCCGGGCCCTACCGCGTGGTGCGCGACCGCCACGGCGACCTCGAGCTGGGGCTCTACGTGCGCGAGTCCCTGCTGAAGTACCTCGACCACGACGAGGTATTCGAAGTCACGAAGCAGGGCTTCGACTTCTACACCGACTTCTTCGGGTACCCGTACCCCTTCGACAAGTACGACCAGATCTTCGTTCCCGAATTCAACGCCGGCGCGATGGAGAACGTCGGCGCCGTCACTCACAACGAGTACATGGTGTTCCGCGACCCGCCCACCGAGAGCCAGCGCCGCGGCCGGGCCGAGACGATCCTCCACGAGCTGGCCCACATGTGGTTCGGGAACCTGGTCACCATGCGCTGGTGGAACGACCTCTGGCTGAACGAGAGCTTCGCCACCTTCATGGCATACCTCGCCCTCGAGCGCGCCACCCGCTTCAAGACCGCCTGGCAGGACTTCAACGCCACCATCAAGAACTGGGCCTACCGCCAGGACCAGCTCCCGACTACACACCCGATCGCTGGCGAAGTCCGGGACACCGAGGAGACGTTCCTCAACTTCGACGGGATTACCTACGGCAAGGGCGCCTCCGTCCTGAAGCAGCTCGCCGCCTACATCGGCCTCGACGCTTTCCGCGAGGGCCTGCGTCATTACTTCCGCCAGTACGAGTGGGGGAACGCCACGTTACGTCAATTCCTAGCGGCGCTCGAAGCCGGCAGCGGCCGCGACCTAAAGGCGTGGGCGCATCTGTGGCTGGAAACGCCCTCGCTGAACACCCTCTCCGTTCATTGGGAGCCCGATGACGGGCGCATCGGCCGCCTCGAGGTGCGCCAGACGGCGCCACCGGAGTTCCCCACGCTTCGGCCTCATCGGCTGGACATCGGCCTGTTTCGCCGGACCCGCGACGGGTACGAGGTGACGGTCGTCCCGGCAGAAATCGACGGGGAACGGGCCGAGCTCGCCGAGGCGGCAGGGCTTCCGAAGCCCGACTTCGTCCTCCCCAATTACAACGACCTCGCCTACGCGAAGATCGCCCTCGACCCGGCCTCGCTCGAGCACGTCCTGCGGCACATCGGGGACGTCGATGACACCCTGAGCCGGCAGCTTCTCTGGTCGGCCCTTTGGAACATGACCAGGGACGCCCAGTTGTCGCCGCTTCGGTTCATCCGCCTCGTCCTCGACGAAGCTCCGCGGGAGCCGCTCCCCGAGCTCGCCGACTCCATCTTGAATCAGGCACTCGCAGCGCTCGGCCGCTACGTCCCCGACCGTCTGCGGCTGGAGGAGGCGCACCGCTTTTTCGAGCGGGCGTGGCAGGCCCTGCACGATGCACCTCCGGGCGACCAGAAGATCATCTGGGGCCGGGCACTGGTAGCCGCTGCCTCCACACCGGATGACCTGCATCGCTTGGCCGAGCTCGCGGACGGCAAGCACACGATCGAGGGGTTCACCCTCGACCAGGAGATGCGCTGGACGTTCGTCACCAAGTGGATGGCCCACGGTCTGCCCGGGGCCGACGACCACCTCGAAGCGGAGCTGCAGCGCGACCCCTCCGACCGGGGCCAGCGCGCCCGGCTGCGGACGCTCGTTTCCCGCCCCGACGCCGCGGTGAAGGCCGAGGCCTGGGAGAAGTTCCAGGGCGACGGCTACGGCTCGCTGTATCTCACCGTTGCCGCCATGAGCGGCTTCAACTGGTGGCACCAGCGCGAGCTCCTCGAGCCGTACGTCGAGCGCTTCTTCGGGGCCGTGCGCGGCATATTCGAGACGAAGACCCTGGAGTACGCCCGCGCCTACTTCCAGCAGCTCTTCCCGGCCTACCGCGTGGAGGACGGCGTGGCCGAGCGGGCGAAGGCGCTCCTCGCCGAGGTCCCCGAGTCGATGCCGCCCCTTCGCCGGCTCCTCCACGAGGCCATCGACGAAGCCGAGCGGGCGCTGCGCTGCCGGGCCGCTGCTCAGTAGGAGCGGACGGCGGAAACGCGGACACGTCAGTCGCGCCGCGGCCCCGGGGCAGGTTCGCAGATGCCTAGCCGTTCGCGCAGGGCATCGAGCAGGTTGGCGATGGGCACGCGAACCTGGGCCTGGGTGTCCCGATCGCGGATGGTTACCGCGTCGTCCCGGAGCGACTCGAAATCGATCGTGACGCAGTACGGCGTCCCGATTTCGTCCTGGCGGCGGTAGCGCCGCCCGATCGACTGGGCGTCGTCGTACTGCGCCATCCAGTGCGGCCGGACCAGGTCGAACACCTTCCGGGCTAGCGGGCGAAGCTGCTCGTTCTTCGACAACGGCAGCACCGCCACCTTGATGGGGGCAACATTTGGGCGGAACTTCATCACCACCCGCGGATCGCCCTTTTCGTCCGGTTCCACCGTGTAGCACTCGAGCAGGAGCACCGCGAGCGTACGGGTCAGCCCGGCGGCCGGTTCGATGACGTAGGGAACGATGTGCTGCCCGCTCTCCTCGTCGAAGTAGGTGAGCGACACGCCGCTGTACTGAGCGTGGGCCTTGAGGTCGTAGTCCGTCCGGTTCGCGATGCCTTCGAGTTCGCCCCAGCCCCAGGGGAACTCGTATTCGATGTCGGTGGTGCCGGCGCTGTAGTGGGCGAGCTCCTCCTTCGAGTGCTCGCGAAGCCGCAGCCGCTGGGGCGAAATGCCGAGCACCTCGACGTACCACCGCAGCCGCTCCTCGATCCAGTACCGGTACCAGCCTTCGGCGGTTTCCGGCTTGCAGAAGTACTCCATTTCCATCTGCTCGAACTCGAGCGTGCGGAAGATGAACCGGCCGGGGGTGATCTCGTTGCGGAAGCTCACCCTCGTCTGCGCGATCCCGAAGGGGAGCTTCAGTCGCATTGACTGCTGGACGTTGACGAAGTTGATGAACATCGCCTGGGCTGTCTCCGGCGGGAGGTAGGCGATGCTTGCCTCGTCCTCGACGGGCCCGACATGCGTCTTGAACATCATGTTGAAGAGGCGCGGCTCGGTGAGCTCGCCCCCGTCGAGGGGACACACGATGCGGCCGGCGGCGTCCCGCTTCACCGGGCCGTAGGCGCCTTCCTCCAGGTGGTCGACACGGAAACGCTGCTTGCACCGCTTGCAGTCGACGAGCGGGTCGTTGAAGTTCGCGACGTGGCCGCTCGCTTCCCAGACCTTCGGGTTCGTGATGAGCGCGCCATCCATCCCGACGACGTCGTCGCGCTCGAGGACCATACTGCGCCACCAGGCCTCGCGCACGTTCCGCTTCAGTTCGACACCGAGCGGACCGTAGTCGTACGTGTTGGCGAACCCGCCGTAGATTTCGGCCGACGGGAACACGAAGCCCCGGCGCTTGGCGAGCGAAACCACCGTTTCGAGGTCGGGAGCGGGCACGGCGAACCCCCACCGTCGTGGGCTTGCAGGATGACCCCACGATAGCGCAGGACCGGCAAACGGGCTCCCTCCGAAGCCAAAGGGGTATTGCAGCGGACGTCGGGGCCGGCTAGAGTCCCCGCGAAGGACTCTCGGCTGCGACGGAAGGAGACCGAAGGCCCGATGACCGAACGCGGACGCGTGGCTATCGTCACCGGCTCGGCGACCGGGGTGGGCGCCGCCACAGTACGCATGCTCGCCGAACGGGGCTGGAACGTTGTCATCAACTACACCAAATCCGAGGCGGAGGCCCGGGAAACGGAGGCCGCCTGCCGCGCGCTCGGCGCCGACACCCTCCTCTGCCAGGCCGACGTCGCCAACGATGCGGACTGCCGGCGCATGGCGGCGGAGACGTTGGGGAAGTGGGGCCGCATCGATGCCCTGGTGAACAACGCCGGCACCACGAAGTTCGTCGATCACGCGAACCTCGAGGGGCTCTCCGCCGAGGATTTTCTCCGGATTTACGCCGTAAACGTCGTCGGCGTCTTCCAGATGACCCGCGCCGTGGCGCCCCACATGAAGGCAGCCGGGCGGGGCGCCATCGTAAACGTCTCCTCCATCGCCGGCGTCATGGGCATCGGCAGCTCCATCGCTTATGTAGCCTCGAAGGGAGCGCTCAACACGATGACCCTCGCGCTCGCCCGCGTCCTCGGGCCCGAAGTCCGCGTGAACACGGTGTGTCCGGGCTTCATCGAAGGGCGGTGGCTCCGGCAGGGGCTGGGGGAGGCCGGCTATGAGGCGGCCAAGGCAGCCCAGGAACGGAGCGCGGCGCTCCGCCGCGTCGCGAGCCCCGAGGACATTGCCGAGGCCATCGTCTGGCTCATCGAAGGTGCGCGGCACATCACGGGCGAGATCCTCCTCGTCGACGGCGGCGCCCACCTCTCGGGCGCGCCGCTTCTCGCGAGGTGAGAGCTCGCTGGTGAGGAGGGGGCCACGTGGCGGCACTGGAGCGGGCCGCGACGTTCATCGCCACGCTGACGTGCTTCGGGGTGCTCTTTGCATCCCAAACGGCGAACATTGCCACGTCTTCATCCGACACCGGTTCCGGCGAAGCACCCGTTTCGCAGGAAGGCGGCCTCCTCCAGAACGGCGGCTTCGAGACAGTCTCGGACGGCCTCCCCGTGGCCTGGTCCAAGTACGGCGGCACCCTCTCCCTCACCACCAACGCGCGCTCCGGCTCCTTCGCCGCCCTCCTCTCCTCCTCCACCTCCAGCACCAAATGGCTCTTCCAAACCCTCCCCATCCAAGGCAGCGCCTGGTACGCCGCCTCCGCCTACGCACGCGTCGACGGCCCCGGCGAAGCCTTCCTCCGCATCTCCTGGTACCTCTCCGACGACGGCTCCGGAACCGCCCTCGCCCACCACGACAGCGCCGCCACCTCCTCACCCTCCTGGACCCTCCTCCACACCGGACCCATCCAGGCTCCCCCAGACGCCCGCTCCGCCCGCGTCCGCCTCATGCTCCGCCCCAACTCCGCCGACCCCGTCTCAGCCTCCTTCGACGACGTCGCCTTCAAGGCCACCGACGAACGCCCAACTCCGCCCCCGAACCCCGCAACACGCGCACCGAGCGGCAACAGCCCGGCCGCACAGGGGGCGGCCGAAGACCAGGTGGCTGGAGCCGTGTCGTCCGGTGCCGCCGTCCGCCTCTCGGAAATCCTCCCCGCACCCGAAGCTGAGAGCTCCGCGAACGACTACGAATGGGTCGAGCTCTACAAC
The DNA here is from genome assembly GCA_034431815.1 of Dehalococcoidia bacterium. Taxonomy (GTDB): domain Bacteria; phylum Chloroflexota; class Dehalococcoidia; order Tepidiformales; family Tepidiformaceae; genus HRBIN29. The sequence goes on from DAOUCS010000056.1 coordinate 18,451, forward strand.
GCCGGGACGGAGGCTGTCGACCTGGGCGGCTGGCAGCTAGGCGACGCCCGGTCGCTCGCGAAGCTCCCGTCGTATCGCTTGGAGCCCGGCTCCTACGTCGTCGTAGCCGCGGCGAAGGCAATTCTGCCCGACGGCGTCCCCGTCATCCGGCTCACAAGCCGCATCGGCGGCGGGCTCAACAACGCGGGCGACGTCGTCCGCCTCGTCGCTCCGGACGGCACGCTCGCCGACGCCGTCGCCTACGGCGACGACACGTCGCTGTGGCCGGAGCCACCCGAGGCACCGGCGAAGGGCGAGGCGCTCGCCCGGCGCGCCTTCGAGCTCTCAGGGCCCGACGCCTGGGAGATTGCCCTTCGCCCAACGCCCGGAGGCCCAAACGTCTTCGCAGCTGCACCGCCGGAGGCGAATTCCGCTCCGCCGTCCACTGATTCCTCAGGTTCGGCGGTCGGGCAGCCTGAGGGCCAACCTCCGACCGGCATCGAGGAGCGCGCGTCGGGAAGC